>NZ_JBXWQI010000059.1:0-1006 GCF_059612305.1 Ruegeria sp. CDSA033 | reverse complement strand
TGGGCGCCAAGTATTGCAAGGATGGTTGCCGCAAGATGGCAGCGCGGAAACGGCGTAATGCACATTAAGTTTAAGCATAAGTTTTTCAGGGCTTATTTCCAAAGAAGTGTACGCCAAAGCCACATTATTGTCCCAATTCAAACGGTAGAGCGACGGTGTCATGCATCTACTATAGAGAGAGTAAATCTGTGAAAAGACTGGCATTGATTATGTTTGGCGCGCTTACCGCTTGTACAACTAACAGCACTGAGCCTCCTACCGTACCATTTCAAGGAAACCCCGTGGAGTTCCCTGTTAGGTTCATAGGTTTCGCGGATGGATTCTCACCAACTTGCAGCTATGCGATGGGTGCTCAGAAGGGGACGTTCAGCGTACCGGCAAATATCAACTTCAAGTTCACCGATAAAAAGCAAACACTGAATTTGAAATGTACCGTCGATGAAACAAAGAAGATCCCCCGCAACGTACGAAAAATAAAAGCCTTTCATTGGGAAGGTTCTTGGAGCTGGTCGGCGGACACCACTTTCAAACGCCACACTTCCTATTATGCCACCGGGAAAATAGGTGACCGGCGTCGTGTGAGAGTCCCAGCTTCACAAGGTGAGCATGAACTAAGAGCTTCACTGATAGAGAGCAAAGGAGTTCAAATCTTACCTAATTTGATTGTCGTTACTCCCGAACCGGGAAGCTTGGAGATGACCCCTTTATACTGACATTGTAAGGGACGGCGTCTGTTCCGACGCCGCTCATTTCCCAATCAGGAAGCAAGTTCAAGCCCGGTGAAGCCGAAGCTCACCTCGCATACCGATCCAGCCTCTCAATGGACTGGCGCCCGGGGCGGGCCCCCAGTGAAAAAACAGGCCATTGATCCGCTGCACCTCCACGCCACTATCGTAGGAGGTTGCTTCTTCTTGAGAAAAAGACGCTTGGCAGAGAAGACCCCATTACGGAAGTCAGCCTTCTGCGCACACCTGCCATTTGAAGTGATCAGTGTCGCGACCGCAGC
>NZ_JBXWQI010000058.1:0-1041 GCF_059612305.1 Ruegeria sp. CDSA033 | reverse complement strand
CCGCCGTTCATCTTCATCGCACGCACGGTGGCAACCAGCACCACTGCAGACGGCGCGATGCCCGCCTTACGGCACTTGATGTTCATGAACTTCTCGGCGCCCAGATCGGCCCCAAAGCCAGCCTCAGTCACAACGTAGTCAGCCACTTTCAAAGCAGTCTTGGTGGCAATGACCGAGTTACAGCCGTGCGCGATATTGGCGAACGGGCCACCGTGGACGAATGCCGGGTTGTTTTCCAGCGTCTGCACCAGGTTCGGCTGCATCGCGTCCTTCAGCAGCACGGTCATTGCGCCTTCGGCCTTGATGTCGCGGCAGTAAACAGCGGTCTTGTCGCGGCGATAGGCCACGATGATGTCACCCAGACGCTTTTCCAGATCCTTCAGGTCGTTGGACAGGCACAGAATCGCCATGACCTCGGACGCCACGGTGATGTCAAAGCCGGTTTCGCGCGGGAAGCCGTTCGACACACCACCCAGGGACGCCGTGATCTGACGCAGAGCACGGTCATTCATGTCGACCACGCGACGCCATGCGACGCGGCGGACATCGATCTCGGCTTCATTGCCCCAGTAGATGTGGTTGTCGATCATCGCCGACAGCAGCGAATGCGCCGAGGTGATCGCGTGGAAATCCCCGGTAAAGTGCAGGTTCATTTCCTCCATCGGAACAACCTGCGCGTAACCGCCACCCGCGGCGCCGCCCTTCATGCCAAAGTTCGGGCCCAGCGAGGCTTCGCGGATACAGATCATCGCATTCTTGCCAATGCGGTTCAGACCATCACCCAGACCCACGGTCGTGGTCGTCTTGCCCTCACCCGCAGGCGTCGGGTTGATCGCGGTGACCAGGATCAACTTGCCGTCTTCGCGACCCTGGACCGAGTTGATGAAGTCCTGGCTCACCTTCGCCTTGTCATGGCCATAGGGCAGCAGATCAGCAGAATCGATGCCAATCTTGGCGCCGATTTCCTGAATAGGCTTCTTCTGCGCCTCGCGCGCGATTTCAATGTCCGATTTATAGCTCATTGGGCAAAACCCCCGGTTG
>NZ_JBXWQI010000057.1:0-1273 GCF_059612305.1 Ruegeria sp. CDSA033 | reverse complement strand
TTACAGGTTTGGATAGATCGGGAATTTAGCGCAAAGCTCTGCAACCTCGGCTTTGACCTTGGCTTCAACCGCGCCATTGCCGTCTTCGCCATTGGCGGCCAGACCGTCGACCACCTCGATGATCCAGTCGGCGATCTGGCGGAACTCGATCTCGCCAAAGCCGCGGGTGGTGCCGGCGGGGGAGCCCAGACGGATGCCCGACGTAATGGTCGGTTTTTCCGGATCAAACGGCACGCCGTTCTTGTTGCAGGTGATATGTGCCCGGCCCAGAGCCTTGTCGACAATGTTGCCGGTCACGCCCTTGGGTCGCAGATCGACCAGCACCACATGGGTGTCGGTACCGTGGGTCACCGTGTCCAGACCACCCTTGATCAGCTGGTCCGACAGCGCCTGTGCGTTCACGACGACCTGCTTGATGTAATCCTTGAACGCAGGCTGCAGCGCCTCGCCAAAGGCCACGGCTTTGGCCGCAATCACGTGCATCAGCGGGCCGCCCTGAATGCCGGGGAAGATAGCCGAATTCACTTTCTTAGCGATATCTTCATCATTGGTCAGGATCATGCCACCACGCGGGCCGCGCAGGGTTTTGTGCGTGGTGGTGGTCGCCACGTGCGCATGCGGGAAGGGGCTGGGGTGCTCACCCGCTGCCACCAGACCGGCGAAGTGCGCCATGTCCACGTGCAGGTAGGCGCCGACCATGTCGGCGATCTGGCGCATGCGGGCAAAGTCGATCTGTCGCGGAATGGCCGAGCCACCGGCGATGATCAGCTTGGGCTGGTGTTCTTTTGCCAGCGCCTCGACCTGATCATAGTCCAGCATGTTGTCTTCTTTGCGGACGCCATACTGCACCGCATTGAACCACTTGCCCGACTGGTTGGGACGGGCGCCGTGGGTCAGGTGACCGCCTGCGTCCAGGCTCATGCCCAGAATGGTGTCGCCGGGTTGGATCAGTGCCTGGAACACGCCCTGGTTGGCCTGAGAGCCTGAGTTCGGCTGCACGTTGGCAAAGCCGCAGCCAAACAGCTCTTTGGCGCGGTCGATGGCCAGGTTCTCGGCGATGTCCACGTACTGACAGCCGCCATAGTAACGCCGTCCGGGATAGCCTTCGGCGTATTTGTTGGTCATCACCGAGCCTTGTGCTTCCATCACGGCGGCAGAGACGATGTTTTCGGATGCGATCAACTCGATCTCGTCGCGCTGACGACCCAGCTCGGATGTGATCGAGCCGAACAGCTCGGGATCACGGTCAGACAGGGACTGGGTGAAAAATCCG
>NZ_JBXWQI010000056.1:0-1555 GCF_059612305.1 Ruegeria sp. CDSA033 | reverse complement strand
TGTCCGTCGTCAGGGATTTTGGGACAGATGGCGGCGTGGGCTAAGAGAGTGTCTGGCTCATCTGGTTTATGTGACTATGCGGCGGATTTGCGGTGAAGCAAGCGTCGCGTTTCGATGGTCTTTCGTTTGATCCTTTCTCTTTGTTGCAAGATGGTCTGTTCGCGCCCGAAGTAGACATTGGCCGGGGTGAGGTTTTGTAGGCTCTCGTGATAGCGTCGATGGTTGTAATGATCGACAAAGGCATTGATCTGTTGCCTGAGATTGCCGGGCAGATAGTAGTTTTCCAGCAGGATGCGGTTCTTCAGGGTCTGGTGCCATCGCTCGATCTTGCCCTGAGTTTGCGGGTGATACGGAGCACCTCGAATATGATCCATCTGCCGGTCCTCCAGCCAATCGGCCAACTCGCAGGAGATGTAACTGGACCCGTTGTCGCTGAGCAGCCGTGGCTTGTGCAGAACCGTTGCCTGATCACAACCTGAGGCTTGCAGCGCCATGACCAGCGTGTCGGTCACATCGCCCGACTTCATCGTCGTACAAAGCTTCCAAGCGATGATGTAGCGGCTGTAATCATCGAGGATGGTCGACAGGTAGAACCAGCCCCAACCGATGACCTTCAGGTAAGTGAAGTCGGTCTGCCAGAGTTGGTTCGGCCGAGTGGTTTTGTCGTGAAACTCATCTGCGGCCGACAGAACCACATAGGCTGGGCTGGTGATTAGGTCATAAGACTTGAGTATGCGATAGACTGAAGCCTCTGACACAAAATACTTTTCCGTGTCGGTGAAGCGCACAGCCAACTCGCGCGGCGACAGCTCGCTTTCCTTCAGGGCCAAGTCCTTGATCTTCTCTCGAACCGGCTCGGGAATGCGGTTCCAGACCCGCGACGGCTTGGGGCTGCGATCCTCAAGCGCCTCGGGGCCGCCAGCCAGATATCGGTCATACCAGCGATAGAAAGTGGTTCTGGGGATGCCGAGTTTGTCCAGCGTACGCCTGGTCGGCAGATGCGACCCTTCCACGAGGCGGATGATCTCCAGCTTCTCAGATGCGGGATACCTCATTCGTCGTCGCCCCCATCCCCGATCATGCTTTTTTTGAGCAGCCGCAACTCAAGGGCCTGCTCGGCAACAACCTCTTTCAGGTCGCGAGCCTCACGACGCAGATCCTTGACCTCCGTCGAGGTCGCCGCACGAGCCGTATCGCCAGCAAGGCGCTTCTTCCCAGCTTCGAGGAACTCCTTGGACCAGCTGTAATACAAGCTCTGCGCTATGCCCTCGCGGCGACACAGCTCTGCAATGCTATCCTCGCCCTTTAGGCCATCCAGCACGATCCGGATCTTCTCTTCGGAAGAGTACTGTTTGCGTGTTGCTCGACGGATGTCTCTGACAACCTTCTCGCCGTGGCTCCGCTTGGTTACGGTCATGCGCTACGTTTGATCCACTGGATCAAACGCTTAACACTTTGACCTATCTCATATCCACTCCTTGGTGGTTACGATGTGCCAGAAAACCTCTCTTATCAAAGCGACCTAAACTGTCCCATTGGCCCTGACGTCAGACAA
>NZ_JBXWQI010000055.1:0-1686 GCF_059612305.1 Ruegeria sp. CDSA033 | reverse complement strand
ACGATATCGGCGCGGCGCACCACGTCGGGCAGATCCTTGGTGCGGCTGTGCGCGATGGTCACGGTGCAGCTGTCGCCCAGCAGCAGCTGCGCCATCGGCTTGCCCACGATGTTCGAGCGTCCGATCACAACCGCATCCATGCCCGACAATGAGCCATGGTGGTCACGCAGCATCATCAGACAGCCCAGCGGGGTGCAGGGCACCATCGATTTCTGACCGGTGCCCAAGAGGCCCACGTTGGAGATATGGAACCCGTCCACATCCTTGGCCGGGTCAATCGAATTGATCACCAGATCTTCGTTCAGATGCTTGGGCAGCGGCAATTGAACCAGAATGCCATGCACAGCCGGATCGTTGTTCAGCGTGTCGACCAGCGCCAGCAGGTCCTCTTCCGAGGTATCGACATCCAGCTTGTGCTCGTACGAGTTCATGCCGACCTCGACGGTCATCTTGCCCTTGGAGCGGACATAGACCTGACTGGCCGGGTCTTCGCCGACCAGAACCACGGCCAGGCCGGGGGTGATGCCGTTTTCCTCTTTCAGCTTTGCAACCTGATCGGCCACTTGCGCGCGCACTTTGGCCGCAAAGGCCTTGCCGTCGATAACCTGGGCTACCATCCTTTGATCCCTTCTTTCAAAAACGGATTGGGCGCGTGAAGCGCCCGGTCATTCAGTCCGGGCCGAGAACACGTTCCTCACGTGCAATCGACCAGTCAATCAGCATGCGCCACAGTCTTTCGGCCAAATCCGGATCCATTCCCAACTCGGCCGAGCTTGTGCGCACGCGGTGCACCACGTCTTCGACACGGTCCGGGATACGGGCAGGCAGGCCCTCGCCCGGCTTCAGCTCGGACGCGCGGTCAATGTAGCCTGCGCGCGCCACCAACATTTCGATCAGTTGGCGGTCCAGCTTGTCGATCTGAACCCGCAGATCCTGCATCGTTGCACAGTCTTGCGGCGGTGTCAGAGTGGGCATCGCGATCTCCTCATGGCCCGGGAAAACCCCGGACCACGAGA
Source organism: Ruegeria sp. CDSA033 (assembly GCF_059612305.1). NCBI lineage: Bacteria > Pseudomonadati > Pseudomonadota > Alphaproteobacteria > Rhodobacterales > Roseobacteraceae > Ruegeria > Ruegeria sp. CDSA033. The sequence goes on along the minus strand of NZ_JBXWQI010000055.1, from coordinate 670 downwards.
TGTCCTATTCGGCGGCTTAGAACAAGCCCTCGATCTCACCTGCGTCATTGAGGCAGATGGTTTCCGCAGCTGGTTTGCGTGGCAGACCGGGCATGGTCATGATCTCACCGCAGACAACCACGATGAAGCCGGCCCCCGCGCTCAGGCGCACCTCACGCACCGGAACCGAATGGCCGGTGGGCGCGCCGCGCAAAGTGGGATCGGTCGAGAACGAATACTGCGTCTTGGCCATGCAGACCGGCAGATTGCCGTATCCGGCCTCTTCCCACTCACGCAGCTGGTTGCGGATCTTGTTGTCGGCCAGAACCTCGTCGGCGCGGTAGATGCGCTTGGCGATGGTTTCAATCTTCTCGAACAGCGGCATGTCATCGGGATAGATCGGTGCGAAGTTGGCACTGCCGCCTTCGACGATCTCGACAACCTTCTCGGCCAGCGGCGCAGAGCCTTCCGAGCCCAGCTCCCAGTGACGCGACAGAACCGCCTCAACCCCATGCTCGGCGCAATAGTCGCTGACCGCCTGCACTTCGGCATCGGTGTCGGTGACGAAGTGGTTGATGGCAACCACAACCGGCACGCCAAAGGATTTCACGTTCTCGATGTGACGGCCCAGGTTGGCACAGCCCGAGTTGACTGCGTCGACATTTTCCGCACCCAGATCGGCCTTGGCAAC
>NZ_JBXWQI010000054.1:0-2190 GCF_059612305.1 Ruegeria sp. CDSA033 | reverse complement strand
GAACAGGTCGAATCGATGGGGGCCGAGTTCGTCTATCTGGATTTCAGTGAGGATCAGCAGGACGGTGCCGCCACCGGCGGTTATGCCAGCGTTCAATCCGAGGAATTCCGCGAGGCGCAGCTGGCCAAGTTCCGCGAGCTGGCACCCGAGATAGACATCGTGATCACCACCGCGCTGATCCCGAACCGCGAAGCGCCCGAGCTTTGGACCAAGGATATGGTCGAGGCGATGAAGTCGGGCTCGGTCATTGTTGACCTTGCGGCGGAAAAGGGCGGCAACTGCAAGCTGACCGTGGCGGATGAGAAGATCGTGACCGACAATGGCGTGACCATCATCGGTTATACCGACTTCCCCAGCCGGATGGCGGCGCAGTCCTCGTCTTTGTACGCGACCAACATCCGTCACATGATGACCGACCTGACGCCTGAAAAGGACGGTCAGATCAATCACGACATGGAAGATGACGTGATCCGCGGTGCGACTGTGACATTTGAAGGCGACATCACCTTCCCGCCGCCGCCGCCCAAGGTGCAGGCGATCGCGGCGCAGAAGAAACCGGAAGTCAAGGAACTGACCCCGGAAGAGAAAAAGGCGCAGGAGGTTGCAGCCTTCAAGGCGCAGACCAAACAGCAGTTCACTCTGCTGGGGGTTGGTGGCGCGCTGATGCTGTTGGTGGGGCTGATCGCTCCGGCCAGCTTCATGCAGCACTTCATCGTCTTTGTGCTGGCCATTTTTGTGGGCTTCCAGGTGATCTGGGGCGTCGCGCACAGCCTGCACACACCGCTGATGGCGATCACCAACGCGATCTCGTCGATCATCATCGTTGGGGCTGTGATGCAGATCGGATCGGGGTCGTTCCTGGTCATTCTGCTGGCGGCGCTGTCCATCTTCATGGCCGGGATCAACATCTTCGGCGGCTTCCTCGTAACCCGGCGCATGCTCGCCATGTTCCAGAAATCTTAAGGAGGCCGGGCACATGGAATTTGGCTTCACTACTGCCGCCTACGTTGTTGCGGCTGTTCTGTTCATCCTATCGCTCGGCGGCCTGTCGAACCAGGAAAGCGCCAAGCGTGCGGTCTGGTATGGCATCGTTGGTATGGCGCTGGCGGTCTTTGCCACGCTGGTTGGCCCCGGTTCGGGTCTGTGGCTGCTGTCGCTGCTGCTGATCGCGGGCGGTGGTCTGATCGGTCAGTACGTTGCACAGCGCGTGCAGATGACCGAGATGCCGCAGCTGGTGGCCGCGATGCACTCGCTGGTCGGTCTGGCAGCTGTGTTCGTGGGCTTCAACGCGCATTTTGAGATCGGCAACGTGGCGCAGGTCATGGCCATTGCCGACAGCGCGAAAGAGGCGGACCTGTCCAATCTGGGCGCTTTTGCCAAGCTGATCGCCAAGAAAACCTCGGCCGAGCTGGCAATCCTGCATGTGGAACTGTTCCTGGGTATCTTCATCGGTGCGATCACCTTTACCGGGTCGGTCGTGGCCTATGGCAAGCTGGCGGGCAAGGTGACGTCTACGGCAACCAAGCTGCCGGGCGGTCACGCGCTGAACGCAGCGGCTGCGGGTCTCTCGCTGATCTGCCTGGTCTGGTACACCGCATCCGGTGGTCTGCTGCCGCTGATCCTGATGACGCTGGCGGCGCTGTTCATCGGTTATCACCTGATCATGGGCATCGGCGGTGCCGACATGCCGGTGGTTGTGTCGATGCTGAACAGCTACTCGGGCTGGGCGGCTGCGGCGATCGGCTTCAGCCTCGGCAACGACCTTCTGATCGTGGTTGGTGCGCTGGTGGGCTCGTCGGGTGCGATCCTGTCCTACATCATGTGCAAGGCGATGAACCGTCACTTTGTCAGCGTGATCCTGGGCGGCTTTGGTGGCCCACAGGGTGAGCAGATGGCGGTTGAGGGCGAGCAGATCGCCATCGAAGCCGACGGTGTGGCCGCCGCGCTGAACGACGCTGACAGCGTTGTCATCATCCCCGGCTACGGCATGGCGGTGGCGCAGGCACAGCAATCGGTCAGCGAACTGGTCCGCAAGCTGCGGGCGCAGGGCAAGAACGTGCGCTTTGCGATCCACCCGGTCGCGGGCCGTCTGCCGGGCCACATGAACGTGTTGCTGGCCGAGGCGAAGGTGCCATACGACATCGTGCTTGAGATGGACGAGATCAACGATGACTTCCCCGAAACGGATGT
>NZ_JBXWQI010000053.1:0-2253 GCF_059612305.1 Ruegeria sp. CDSA033 | reverse complement strand
AGACATGGTCACCGCTCGATTTTCGAACCGTGAATCACGCAGCCAAGCGGAAATCAATGGGTCCTGACCCTAGGAAATCTCCGGATCTCGTTGCTCAAGATATAACTGGCAAATTTCATATAATTGAATGCAAGGGCACACAAACGGGCCGTTCGTATGCACTTCAGCAGCTGCGGGCAGCCGTGCCGCAAAAGGGCTCTGTTCGGATCGCGAGCGCGTTAAAAGGAGAGTCGTTGGCTACAGGGTTTTTGATTTCCAGAGAAGCCAATGATTGGGCTAGCAATTTCATTGTTGCAGATCCCGAATCCGAAGATCCACTGATCGACCTTGCGGAAAACCAACAGCTCGAAGCCAAAGAAACGATTTCACGCGGCAAGATCGCGCGCAGCCTGACGCTTGCCGGCGCGTCTAGTTTGTCACGAATCGTTGCCGCCCCCTTCGGAGACGCGCCAGGTGAAAAGCCGGGCAGTAAGCTAACGAGCGATCAAATGAAACGCGTCAGCCGTCTCCGCGACGAGAGTTTGGTTGAAAAAAATCGCTTGCTCCGGCTCGACAAGGATTTTCTTGGAAGAGAGGCAGTCATCGACCTTCCTTTCACCTTTTCGATTGGGTCCAAATCCTTCAGCAAAGTACGCGTTAGATCAGGCGTCAATGCAGATGTAATCGGTTCGTGGACCGAAAGAGTAGAAAGCGAGGAACCTTCGGATACCGAGGACTTCCTCTCGCAGAACGATCAGACATCCGCATCAGGAAAACTGCAGATGCTACAAGAAGACAAGGGCGCACGGCTTAAGGATGGCAACTTGTTCTTTTCAGACATTGAAGTAATGTAGGATTAGCTAAATGGAACGCGAGCATGTCACGAATCAAATTAACGAGCGGGTAATTCCCGTTCGAACCGTTTCACATCGCAAGGGGTTGGTGACATTAAGCCCCGGCAGGTTATACTAGCCGGGGGAATTGCCAAGTTGTTCCTCGCCACGGTCTAGGCTAACCGGTGCAGACATGAGGCCGACTACCATTCCTCGCCTAAAAGGCTTCCGTTTCCCTCACGAACTCATCGCCTAAGCGGTTTGGGCGTATCACCAGTTGGCACTCAGCACGGCTGACCTCGAGGACCTTTTTGCCAATGACCCAGCAAACTCTCTCTTGGTGTAACTATCAGAAAACTTAATGGATTCCATTCGTTACGGCCGTACCGCCTTTGAAGGGCTCACTCATACCAGACATCATTCGGCCTTGATCAACTTAAGAAACTCCGACTCTCCGAGGATCTTGATTTCATGGCCTTCACTCTGCAGATCTTCCGCGCGGCGGTGCTTGCTGCTTTTGTCGTGACCCGCCAAAGTCGATAGATCTTGGTCTCCAACAACCAAAAGCGTTACTTTGTTCGAAACACTTGTCTTTACGGTTATCCCTGCTCCAGCAGCTATTGTCGCCGCTTCCACACGAGACATACTCAACTGCCCTGTAAAGCAAGCAACATGCCCGTAGAGAGCGCCGCTTTGATTGCCAGCAATCGCCACCGAAGTTTGGTAATTCTGATTTCTAGACTTCGAGAGTTCGGAGAAATCCGAACCAGTTGCAGCTTCTGCCGCCAGAACGACTTCAGCCGCCGCACGTGCATCTTCTTCTGCATCATGGTGTTCAAAACTTAAGCCAAGGTAAGTCTATGAACTAGCCAACCCATGGCCACCATTACCTTTCAGTTCTGGCCAAGCTCTTCTAGCGATTTTGACGCTATCGACCCAGTTGGCCCTCAATTCTGGAACACCGTGGAATTTGCTGGCCGCATTAAATGCCTGTTTGTCGAAATTGCTGTGTTGCACCAGAAGATGCCGCTCAAGGAACGGGCGCAAAGACTGAATAACTGCCTTGAAATTGGGAGCCCCGGCTACTGAAGTTTCGTCAATCCCGTGTAGGTTGACATTCGAACGTTCGAAATCTTGTTCAGGGTCGATCAGTATACCAACCGTCTCAACATCTCCGCTGGTGGACACCATAGCCAACCCTACTTGGCATATGCTGCTGTGTTGTCGATTTGCTGTTTCGACATCTACGGCCACAAACCGGAATGTGCGGTCAGTAAAAGTCTCTAAGTCAGGTGAGATGTCCGCTTTCGAAGTTCTTGGGGCCGGTATGTAAATTCTAGTTTCAGCGGGCTGAGTTTGACTCGTGTCCGTCGTCAGGGATTTTGGGACAGATGGCGGCGTGGGCTAAGAGAGTGTCTGGCTCATCTGGTTTATGTGACTA
>NZ_JBXWQI010000052.1:0-2285 GCF_059612305.1 Ruegeria sp. CDSA033 | reverse complement strand
GTTGCGGTGTCAGTGTTGGTGCCGTCGGTGATGGTATAAGTGAAGCTGTCGCTGCCCGAGAACCCGGCATTGGGGGTATAGGTATAGGTTCCGTCGCCATTGTCGGCGACCGTGCCGTTGGCGGGTTGGGTAAAGGCGGTCAGGCTCAGCGCATCGCCGTTCGGGTCACTGTCATTGGCCAGCAGATCGCCCGCCACATTGATGGTCAGCGCCACATCCTCATCTGTCGCCAGAGTGTCGTCGGCTGCAACAGGCGGATCGTTCACCGGCGTGATCGTCCCATCCTCATCAGCAATCGGGTCACTGGCAAATTCAAAGTAATCCACCTGCGCGGTGTAGCCGGTTGCCGGGCCGGTATTACCGGCAAAGACACCCGCCTGACTGACGGTCATTGCGTGGTTAAAGCTGCCGGCAGTGGTCCAGTTCTCTCCATCCTGGGAATAGTCCAGGGTCCAGGTATCGCCGGTCCGGTCCACTCGCAGATACGGGGCACTGCCGCCGGGGATGACGACATTGACAGTCACGGAAGTGCTTCCGCCGATGGTGATCGCTACAAAGGCGCGCAGATCAGTGCCGTCCGAAAAAGTGTCGAACCGGATCCAGTTATCTGTATCCTGTTCAACCAGCAGACCCTGCATCTGAAATTGTTCGGTCGGTGTGGTCAGAAATCGGGTTTCAATCTGAAAATCCGTGTCAGCAATTGCCTGCACCGCCCGTGCACTGTTGTTGTTGGTGCCCCAGACATTGTGATCACCGTCCGGCGTGACAAGTTCCAGATAAGCATCTGAACCAGCCACCCCAAGCCCCACAGAAGTCCCCTGCGGACCAGCAATGTTCCAGGCCGGATCCAGAAGGTTAACGTCGCTCAGGCTTAGGCCGGTGAGGGTCGCCAGATGGTAAGTCGTGCCACCGTGGGAGAGCATAAGCTTCACCCCATCTGAGGTCCCTTCAAAAAAGTAGGACGACTGAGCCTGAGCTGCAGACAGGCCAAGGTGGTTCGAGATTGCGCTGACATCAATGACGTCGCCTTCAGCAGGATTGAAATCTACAATTCGATCGAAGCTTCCAGTGGAAAGAGCGGAGCTGTCGAGCACAAAAGTGTCTGCACCAGCACCACCTTCGATCAGATCTGAACCCGCGCCGCCATTTATTGTGTTATCGTTTGCGTCACCGGTGAGGCGGTCGCCGGCGTCGCTGCCATAAATATGCGTGACCTCTGACGCTATGTTTTGCGCTGTGCTGCCCGGTGCGCCTGCCGTGATGCCGACTTCACTTTCTAAAAACGCAAAGAGAGCGTTTGCGTATTCAACATTTGCATCCTGCGTCCAGTGCAGATCGTCTGCACTGAGATGGTCAAGAGATTCCGGACTTCCGGCTGTGATGAAGTCGGCATGTGGGTTTTCAAACAGCAAAAGTGAGGGGTAAGTGGCTTGCAATTCGGTGATTTTGCTAATCAACCCAGGTATGTAAGTACCATTCCCCGCGTCTCCTACGACAGGTTGTCCGGCGACAATGCTGTAACCGTGGTTCAAATACTCGGACGCTATCGCTTCCCGACCGTTGTCAATTCGTGGCGCAATGGTCGAAACGACGAGGTATGCGCCCGCGTCTGCATTTGCAAAGAACTGGTTTACCGCAGTTTCATAGTGGTCGAGGATCGCGGCCACCGCATCGTCACCGGCGGACCCGACCGGGAATTCCGTTACATCTAAAATGTCGTTTGTCCCGAGCATCATGAGCGCGATGTCGGGTGTGTATGCGGCGGTTGCTTCTGAGATATCGGCTGCGCCTGCTACACCGTTCCCGGCGACATCTCTTACGGAAACTCCAATAACAGCAGCGTTGTCGGTGTCCAGCATCCCCTGGGGGCCGTTGTTGGAGCCGCCCACGTAATCGATCCATCCACCTGCAGCGACCACATTTTCGAACAGAATCTGACGGTAACCCTCCAGGATCGATGTCGGCACGTCACTGCCGGTCACGCCAACAGTAAGGGAGTCGCCACTCGGCAGGACTGTCGCAGCATAGGTATAAGAACCGGCAGACAAATCGACCACCACAGCACGATCCGTGCCTGCAAAAGAGAGTTCGTCACTACCGCCCCCGGGGCCATTTTCCGTACTCCCACTCAAAATAAAGCTGGCAGGTGCAGGGTTATCCGCGCCCGAGAAGTCGTCCGAGCTTGCGGTGCTGGCGGGGGGGGCTGGGTTCACGGTCAGATTGACGGTTGCGGTGTCGGTGAGCTGCCCGTCGGTGATGGTGTATGTGAAGCTGTCGCTGCCTTC
>NZ_JBXWQI010000051.1:0-3305 GCF_059612305.1 Ruegeria sp. CDSA033 | reverse complement strand
ATGGCGCGGTTGAAGCCAAGGTCAAAGCCGAGGTTGCAGAGCTTTGCGCTAAATTCCCGATCTATCCAAACCTGTAAGACGAAGGATCCCAAAACCATGAGCTTTCACAACATCGACCAAGCCCCCGCACGCCTGAACCGCAGCGAGCTGGCCGTTCCGGGCAGCCAGCCCGGAATGTTCGAAAAGGCAGCGAAATCGGATGTGGACGTTATCTTCCTTGATCTGGAAGACGCTGTTGCACCGGACGAAAAGGAACAGGCGCGCAAGAACATCATCGAAGCGCTGAACGATATCGACTGGGGCAACAAGACCATGTCGGTGCGGATCAACGGGCTGGACACGCACTACATGTATCGCGATGTGGTGGATGTGGTCGAACAGGCCGGTGATCGCCTGGACCTGATCATGGTCCCCAAGGTTGGAACCGCAGCTGACGTATATGCAGTCGACATGCTGGTGACGCAGATCGAGGACGCCAAAGGTTACAAGAAACGGATCGGATTCGAACACATCATCGAAACCGCGCTTGGCATGCAGAATGTCAGCGAGATTGCGGCCGCATCCAAACGCAACGAAAGCCTGCATTTCGGGGTCGCCGATTATGCGGCTTCAACCCGTGCCCGGACCACCATCATCGGCGGTGTAAACCCCGACTATTCCGTTCTGACCGATGCGGATGCAGATGGCGGACGCATGACGCATTGGGGCGATATGTGGCACTATGCGCTAGCCCGCATGGTTGTCGCCGCCCGAGCCAACGGCCTGCGCCCGATCGACGGGCCCTTTGGTGACTTTCAGGATCCAGACGGGTATCGCGCGGCAGCGAAACGCGCGGCCGTTCTGGGATGTGAAGGAAAATGGGCTATCCACCCCAGCCAGATTGCCCTGGCCAATGAGGTCATGTCGCCATCAGATGCCGAAGTCACCAAAGCACAGCGCATACTCGTTGCCATGTCCGAGGCTGAATCGGCTGGCAAAGGCGCTGTGTCTCTGGATGGTCGCCTGATCGACTATGCCTCGATCCGTCAGGCCGAAGTACTGGTCGAAAAGGCTAGTCAAATCGCGGCTGCGTGAACCTGTAGTGCCGGGCCATTCAACGACAACGCTTCGCACCACTGCTTCGGCTATCTTTGCCGAGGCAGTGTCGGCAGCGGACCGAGCTACTGCCCTGCGTCGCAAGTTATGCGTCGCGCCACTGCCAACACCTGCAAGTGGCGGGCGCAGCGTCCTGATTGCGGTCGGGAAGGCTGCGCCCAAAATGCTGTCAGAGGCGTTACAACACGTTGAAGGCCCGCATGTAGCTTTGGCTGTAACGCATGCTGAAAATCAGACGGATGTATCCGGCGCGACTGTCTAAACAAGCGGGCATCCCATCCCCGATGACGGCGATCGTCGTTTGAGCGGGTGGTCGAGCTCCGCCTGGGCAAAATATGCAGATGCCTTCTTCAGAATCTCTTTGGCTTGGCGCAGCTCGCGACCTCCCGCTCAAGATCTTTGATCCGATCCGTCTCAGCGGTCGTCAGGCCGGCCCGCTCTCCAACATCACGTTTCGCCGGCTGACACCAAACGTGCAGACTATCCGGAGAACAGCCGAGCTTCGCGCAATCGCTCGATCAGCGGCGTTACCTGTGTATTCTGAGCGGTTCTCGCGAAAAAGCCGAACACCGCGTTCGCGAAGTTCAGCCGGATAGGCTGGAATTTATTTCTTCTTTGTCATAAGGCTCACCTTTGGAGTTTTTACTCTCCGGTAAACACAGGGAAGTTCAGGAGACCGGAAGCGCTCGATATCGCCAATTGCCGCCAGAACGCTCAGAGCAACGATCAATTTTACGCCGGTGATTGTCATCAGTTGTTTGACGTGCGGCTCCTTGAGCGCTGTGTGTGCAAGGTTTTCATCGATCTGTTTGAGCTCGAGACCGAGACGGTCCAGCTCGCCGGAATGGCGGAGGATGACGTAGCGCTGGTCTTGTGCGACAGGTTTTTCCTCCAGCCATTTCTTCCCACGCTTTGTAAATAAGACGCATTTTACGGTGGGATCAGATTGGCATGCAGCACCGAATTGATCCTATTCTTGAGACGGGTCATTTGGGAAACTAACTGCACTCGCTCGGACACGGCCCGACTTAGCCGTTCCGTTTCTTCAACCGGCATGCAGACTTCTGGCAAAAAGCCACTGGCGTGAAGCTTCGCGAGAACGCTCGCGTCGATCTTGTCGGCCTTGATTTTCGCTCAGGGAATGGCGCGAACGAGCCGTCGATTGGATATGACAACGCGTCTCACAAAAAGGGGCAATAGCCGTACGATCGCCATTATGTTGACTGTCGCTTCCAGAATTATCTCATCCACCGATATCGCCAGGTTGTTCGTCTGTTTTGACCGGGCTATCCGCAGGTCATGTACATTCCGACCAATATGCCGCGCCTGAAAGGGTTCCGCTATCCTCGTGAGATCATTGCTTATGCAGTCTGGGCGTACCACCGCTTTGCACTGAGCACGGCAGATGTAGAGGATCTGTTGGCAGCGAGGGGCGTGATTGTAAGCCGGGAAGCGGTACGGCTATAGGTCAATCGGTGTGGGCAGCAATTCGAAGATCGGTCGGCCAGATCGTCCACGGCCAAACGACAAGTGGCATATGGACGAAGCCGTGATTTCGATCCGCGGCAGAAAACACCGGCTATTGCGCGCTATCGACGAAAATGGTGACGTGCTCGACGTTCTCGTGCAAACACTTCGGAACTCAAGAGCTGCAAAGCGGTTCTTTCAAAGGCTGGTGGCCCAATTCGGTGAACCGAGGGGCGTAATCACTGACAAGCTGCGCAGCTACATCAATCCCGTCAGCGACTTAGCACCGCAGGCCGACCACCGGGCCCACAAAGGGCTAAACAATACAATCGAAGTGTCGCACAGGCCGACACGGAAGCGAGAAAAATGTTTGGGCGGTTCAAATCACACCGGCAAGCCCAGAGGTTTCTGTCTGCGCATGACCAGATCAACATAATCTTTCGTCCGCGTCGATACCAACTCACCGCCATCTCATACCGCCACTCGCGGACTGATGCGTTCGCACTCTGGGATGAATAGGCAGCAGAAATGAAAGCCTGAGCGCGGAACAATATCACTTTTCATGCATCCTCAAACAACTGCGCAATACCCTAACTCTCCTTCGAACGGGCAAATCTCAATTTTGAACGGAAATTCTCGGAAATCGATCTTATCGTCGTTCGCCGGTGCTAGGGTCAGGACTCATAGCCAATAGATAACGAGTGCTGCGAGGGCGATTGCTGACAGGAAGACCTTCGGGCACC
>NZ_JBXWQI010000050.1:0-4498 GCF_059612305.1 Ruegeria sp. CDSA033 | reverse complement strand
TTACTCTGCGGCTTCTTCGTAAGCGTCCATTGGGGGGCATGTGCAGATTAGGTTTCTGTCGCCGTATGCGTTGTCGACGCGGTTTACGGGGGACCAGTATTTGTCGACGCCCATGGATCCTGGGGGGAAGCAGGCCTGTTCGCGGCTATAGGGCCGGTCCCAGTCGCCGACCAGATCGCGCACCGTGTGGGGGGCGTTTTTCAGCGGGTTGTTCTCAGCGTCGATCTTGCCGTCGATGATCTCCTGCGCTTCGGCCCTGATGGACAGCATGGCGTCGCAGAAGCGGTCCAGCTCGTCCTTGGGTTCAGATTCCGTGGGCTCGACCATCAGGGTGCCGGCCACCGGCCAGGACATGGTGGGCGCATGGAAGCCGGAATCGACCAGACGCTTGGCGATGTCGTCAACGCTGACCTGCGCCGCCTCATCCAGCGGGCGGGTATCCAGAATGCACTCATGCGCCACCCGGCCCGTGTCCGAGGTGTAGAGGATCGGATAGGCCTCCTGCAGGCGTGCCGCGATGTAGTTGGCGTTCAGGATTGCCACCTTGGTCGCCTGCGTCAGACCGGCACCGCCCATCAGCAGCACATAGGCCCAGCTGACCGGCAGAATGGACGGAGAGCCGAAGGGCGCGGCCGAGACCGGGCCCACGGCGGTGCCGTATTCCGGGTGACCGGGCAGGTGCTCCTCCAGATGTGCCTTGACACCGATCGGACCCATGCCGGGGCCGCCGCCGCCATGCGGGATGCAGAAGGTCTTGTGCAGGTTCAGGTGGCTGACGTCACCGCCAATGTCACCGGGACGCGAGAGACCCACCATGGCGTTCATGTTGGCGCCGTCAATATAGACCTGACCGCCGTGGTCATGGGTGATCTGGCAGACCTCCTGCACGGTGGTCTCGAACACGCCATGGGTGGACGGGTAGGTGATCATGCAGGCGGCCAGATGATCGGAATGCTTCTCGGCCTTGGCGCGGAAGTCATTCAGATCGATATTACCCTTGTCATCGGCTTGCACCGGCACAACCTGATAGCCCACCATCTGGGCCGAGGCCGGGTTGGTGCCATGCGCCGAGGTCGGGATCAGGCAGACATTGCGATGCGCCTCACCCCGCGCGGCGTGATAGTTGCGGATGGTCAGCAGGCCCGCATATTCCCCCTGCGCACCCGAGTTGGGCTGCTGGCTGATCGCGTCATAGCCGGTGATCTGGCACAGCTTGTCGTTCAGATCATCAATCATCTCATGATAGCCCTGCGCCTGATCTTGCGGGCAGAACGGGTGCAGATTGCCGAACTCGGGCCAGGTGACCGGGATCATCTCGATCGTGGCGTTCAGCTTCATGGTGCAGGACCCCAGCGGGATCATCGCCCGGTCCAACGCCAGGTCGCGGTCGGCCAGACGGCGCATGTAGCGCGTGATCTCGGCCTCGGCCCGGTTCTTGTGGAAGATCTCGTGGGTCAGATAGGCGCTTTCGCGCAGCGCATAATCCGGCAGGCGGTAAAGCTTGTTCGAGCTGTCATCCTTGCGATCGATACCGAAGGCACCCCAGACGGCCTCGATGGTCTCGGGGCGGGTCTGTTCGTCCAGGCTGATGCCAACCTTGGTGTCGCCGACTTTGCGCAGGTTCACACCCCGCGCCACGGCGGCCTCCATCACGACATTCTGCAGGTGGCCGACCTCAACCGTGATGGTGTCGAAGAACACCTCCGGCTCGACGGCAAAGCCCGCCTCTTCCAGACCGGCGGCCAGTCGCGAGGTCTTGCGGTGCACCGACTGCGCGATGGCTTTGATGCCATCGGGGCCGTGATACACGGCATACATCGAGGCAATCACCGCCAGCAGAGCCTGCGCAGTGCAGACATTCGAGTTGGCTTTTTCACGGCGGATATGCTGCTCGCGGGTCTGCAGGGCCAGGCGGTAAGCCTTGTTGCCGCGCGCGTCGATCGACACGCCGATGATCCGGCCGGGCATCGACCGCTTCAGCTTGTCACTGGTCGCCATATAGGCGGCGTGCGGGCCACCATAGCCCATCGGCACGCCAAAGCGCTGGGTCGAGCCGATGGCGATATCCGCGCCCATCTCACCGGGAGATTTCAGCAGCGCCAGCGACAGGATGTCGGCAGCAACAATGGCAATGGCTTTATGTTCATGCAGGGCTGCGATCTCGTTCGTGAAGTCGCGCACATGGCCGTGGGTGCCGGGATACTGGAAGATCGCGCCAAAGACCGACCCTGCGTCCAGCGTGTCCGGGTCGGCCACCTGCACATCGATGCCCAGAGGCTCGGCGCGGGTTTTGATGACCGCGATGGTCTGCGGGTGGCAGTTCTTGTCCACGAAGAAGGCCGCATTGTTGGCCTTTGACCGGCCGCCGCGCTTGGCCATCGCCATGGCTTCGGCTGCGGCAGTCGCCTCGTCCAGAAGCGAAGCGTTGGCCACGTCCAGCCCGGTCAGGTCGCTGACCATGGTCTGGAAGTTCAACAGCGCCTCAAGCCGGCCTTGGCTGATCTCGGGCTGATAGGGCGTATAGGCCGTGTACCAGGCCGGGTTTTCCAGGATGTTGCGCAGGATCGGCGCCGGCGTGGTGGTGCCGTAATAGCCCTGACCGATCAGCGAGGTCAGAACCTTGTTCTTGCTCGCCACCTCTTTCATGTAGAACAGCGCATCGCGTTCGGTCATCGCCGGACCCCAGTCCAGCGGCTCTTTCTGCCGGATCGCAGGCGGGACGGTGGCGTCGATCAGCTGGTCCAGCGTCTTGAAGCCAATCACCTTGAGCATGTCGCGCATTTCCGTCGGGCTGGGCCCGATATGGCGGCGGTTGGCGAAGTCATAGGCTTCGTAGTCGGTCAGTTTGAAGGCCATAGGTCATGCTCCTCAGGGAATGTCTCGCCCGACCGCTCTGGCAGGAGTCTCCGGCGGGGAGTAAGGGCCGTTCCGGAAACTGTCCGGTGGACAGTTTCAGGCCCGAACGGGCGGAGCCCAAATTCGGCGGCATAAGTTAAAACGATGGAGCCCCATGCTGGGACTCCGTTTGGGTTTACCCGATCAGGGCCTTGTAGCCGTCCAGATCCATCAGATCTTCCAGCTGCGCGGCATCCGCGATCTTGATCTTGTAGATCCAGGCTTCGCCCTCGGGGTCTTCGTTCAGCGCGCCGGGGTTGTCGGCCAGCGCCTCGTTGACCTCGGTGATCTCACCATCGACCGGGGCATACAGCTCGGAGGCGGCCTTGACGGATTCGATCACGCCGATCTCGCCGCCTTTTTCAAACTCATCGCCTGCTTCCTGCTGCTCCACGAACACCACGTCGCCCAGCTGTTCAGCCGCGTGCTTGGTGATGCCCAGAGTGGCCGTGTCGCCTTCGACGGTCAGCCATTCATGCTCTTCGGAATAATAGGTTGCCATGTTGTCTCTCTCCTGACTTCAACGCTTGTAATTCTGTTTGACGAAGGGCAGCACCACGATCTGCGCCGGCTGCGGCTTGCCCCGGATGATCAGGTTCACCGTCTCGCCCGGCTCACCGTGGCCCTTGGACACATAGCCCATCGCCACCGGTCCGCCGACCGTGGGGCCAAATACGCCCGAGGTGATCTGACCGATCGTATTGCCATTGCTGCACTGGATTTCCACACCCTGACGCGCCGGTGCGCGGCCATCGGGTTTGATGCCAACCAACTTTTTGGCGGGGCCTTCGGCCAGTTCCTTCTGCACGCGGTCTGCGCCCGGAAAGCCGCCTTCTTCCTTGCGGCGCTTCTGGATCGCCCAAGCCAACGAGGCCTCAATCGGCGAGGTGCTTTGGTCGATGTCATTGCCATAGAGGCACAGACCCGCCTCAAGCCGCAGGCTGTCGCGCGCGCCCAGACCGGCCGCTTCGCAATCCTCATGCGCCAGGAAGGCTTTCGAAACTTCGATCGCCTTGTCCTCGGGGATCGAGATCTCATACCCGTCCTCGCCGGTGTAGCCCAGCCGCGAGATGCGGCAGTCGACGCCGTTGATCGGGGCCTCAGTGGTTTCCATGAACTTCAGGTCGCGGGCGGCAGGGCAAAGATCACCCACAACGTTTTCCGCCGCCGGGCCCTGCACCGCCACCAGCGCGCGGTCGAAGATCTCGATCACTTCGACGCCGTCCAGATTGTCCCGCATATGCGGAATGTCCTGATGGCGCAGCGCCGCATTCACCACCACGAAATAGTAATCCCCCGCATTCGACACGATCAAATCGTCCATGATCCCGCCTTCCGGGTTGGTGAAAAACCCGTACCGCGCCTTGCCCGGCTTCAGGGTCGCATAGGCCTGCGGGCACAAAGCTTCCAGCTTCTCACCCACATTCTCACCGCGCAGGATCACCTGTCCCATATGAGACACATCAAACAACGCCGCCTTATCACGACACTGCTTATGTTCCCCCATAATCCCCAAAGGATACTGAACAGGCATCTCCCACCCAGCAAAATCAACCAACTTACCTCCCAACTCAACGTGCAAAGAATGCAATGGGGTGCGTTT
>NZ_JBXWQI010000049.1:0-5480 GCF_059612305.1 Ruegeria sp. CDSA033 | reverse complement strand
TTCAGCGGCGGCGACACTCGACTGAATCGAAGTGGCGCATATGATCCGCAAGGACCAAATCACGCCCGGAGTTTGCCTGTGCTCAATCTTTGTCCGCACCGGACCAAGACGAAACTGGCTGGCGTCATGGTGCCGCGTTCTATCTGTTCACACCCTTGCGGACCACAGGGACATCCACCGTGGCTGGTCAAACCGCTGACCTGGATCTGGATCTCGGTGGCGCGCTGGAAGTGCTCGATTTTGCGGCGACCGGTCGTTACGAGGCATGGAATGGGGAATTTGGAATAACCGCCTACGCCAACTATGTTGGCATTGAACAAGATATCTCGGCGCCTGGTCCATTGAGTGCCGAGCTTAACGTCGATGTACGTCAAAAATGGTTTGGCATTCTAGAGGCTTACCGTATCGTTGACGGAGGATACGGCGAAATCAATTAGCGGTACACAATCGATTTTCAGGGGGGACTGAGGTACAACTCCGTCCGTCAGGAAATAGACATCACCACACCGGGGCCTGGTAATGTGCTTGTATTGGGCGCCGATCAGAATTGGATCGAACCCTTAGTCGACGCACGCGGAATGTGGCGACTGAGCCAAAACTGGACCGGAATTGCTTCTTTGGAGCTTGGCGGCTTCGGCGCTGGCGGAAATGACCTTCAAATCGAGGTGAATGTTCGTTTTGATTACCAACCCTGGGAGAAAACTGCCCTCACATTTGGGTATCGGTACTTCAGCGTCGACTATAGCGACACGCTGAGTTCCGGAGAGTTCGCCTATGACGTCGACCAGCACGGGCCTTACTTTGGCATAAAATACTCCTTCTAAATGACAGGGGTGAAACGGATCCGTTGCGAATTTTTAACAGGCCGAAGTGATATCTTGGTACCAGCGGGCCAAGCGGCCAGTTCCACGAATTACCGAAACGGACAAGCGTCGGCAGCGTTAGAAGGCCTGTAGCAAGCGCAGTAGCGCTGAAAAATAAACCGTAAGACGTAGCTTTGTCCTTGGGGTTCATGAAACCTAGTAGTTGAATCTGAGGCCGATTCCAGCACCTTGGTCATAAGGGCGATCAGCACCGATCCCGATCAGCACATCTGCATAAAGGGCGATTCCGGGGCTGAGATTTTTGCCAATCTGAAGCTCAGCAGTCGCGGGCCAGGCGTCGTTTTCCCAATCATAGGGCGCTTTGATATCTGCTTTGGCCCAATACCCATCGCCCAACGGCTGAAGCGCAATCAAGCGCATAGCGGTTTGGCTGACATCGGTCGGCCCATTGTAGGACGCGAAATGCTGGACCAAAGGGATCAGCGTCAGCCCGGTGTTTGTGTTGGCAAAGGCAAAGCCACCAAACGGGGCGATCTGATCAGATCCGGTACCGATACCTTCATCGGGGTCGCCGAAATCAAGTATCCATTCCAACCCAAGCGCGGATTTGACTGTCCAGGTGTCATTCAGAGGTTTCTGTGACGGGAAATAGATCAGCTTGAAGCTGGTCTTTTCAAACCCGTTGAACCGCGCGCCAACTGCATTTGTCGAATTGTAGTGGAGCTCATATTTCAGCTTCAGATCAGGGCGCAGCATGTATGCGCCATCAATGAACACATCCTGACGATCTGCCCCACCTTCCAGATCAAAATATTGATAGCGAATGTCCGTGTTGTTGACCGCAGCCAGCGGGTTTGACGCGTTTTCCTCTGCTCCGGCAGCAATACCCGCTATCAGCAACGCGGACGTCAGGATAGAATGAATGAAAAAATGGCGGGCCATCGTGTACCTAAAAACTTAGTGCGATTGGTGAGACGGTGGCTTTGCCACCACCGTCCCAAGTTCGTTATTGCCAACTGGAAAAGACTTCTCTGGTCAGTTCGCTTTCCGGGCGAAGGTTCTCGATACCTTCATAAGGAACACCCTTTCCAAGTGGCAGATGTGGGTGTTTGGCAATGGTTTTTTGATGGCGCTTGACCATGTCCTGAAAAGACGCCCCAGACCATAGAGAGTACCCGATAAGGGGATGTTCCTCGCGTGGATCCCGGTAGACATTGAACACAGGAGCTGCTGCGCCCGGCTGGCCGGGAGCAGGCAGATGCATTTTGAATTCCTGTTTGACCACCGAGCGCAAGACCGGTCCTTCGTACACATACACGTAGTCGCGGCGCGAGTTGCCTTCGCCTTCAAGCAGCAGCGCGGTCTGGTCGATCCCGTCAATTACACGGTCGCGCGGAATGCGGTCGGTTGCCCCTGCGATCCGGGCAAAAGTGGTGAACAGGTCTGAGACATGCACGATGTCACCCGCCGCGCTGCCGGGTTCGATTGCGCCAGGCCACCGGATGAAGGCATCGGTACGCACGCCGCCTTCCAGGTGCTGGGTTTTGCCGCCGCGATAAATCAGCTGGTTCAGGCCAGATGTCCCCTCGTAGTGATACATCAAGCCATTGTCAGCCATGATCATGACGATGGTATTGTCTGCCTTGCCGGTTTCATCGAGCTTGGCCAGCACCTCGCCGATCCAACCGTCCAGGATCTGCAACTTGTCGGCATGGAAGCCGCCATTGCGGGAAACGGCCTCATCAGGGTAGGCAAAGTTCAGCGGGTAGAGCGGCCAGTACTGCATGAAAAACGGGTCGTCCTGAGACGCCAGCTTCTCCAGCTGCTCCAATGCCTGACGCTGATAGCGCAGGTTCATTTCCTCGTATTTCGCCTGCGTCCATTCCTCGCCCGGTGCCATATCGACTTCGCGGGCAAGACCACCAGCTTCACCTTCAACGCCAGTTACCAGACCGTAGGGTTTGAACCGCTGGTCCAATTGAAACTGGTTGGACTGCCCCGACGCATGGTAGCCAAGCATGTTGTTGGCGACCATTGCGTCCCGTATCATCAAACTCAGTTGAACTTGCTGGTGCAAGGGAAAGGCCGCCCAGTCAAATCCCTGATTGTGCGGGTAGGATTGTTCAATATCGCCCTGATGCCATTTCCCGACATGGGCGGTGTTGTACCCTTCTTCCTTCAGGATTTCGGCAATCGTGACTTCTTCAGCCGCAAGACCTTCACCGACCAGTGCAACCTTGACCTCTTCCACACCCGCGCGCGCCGGGTGACGACCGGTTAACATCGCTGTTCGTGTTGGTGTGCAGGATGGCTCGGTATACATCCTCATCAAGGACATGCCTTCGGTGGCAAAATCGTTGATGTTGGGCGTATCGAAACCGGTGACATAGTTCATCGTCCGATTGCCCATCTGACCAAAACTGACATCGTCGATCAGAATGTAGAGAATATTGGGTGGCTTGCCGCCATTGGCGCCACGGATCTCGGAAAGCTTTGCGTCGATTTCCGTATCCTGGGCGTCCCATTGTTCGCCAAATTGCGCGCGGAGAAACTGGAACTCTCCGTCATGAATGATGGGCGCATCCTGAGCAAAGCTCGCGCCAGCCATCAGCACCATGGCCGAGGCATGTTTCCATATTGATCTCATCAGTATCCCTTCCCCATTTTCGAATTACATCTTTCCTGCGCGCCGCAGCGACTGGGCGATTTCGTCCCTAAGGCCATCCAGGGTCTCGCGGATGTCGCATTCAATCTGGTGCGATTGGCTTCCCGGCTCAGCATTCATGGAGAGATACTCGTCGCTGAGAAGCTGGTAGTCCCGGCAGATCTCATCGAACACCGTGTCCGCGCGCCGTAAGTCCGCAATTGCGGCCTGGTGGTCGGGAAACAGGGTATCAAGTTCGAGGCCTTTCAATTTCGATGTCTCGTTCGATGGATCAGAAGATATACCGGAGCGTTGGACGAATTCACTTTTAACAATAGGTATATCGGGGCATAATACGGTGTAATCATGGATGTAACTCGCTGAAAATATGGAAGTATTCAGAGATAAGTCACCTCCTCTGAATGAGGGTGCTGCGCCTGAAACTGAGGATGTGAGGGCCGCACTCCAGCGGCTTGTCAGATCCTCGACTTTCGCGGGTTCACAGCGATTGCAGGACTTTCTTGTGTATGTGGTCGAAGAATCGCTCGACGGCCGGGCCGATGAAATTCGCGCCAAGACCATCGCCATGGATGTTTATGGTGGGACAGTGGCCGAGATGGCGCGTCGCGAAAACGTGGTGCGGGTGGACGCTGGTCGCCTGCGTCGCAAGCTGGCCGAATATTATGCCGAAGATGGCCGTGACGAGGGCACCGTTTTCGATTTGCCGAAGGGCGGGTATGCACCGCAGATATCGATCAGGCCGCTCGAGAGGTCTCAGACCGAGTTACGTGAACGCCAAAAAAAGTCGCGTACTTGGCCTCGCCTTTTCATCGGGATTGCGGGGATTTTCGTACTTGTCTGCTTTGCGACCGTATTCGCCTTGGTGTCGACGAAGGAAAAGGTTCCGGCCAGTTTACCAATCGACGGCCTGAGCCGCGATGAGCGCGGTGCCATTTTCGATGCTTCGCCGATGCGGCTTCAGGCTGTAAATCTGGCCAATTCGGGTCGCGATCTGATCTTTCCGGCGCTGGAACTCGCGAGGCTGAATGCGGCCCTGACCATATTCAAAGCAGCAATCGAAAGCGACAACAGCTATTTTGGAGGTCATGCAGGGGCGGCGCAGGTTGCATCAACTATTTCCTTGTTAACTTCTGATACCAATCTGTCCCGTGACATGTTGCGTTATGCTGACACGCAGGCCAGCAGAGCGATTGAGTTGGCACCTGAATCGGGGTGGAGCCAATCCGCAAAGGCCTGGGTTGAGTTTACCAAAGGAAACTGGCCAGAAGCTGTGAAGTTTTCTTACAGAGCACAGCGGTTGGCACCAAACGACGTACATGTGTTAGAATTCGTGTCGTTAATCCTGCTCTATTCGGGTTCGTTCGAACAAGTTGTAGAAATCAGTGAAGAGACGCTGTCGAAAGTCGTTCTGGACCGGGGTTATGTGTTTCAGAACGCCATGGGGTCTGCAAAATTCCATCTGAATGATTTCGAAGGCGCAGTTTCTGCCTTTGAACAGGTGACTGAAAAAGGCGGACCTGTCGGCCCTGTTTCTGTTGCTTACCTGATGGCGGCACATCAGATGTTGGGGAACGAAAGCAAAGCTAAATCCCTTTCGGAAAAACTCTCGCGTGAGTGGCCCGACAGTCGCGTGGATCTATTGTTTCAAAGATTGTTCGAAAATCCAAATTACGGTGAAGAACTTGGCGACGCTATGAAACGGGCCGGTTGGAAGCCAAAAGATTGAAGGAAAGGTTCTGCTTTGGCTGTCGGAGCCTTGCTAAATCGGAAAGGCCTCGACGGTTGGGCAATTTAAAATAAGGCTGTTGCATTAATCGAGTACTTTCCTGAGAACAGTCCCATCTTAGATGGCTGTAGGATAGGTCTTTATGGGGCGTTGTCACATTAGCTTCCTGCCCACCAAGGAATGCTGACGCTCTGATTTCAAGCGGCTCGAGTAGCGGCATCCCGGGCATCAAATGCCTCGAGGCGGTGATATCGGATTGTTATGG
>NZ_JBXWQI010000048.1:0-5943 GCF_059612305.1 Ruegeria sp. CDSA033 | reverse complement strand
CAAGCCGGGTGACAGAGCATTGGTCCTCAGTACGCATAGGACAGAATTGAAACCACGCGGATGTAGGTTCGACCTACAAGGTTCAGCAACGAGTTGTCACTTAGGTACATGATCACATCGGCTTGCCCATTCAGCTGGAAGCGAAGGTCATCTTCGGTGCTTCCTGCTTCATAGCCAGGTAAAACGATCCTGACCGGGAATCTCTCAGGCTCCCGCAAAAAACCTTTAGTGCTTGGCGGGCTCGCCAATTGCCCGGGCACATCACCGCCACTTAGGGAAACAGCCGCACTAAAGCTCTCAATGACGCCCGGAATAATCTGACCTGGATGCATGTCCAACACCACGTCAACCGGAGAACCTATCGAGGCTCTTCCTAGGTTGTTCTCGGTAAAATACGCCTCGATCCAGACGTCAGTTGCGTCCAGAAACGTCAATAGATCCTGGCCGGATCGTGCATACGTTCCGGGGGCTATCAGCAAGTTAGAGATGACACCCGTCGCCGGAGCACGTAGTACAGTCCACTCAAGGTTTAGCTCTGCATCCGCCAGGGCAGCCAACGCGCGCTGGATTTTCGGGTTTTCAATCCCGTCGTCACCAAGTCTTTGTTTTGCTTTTTCCAGATCCGCTTTTGCATTCTCATAGTTTGCCTCAGACTCTGCCAATTGCCCTCGTGCGTCATCAGCCTTTGAGACGGCAATCAGCCCTTTCTTTTCGAGCGCGAACACGCGTTCCGTTTGAATGCGCATCGTATCCAGATCGCTCTGCGCCCTTGCTAGTTTGGCTTGTGCCGCTCTTACCTCTGCCGAAGATGCGCCCACTTCTTGAGTGGCCGCTTCGAGATCAGCTTCCGCTTTGTCGCGCTGAATCTCGTAGGGTCGCGCGTCGATCCGGACAAGGACATCTCCGGCCAAGACTATCTGGCCATTTTCGACCAGTACGTCAGTCACAGTGCCTGTCACCTGCGGGACGATCTGGGTCGCCACGGCTTTTACTCTGGCGTTCCCGGTAAATGGCGTTTTCCGATCAGCGACTAAATACCAGACAAGAAAAATCAGAATGACAGCCAGGGTTGTCCATATTGTCTTCCTCATTTCGCCGCACCCTCAGCAACGCCCTCGGCTTCGGGCGAAGTATCAATCCACACTTTGAACAGCTCATAGAAAACAGCGAAGAGAACCGGCCCCATAAAGACGCCGATCAAACCGTACGCCATCATACCTCCGAGAACACCGATGAGGATGACCAACATGGGGGTCTCAAGGCCTTTTGAGATGAAAACGGGTCTTAGGAAACTGTCCATTATCATGACGGGAACGGCCAAAACGGTGAAGATCAAAGCAGTTCCGCCGGACATGGAACTCCATGCGTAAATAATTACCGGTATTAGAACCAATCCGGGCCCGATTTGGATAATCGAAAGTATCAGGCAGATAAATGCCAGCGTGGCGGCCGAAGAAATCCCAAACAAAGCCAACAGTATCCAAACGCAGACCGCCTGAATGGCTGCTACACCAATCACGCCTTTTGTCACGTTCCTAATAGTTGCGCCTGCCAGTGTTACGAATTCACCGCCGCGCGGTGCGAAGACACGGTTTGCAAAGCGCTGAAGACCCTGGACCAAATTTGGACCGGGACTGAACAACGCTCCCATAATCAACACGGACAAAGCTAAGCCAAGAAGTCCGATGCCGATGCCCAACACCTTTCCGAACAGCGACTTGGTGATCTCAAGGATTTGCGTGCCATACTTCGCAAGCGCGCCGTCAAGATTGCGCTCAAACATTCCCCAAACATCGGAAATTTTGTCTCCAACCAATGGCAATTCCTTGAGGCCCTCGGGCGCAGGTGGGACTTTCAGCTCACCCTTGTCGGCCTGTTCCGCAAACTCGGACCCTAGTTCTGCAGCACCAGACACCGCAGTCGCGACTGGCCCCAGGGTCAAAACAAGGCCCAACAAAACCAAGATCGTCGTGGCAAGTTTTTTCCGCCCTCCCAGCTTGGACTGAAGCCAATCAAATGCCGGGTATAGGGCCACACAGAGGATCGTTGCCCAGATAACCACACTTGCAAGCGGGGCCACCATGACCAGGGCGCTGTAGAGGAATAGTCCGAGAAAGAGCAATCGTATTGCCAGATCGACAATCTTCGCGTCCTGAGTCTTTTCCATTCCATCCCTCCATATGTTTTTCGAATGTTACACTCAAAAAACATAATATGTATATTTTTTTGAATTTTAGTGATCATCTATCAGCTTGAAGACACAAATGAATCCGGGCCACGGCTTGAGGTGCCCAGTCAAACCAAAGCATGGGCATGAACTCGATTTGGCCAAATTGGGATAATCTACTTGTCCGCTTTTTTGTCGTCCTGGGACAAGATAGTATCCGCCACTGTGGTCGCCGCGGTCACGAAGACACCGAGGCCCACGACGATGTAAATCATTGTGAAGATCTTCCCTGCCGCGGTTTCAGGTGAGAAGTCACCAAACCCCACGGTCGAAATCGTCACGACAGAAAAGTAGATTGAGTCGAGCCAACTCCAACCTTCGACAAAGTGGTAAAAGACCGAGGCCCATAAAATCATTCCAACTGTGAAGGCAAGAATGCCTTTCACTCTACCGTCCTTGAAAGCGACGCCTATCCCACGTGTTATTCTGGTTAGTGAATTCATCATGTCCTCATCGTTTGATGAATTCACACATAGCAGTAATTAGATAAATATGGAAAATCGGAGGCACTTGGCTGCCTGTCGGTTGAAGCTTACGTCGTGCCGCCATGGTCAAAGCTCATGCAGCGCATCCGTTTTAGCTAGTAAAACTCTCTTCATGCCAGCTATTAAGAAACCGGGCGTGCAGCACTAGCCGAACGTTTGTCATTTACCCGCTTCTTAGCGGTTCGAGCAAATCGGTGAGAATACCGGCTGTACGGTCAAGATCATTCAGAGCTCAGAACAATTACCGACCATATATTCCGTTAACTTAATGATTAAATGGTCTAGGCTGCCCATTGGATGAATCAGAGTTTTAGGCGAAGAACGTGCGATACGTTGCAAAAGGTATATTGATTTGTTGCGCTGTCGCGTTTGTGGCTGTGTTAGCAGCTTGGCTTTTCCTGTCTTCTGCGTTGTTTTCTTCTATCAGGACTACTTTCGTCGAAAACCTGATTTCCAAGAAACTTGGTCAGGACGTTAGAGTAGAAGATGAAGCCCGTTTGGGCCTTGGTCGGCAGTTGCAGGTTTCAGCGGCAGGGCTGGTACTACCTGGTTCGCTGAAAGCTGATCCGAATCTGGCGGCAATCGACAAACTTGAGTTCGCAGTTTCCGCACGCGACCTCTGGAACAGTAAACTTTCGCTGAGCAACCTTTCTGTTTCGGGTGTTCACCTGAACCTGATCACGGACAAAGACGGCGTTGGAAACTGGCAGTCCATTTCTGAAACGGATGTTGAAGCCGGGGAAGCCGCAAAAGTTCCAAAACTGCCTGTGGCTGGAATTCTAACGGACCAAAGAATTCACCTGACCGATATTACCGTTCTTTACCAGAACGACCTAAACGGACTTGAGCTAGATCTGCAGCTTCCTGAACTGCTTTTGACGCGTGACAAGGAAACTGACGTTGCCACCGCAGTTGGGACCGGTTCAGTGAACGGAGAGAGGTTTGATCTGAACGCGACATTCCCCAAGGAAGACCCGTTTCAGGTAGCGGTGAACTTCGAAAAGATTTCGATTGCCGCCGAAGAAGTCCCCCAAGAAAACGGTCTGCAAGTGAAGATGACCCTTGAGGTTGCCGAACTTGGTCAGCTGCTTGATATCCTGAAGCTTAACCGTGTTCTGGAAGGTTCAGGGAGTATTGGTGCAACATTCAATTCGGTCGATGGCGTTGCTCGGATTGACGACCTATCTGTATTGGCTGAATTGGACGGCGGGCAAAGCCTCTCGCTGACAGGGCAGATCGGAGAATTGGGGAACCCGGAAGACGTATCGCTGACAACCCGCATTCGGTTGTACCCTGAAGATGCTGAACCAGCCCCAGCCGCATCGCGGTATGATCTAAAACTTATCGCAGTCGACATGGTTATCGACAGTGTCCCCGGGCAAGTTCCACAGCGGCAAATGGTCATTAAGACCAACGGGTTCACATTGGACACCTCTGGCGAGGGCCCGCCCCCGATCAAGTTCTCCGAGCTTTCCAGAACACCAGAAGGCGCGTTAAAGGTCGGAAGCATCAATTTAAGAATTGGGAACCCCGCTGATCCGTTAATCATTTTGGACGGTTCGGTCGATGACGCGCTGCAATTACAAGGAATATCAGCGGAAGGTCTAATGGACATTCCGGCAAGCAGTTTGATCTCACCAGAACTGTTAGGACCGGACGACCAACTCGGCAGGTTTTCTGGCGACTTTCATTTGAATGGCGATATCAATCAGCTATCGCTGACGAATTTGGATGGCAGGACAAGCGAAACAGAAGTCTGGAACCTCGAGGTACATGGCACTGTGAAGAATGTATTAAAATTCGAGGACCTGGATTTAGCAATTGATGTCGAAGTCCCGTCAGGAGCGGACCTTTTGGAGGCACTATCGCTTGAACGTGTGGAAACCGGGCAGGCTCGCCTTGAAATCAACCTCGTTAGCGAAGGCACCGACTGGAACGCGAATGCGAATGTCGAAGTTGCTGAATCTGTCCTGGAAATTGTCGCCGATCTTGATGATGCAACAAGTGACCCTGTGCTGAAGGGTTCCATTGAGAGTGACCTAATAAAGATAGATCATATTCGAACTATCATTCAGGCCGCTGCACAGTTGCGGAAGCTAGGCGGTACGGAGTCCAACGAGGAAGGCGTCAATCATGAAGCAAGTGACACTGGCCCTTTAACTGATGTGACGCTTAAACCTATTGGGCGTTCAGTTCTCTTGTCCGGTATGGATATGGATGTCGACATTGACCTTCGGCACATAGAGGGTGCCAAAGGCATCAGCAGTTTGCAAAGCGAACTGACGCTCAACAAGAATGAGCTTAAGGCTGGGCCTTTGAAATTTGAATACGGAGGCGCTCATTTCGACGTCACCGGGCAAATGGATTTATCGAACGACGCGCATCTGCTCACTTTGACCGGCAAGGCAGGTGGCTGGCAGCTGGATGAAATTCTTCACAGCCTGAACTTCAAAAAAGGCGCAAGCGGTACGATCTATGCAGATTTTTCGGTGACCGGCGGAACCGATTCACCGAAGCATTTTGCAAACAGCATGAGCGGCAATGCTACTGTTTCAATGCGTGATGGCTCGATCGAGACGCAGCTTTTGGATCTGGCAGGGTTAGGGGTGCTACCTTGGGTGTTTACCAAAGAGAAGCAAAAGGTTGCTCCAATCGTATGTTTGCGTGCTCCGATTAGTATTTCCAATGGAAGTATTTCGACGAAACAAACCACATTGGAGACAGACCATGTCCAAGTTGTCGTCTTTGGCGGCGTCGATGTGGCCGGCAAGGTTTTGGATTTAAATCTACAGCCCCGCAAGATTGGCGAACCTCTTTCGAAGAGCCCTTGGCCCGTGACCTTGAAGGGCCCAATAGCAAAGCCGAAGATCAAGGTCAAAGACGGTCCGAAACGGCTGAAACGATCAGATGGTGCGGACAAAATGCCTGCCAAAAGAAAACTCTGCGTCCCGGATATTTTGCAACTACAGTAATGGTGGAGGTAGTTGGTTCAGGAATAAATCTAGAGTTCAAGAAAGATGAAAATGCTCCCGAAAAGGGATTTCTGCTTTAGGCTCTCTCCTGATATTTGCCATACTTTAGGAGAACGGCTGCTTTTGTAGATTCCAGCCGATGCGATGGAAGACCTTTGAGTCGCAGGTGGCAATGTTTGTGCGCCCTAGGGTCAGGACCCATTGATTTCCGCTTGGCTGCGTGATTCACGGTTCGAAAATCGAGCGGTGACCATGTCTG
>NZ_JBXWQI010000047.1:0-2500 GCF_059612305.1 Ruegeria sp. CDSA033 | reverse complement strand
GAAATCTATTTAGGTAGAGCGTCATCCGAATACCCCGGGGGGTAGAGCACTGGATGGGTAATGGGGCCCCACAGGCTTACTGATCCTAACCAAACTCCGAATACCCGGGAGTACTAGATGGCAGACACACTGCGGATGCTAACGTCCGTAGTGGAGAGGGAAACAACCCTGACCTACAGCTAAGGCCCCCAATTCATGGCTAAGTGGGAAAGCAGGTGGGACGACCAAAACAACCAGGAGGTTGGCTTAGAAGCAGCCATCCTTTAAAGATAGCGTAACAGCTCACTGGTCTAAATAAGTTGTCCTGCGGCGAAGATGTAACGGGGCTCAAGCCATGAGCCGAAGCTTAGGATGCCGTAAGGCATGGTAGCAGAGCGTAGTGTGACATAAGACTTATCCTATATTGCCGCCGGTCATTTGGTGCGTGTAAGCGCTCAAGTAGCCGAATAGGCGGTAGCGCAGGATCAAGTCTTTTCGATGAAGCCGGCGCGTGAGCGATCCGGTGGAGAGATCACTAGTGAGAATGATGACATGAGTAGCGACAAAGAGTGTGAGAGACACTCTCGCCGAAAGTCCAAGGGTTCCTGCTTAAAGCTAATCTGAGCAGGGTAAGCCGGCCCCTAAGCCGAGGCCGAAAGGCGTAGGCGATGGGAACTAGGTTAATATTCCTAGGCCGTGGAGTGGTGACGGATCTCAGAGGTAGTTCATCCTTATTGGATTGAATGGGCTGCTGAGAGGTTCCTGGAAATAGCCCTCCTATAAGACCGTACCCTAAACCGACACAGGTGGACTGGTAGAGCATACCAAGGCGCTTGAGAGAACGATGTTGAAGGAACTCGGCAAAATACCTCCGTAAGTTCGCGAGAAGGAGGCCCGGTTCCTAGGCAACTAGGGGCTGGGGGCACAAACCAGGGGGTGGCGACTGTTTATTAAAAACACAGGGCTCTGCGAAGTCGCAAGACGACGTATAGGGTCTGACGCCTGCCCGGTGCCTGAAGGTTAAAAGGAGAGGTGAGAGCCTTGAATTGAAGCCCAGGTAAACGGCGGCCGTAACTATAACGGTCCTAAGGTAGCGAAATTCCTTGTCGGGTAAGTTCCGACCTGCACGAATGGCGTAACGACTTCCCCGCTGTCTCCAACATCGACTCAGCGAAATTGAATTGCCTGTCAAGATGCAGGCTTCCCGCGGTTAGACGGAAAGACCCCGTGCACCTTTACTACAGCTTCGCACTGGCATCAGGATTGTGATGTGCAGGATAGGTGGTGGGCTTTGAAGCAGAGACGCAAGTCTTTGTGGAGCCTCCCTTGAGATACCACCCTTCGCACTCTTGATGTCTAACCGCGGTCCGTTATCCGGATCCGGGACCCTGCGTGGCGGGTAGTTTGACTGGGGCGGTCGCCTCCTAAAGCGTAACGGAGGCGCGCGAAGGTTGGCTCAGAGCGGTCGGAAATCGCTCGTTGAGTGCAATGGCAGAAGCCAGCCTGACTGCGAGACTGACAAGTCGAGCAGAGTCGAAAGACGGCCATAGTGATCCGGTGGTCCCGAGTGGAAGGGCCATCGCTCAACGGATAAAAGGTACGCCGGGGATAACAGGCTGATACTGCCCAAGAGTCCATATCGACGGCAGTGTTTGGCACCTCGATGTCGGCTCATCTCATCCTGGGGCTGGAGCAGGTCCCAAGGGTACGGCTGTTCGCCGTTTAAAGAGGTACGTGAGCTGGGTTTAGAACGTCGTGAGACAGTTCGGTCCCTATCTGCCGTGGGTGTAGGAGACTTGAGAGGAGTTGCCCCTAGTACGAGAGGACCGGGGTGAACGATCCACTGGTGGACCAGTTGTCGTGCCAACGGCAGTGCTGGGTAGCTATGATCGGACAGGATAACCGCTGAAGGCATCTAAGCGGGAAGCCCCCCTCAAAACAAGGTCTCCCTGAGGGCCGTGGAAGACCACCACGTCAATAGGCCGGAGATGTAAGCGCAGTAATGCGTTCAGTTGACCGGTACTAATCGCCCGATAGGCTTGATTTGATCCAGTAATGGAAAGACAAATCAAAAACATACACCTCATTAAACATGGATAACTTCGCAGCAACACGCTGCGGTGTTGATTGAAACAACAACCGTGCGGCAACGCGCGTCGCCTCTTTGCAAAGCAAAGCCGCGACGGGGATTTTCCTCGGTTTGGTGGTCATAGCGCAAGTGAAACACCCGGTCCCATCCCGAACCCGGAAGTTAAGCACTGCCGCGCCAATGGTACTTGGGCTTAAGCCCCGGGAGAGTAGGTCACCGCCAAACCTAGAAAAATCCCCCAATCAAACTTCTCTCTTACGATGAAAAAAACAATACCCGGTCTCAACTAGCCAAATAGGCGGTAGACCAACGCAAGGCCTCAACTAGCGTAAGCAAACAGGCCAACGCAAACTGTCGCGGGATGGAGCAGCCCGGTAGCTCGTCAGGCTCATAACCTGAAGGTCGTAGGTTCAAATCCTACTCCCGCAACCA
>NZ_JBXWQI010000046.1:0-6410 GCF_059612305.1 Ruegeria sp. CDSA033 | reverse complement strand
CGTGCGCGATGATCTGAAGGGGAAACCGGTGGCGCTTGTAGCTGATTGACGATGACTTATCGATGCCACCTACGTCCGATTACGGGCATGAGCAACCGAACGACCGTTAACGTGACAACACCGACTGCCGGATGACAGAAGAAGATACACGCTGCCTCAGTGTGGCCCCTAAGCACCGGTACCAGTGAATTCGTCAAACGCTTCCAGCGCTTTTGCGCCAAAGGCGATCGAAGGGCCGCCGCCCATATAGCCGATCATCTCCAAGGCTTCGCAAAACTCCTCGCGGGTAGTGCCGAGCCGGACAAGCGATTTGGTGTGAAACCCGATACAACTGTCGCAACGCGTCGAGATTGCGATGCCCAGGGCGACCAGTTCCTTGGTCTTTTCATCCAGCGCGCCATTGCGTTTGGCGGCTTTGGACATCGAGTTGAACCCCTCGAACATACCTGGCGCCTGTTTCTGCAAAACGCCTATACGTCCCATTGTTTCAGTGAGAAATCCGCTCCAAGACATCGTGTCTTTCCTTTTCTTGACTGGTTCTGTTAGCTGGCGATATGCGATTGGAAGAGATGACCTGGACCGAGGTCGAGACATACCTCAAAACCCGAAAGGGAATTGTTCTGCCGACCGGGTCCATCGAACAGCACGGGCCCATCGGTCTGATCGGTACGGATGCTATTTGCGCGCGCGAGATCGCCTGGGCTGCGGCGGATATCGCCGGGGCGGTCGTGGCACCCGAACTGGCTTACGCCCCTGCGCCGTTCAACATGAGCTTTCCGGGCACCGTCTCGCTGAGCGCCGGTCTTTACTGCGATCTGGCGAGAGAGGTTATGCAAGGACTGGCCCATCATGGATTCTCGATGATCTATGTTTTGAACGGCCACGGTGCCAACCTTGAGCCTTTGCGGAAAGCGGCACACGACGTAGGTGCGACAATCCGAATTCGGAGCTGGTGGGACTTTGATCGGGTCAACAAACTCCGACGTGGCTACTACGGCGACTGGGAGGGTATGCACGCCACCCCATCCGAGGTCGCGATCACGCAGGCCACCCATCGCGTTGTTCAGGCCGAAGACACGAGTCCTCCGCGCAAGCTTTCTGCCGAGTACATCGCGGCCCACGCGGGTGATCGCCATGGGCCGCCCGATGAACATCGGCGCGACTTTCCCGATGGACGCGTTGGGTCCTATTCTGAACTGGCCCGACCCGAACACGGGCGTGAACTTGTCAATGCCGCGGCGCAGGCCGTCGCCGCGGATTTTGCCAGCTTTGTTCATTGATCAACGGCTTTCGTCCGATTTCATTTTTCGTTCCAGCCAGCGTACGAAGAAGCTGATGATCAGGACCAGAACAAGATATTCAAAGATCAAAAGCGTATAGATCTCAAGCGGTCGGTATTCCGTCACGACCAATTCGTTGGCACGGCGCGTCAACTCCTGCATCCCGATCACCGAGGCAAAAGCGGACATCTTGACGATATAGATGAACTGGTTCGCCAACGGGGGTAGAATCCGCTTGATCGCCTGCGGCAGGATTACATACAGCATCGTCTGGCGGTAGTTCAGGCCAACAGTCTTTGCCGCTTCGGTCTGGCCCTTGTCAATCGACTGGATGCCCGAGCGGTAGATCTCGGCGGTGAAGGCACTATCCGAAATGGCCAGCGTGATGATCGCGCCCCAGAACGCATCGATGCTGATACTGATACCAATTGATTTCAGAACAACCGGGAATCCGTAAAATACCCAGAACAACATCGGCAGGAGTGGTATGGCGCGGATGAATTCAATGTAGACCCTGCTTGGTAACCGCAGCCATCGGTTTGACGACATGCCCGGCAGGGCAACCAGAAGCCCGAGGGCCATTGAGAGAACGGCGGCAATCAACGACAGGCTGATTGTCGACCAGAAGCCCGACAAAAGAAATCGGATGTTGTTCTGACCCGTTTCTGTCGAGGGGTTGACGACGTACCATCCCCAGTTGCCCGAAGAACTACAGCCGGCGAGAATGACAAGCGCACAAAGAGCGACAAGCGTTGTACGTTTCATGTGATACCCCTTAGTGCTGAAGGATCTGGCTGAGGAAAAGCTTGCAACGTTCTGATTTAGGTGCCTCGAAGAAATCTTCGGGTGTACCTGTTTCGATCACCTCGCCCTGATCCATAAAGATCATCCGGTCCGCTGCCTTGCGCGCGAATCCCATCTCGTGGGTAACGCAGATCATCGTCATTCCCTCTTGGGCAAGATCCACGATCACGTCGAGCACTTCCGAAATCATTTCGGGGTCTAGCGCCGAGGTGGGCTCGTCAAAAAGCATGATCTTGGGCTCCATGCAAAGTGAGCGTGCGATGGCGACCCGTTGTTGTTGACCACCGGAAAGTTCGGTTGGCCGTTTGTGCGCCTGATCAGGAATCCGGACCCGTTCGAGATATGTCATGGCGCGTTCTTCCGCGTCCGATTTCGACAGGCCACGTGCCTTGATTGGTCCTAGCGTCAGATTTTGAAGAATTGTCAGGTGGGGGAACAAGTTGAACTGCTGAAACACCATGCCAACCTCGGATCGGATTTCCTCGGCGGCCTTTTTGTCCGTCATTTTGATCCCGTCGACCGTGATCGAACCGGAATCATGCTCCTCCAGAGAATTCACGCATCGGATGAGGGTTGATTTGCCGGATCCCGAAGGTCCGCATACAACAATTCTTTCCCCAAGCGCGACATCCAGATTGATGTCTCTGAGCGCGTGATAGTCTCCGTACCACTTATTCAAGTCGCGGATTGTGATGACCGGCGATGTATCTGACATAGACCTGCCCCTTTGAGATTGTTAGCGTAAGACTAGCTTTGCCTTCAAATTAAAACTATACAAAATATGATAAATACAGACATAAATCTGGTTGCGAACGCACGAACAAAAGGGGAGGAAGCGATGAAGCTGCTGAAATCAATGGGCCTGGCCGCGGGTCTTGTAGTTGGAATGCTCACAGGGGCGGCCAATGCCCAATCGGCCCTGAATGACATACTGAACAATGGGGTGCTGAAAGTCGGGACAACCGGCGACTGGAACCCGATGTCCGTCCGGGATCCGGCAACCAACGCCTACAAGGGATATGATATCGATGTCATGACCCAACTCGCCGAAGATCTGGGCGTGGAGCTTGAATTCGTGGCAACGGATTGGAAGACCTTGGTAAACGGTGTGGTTGCCGGGAACTATCACATTACAGGTTCGGCATCGATCAGCCCGCCCCGCCTGAAAGCTGCCGGGTATTCGAATAGCTATATCTCAGTTGAAATCTATCCCTTTACGACTGAAGAAAACGCCGAAAAATTCTCGGATTGGGACTCGATCAACAACGGGGAAGTCAAGGTTGCGACCACCTTGGGGACGACATTCGAGAAAAGCGTCCGCGAGTGGTTCCCTGACGCTGATATCAAGGTCGTTGAGGCACCGGCACGCGGTTTCCAGGAGGTTCTGGCAGGGCGCGCTGATGTTTTCATCACATCGAATATCGAAGGTTCGACCCTGCTCGAAAAATTCCCGAACCTACGTCAGATTGAAGTAACCGAGGCGCGTGCGCCGACACCGATCGCGATGCTGATGCCCCAAAGCGATCAGGTATGGATCAACTACGTGAACAGCTGGATCGAACTGCGTCAGTCGCAGGGATTCTTCGCGGCGACCGCCGCAAAATGGGGCCTGTAACGTTCTGACTTTGACACTGTAAAAGGCCCGCTGCGATAATCAATCGGCGGGCCTTTTCTGTGTGCTACGTCAGTAATCGAGATGTCAGGAGAGATCGATATGCGCATTGACATGCATTCCCACTACTACGGTGGTGGGCTGGTCGAGACTTTGCGCGCCCGAAAGACGCATCCTCGCCTCAGAACACGCGCAGATGGTGTCACTGTGATGTCAGCGATGAATGGAGAATTTCCGTTTACCGATGCCTATCATGACCCGCAAGTGTGTCTGGCCGAAATGCGAAAGCAAGGACTGACGCACCGCTTGCTGACCTTCCCCGGAGCACTTGGCGCTGATCTGTTGCCCGCCACGGAAATTGCACCGGTCATCTCTGCCTTTAACGATCACCTTGCCCAGTTGGGAATTGATAGCAATGGTGCCCTGATCGGGCTGGCCGGAGTGCCGCTGGATGATCTTGATATTGCCTGTGCAGAGCTTCGCCGT
This sequence comes from Ruegeria sp. CDSA033, assembly GCF_059612305.1. Taxonomy (NCBI): domain Bacteria; kingdom Pseudomonadati; phylum Pseudomonadota; class Alphaproteobacteria; order Rhodobacterales; family Roseobacteraceae; genus Ruegeria; species Ruegeria sp. CDSA033. The sequence continues at coordinate 2,228 of NZ_JBXWQI010000046.1, read as the reverse complement.
GTTCGTCGCGATCTGGGTTTGCCGGGAATTATTTTGCCGTCGAACTATTTCAACTCTCTGGCCGAAGCTGACTCATTGCGACCGCTATTGGAAGCGGCAAACGAATACGGCTGTCACATCATGCTGCACCCTGGTCTGAAAGTCGGGCAAAACCCGCCGCCGCGCCCCGCGGACCTGATGCAATACCGACTGTCCGCAGTGGAACTGCAATCCAGCGCTTCTCAGGTCGCCTTGACCATGATCATGTCAGACCTGTTGGAATCTTACCCGGCTGTTTCCTTTCAGATAGTCAATTTGGGCGGCACGCTTCCATTTATTTTTGAGCGGTTAGAAAGCATTGCGCGGCATCGCAACCCGGATGATCCGTTCCCGACCCAGCGTCTGCGTCGGCTCTGGTACGATTGCGCTTCGCTTGGGCCACGTGCGTTGGAGGCAGCTGTTAAGCTTTTGGGCGCAGACAGAATTATGCTGGGATCGGATTATCCGATCTTCACGGACGATCCTTATACGCATGCGGTTGTTCCGGCAGCACTGACGGGCAAAGAAAAGGAGCAGGTGGCCTGGAAAACAGCGAACGCATTGCTGAGCCACCTGTCGGAACTTCGCGCGCAAAAATGCACCCTGGGCTAATTTCAATGCGTGACAGCCAAGTTACCTCCCATAGTAGATTGAGGTTCTCTTGCCCGCTATCGGTTCTTGAGGCGCGCCAATAATGTAATGCTGTCTTCAAAACCGATGGCTGTGAAATTGCCATCCTTGAGGACCGCTGCCTCAGTGGGCTCAACCCTGTGTCCGTCGATAGAGCAGCCCTTGTACACTGAAAACAGACACAGAATTTCGTTCGGACCCGCTTGGAGCTTATGAGTGCCTTCACCAGTCAGGCAATCTACGGATGCAGCGCACTGAACAGGATCATAGATTACATTAAAATTGCGCACTGGGCCCGCTTCCAGCCGGCACCACAATTCCAGATCGCCTGAAAACCTGAGCGGATCGGAAAACCGTGCGTTCAACGGTGTCGCAGGGCCAACCAGATCAAAGCCATCTCCCTCGACAACGGTCAGGATGCGAGACATGTCCGGAAATGTGGAAAATGGCCCGTCAGCCTCCACGTCAGCAAGGCTCACACGCCAGACGACGCCCTGCTCGCCACTTCCCCGTGCAATTTCTCGCGTGGTCCCTAAGCCGTTTTTCCACAGGACGGGCTCCAGGGTTCTGGTTCGGACATGTTTCATTTCTGTTCGCATTTCGGGTTAGTCATGGGACGGCTGCGTATGCTTACTGTTGTTCGAATTAGGCGTGCCGACGGTTGCAATCCCTAGCCGCATACGAGTACAAACATTATGCAATAAATTTAGACATATTATAGGCCATTTGTCGTGCGGGTGAGCTATCAGGATATTAAATCAAACATCCTAGGCCGCATCCGCGACAACACCTGGCCGCCCGGCGCGGTAGTGCCTGGTGAGATTCAGCTTGCCAAGGAATTTGGCTGTGCACGGGCCACGGTAAACCGTGCAATGCGCGAACTAGTTGATGATGGCGTTCTTGAGCGTAAGCGCAAGGCAGGAACACGGGTTAAAACAGCCCCGACGCGCCAGGCCCGGATCACAATTCCGCTTATTCGGGAAGAAATCACCAACCTAGGGGCCACCTATCGATATTCGCTTGTTGAGCGCGAGGTTATCGCCGCCCCCGGCTGGTTGCGTGCTCAGGTCAAGATCCCAAAAGGGGGTGAGGTTCTGCATCTCAGATGTATGCACTTTGCCTCAAACAAAGCCTTTCAGTTCGAAGAGCGTTGGATCAATCTTGCGACCATCCCTCAGGCACGCGATCAGTCGTTCGAAGAAATTGGGCCAAACGAGTGGCTTGTCCGTGAGGTTCCGTTTACCGAGGTTGAACTGACGTTTTCAGCGACCAACGCCAATCTGGAGGTTGCGGAGTTCCTGGGGGAAAACGAAGGAACGGCCTTGTTCACCGTCGAAAGAACCACTTGGCTGGAGGAGAACAACGTGACTCACGCCAAACTCTATTTTTCTTCTGGTTACAAAATGACGACCAAGCTGTGATGGCATTCGCATTGGGTTGGTTGGCAACCTCGGAAAGGGATCTGTTGCAAACTTTTTGGTGTTGTCACGTTAACGGTCGTTCGGTTTCTCATGCCCGTAATTGGACGTAGGTGGCATCGATAAGTCATCGTCAATCAGCTACAAGCGCCACCGGTTTCC
>NZ_JBXWQI010000045.1:0-6564 GCF_059612305.1 Ruegeria sp. CDSA033 | reverse complement strand
GCAGAGAAGACCCCATTACGGAAGTCAGCCTTCTGCGCACACCTGCCATTTGAAGTGATCAGTGTCGCGACCGCAGCGAACGGCAGCTCAGTGGCCGAACTATCGCTCCTCATCGTTGCCCCTCGAATGGCCGCAAGGAGCCCAAACTACATGTTTTCTGTGATGCAGCGAATGTCGGCTTCAGAGTGGCATGCTAATGAGGCTCCATAAGTGGTCACGGATTTTCCGATACACAAGGCGAATACCGGGTTGAGCCTAGTGCTTTCATCAGTATCGGGTCTTGAAATAAGCGTTGGGCCCATGAACGTTGTAATACCGTCGCCAAGTGGCTATGTTAAGTCTACTAAAGTTCTGGTTTTCTGCGGCCTAGGCGTATCGCCTGCCAGAGTAAACTAAGTTCTTCCATCATGAAAATTCAGCTGTCACATCCTCTGATTGGGATCTGATGTTTGGGAAGGTTGCCGATGTTATCGCGCACGACCACATCGATTGTGACGTTTGTTGATCCGTTGTGGTGATCAGACGCAGCAATGGCTTGCCAAGGAACTACAACGCAACTGTTGATCAAATGAAGTTTCAGTAGCTCGAACTGCGCCTATCGGTCATCGCGCCTTGGGAACGGCCCTAGCGCGAGAATAAGAACGCGCAAAAAGACACAAAACAGCGCGGCGGCGCTTTTCTCCGCCAGAGGATCCAAAATGACATTTCCAGAATGGACGAAACCAGGCATCTACGGTGCGTTGTGTGGTGCGATTGCGGTCTCAATCCTTGGCTTTACTTGGGGCGGTTGGACAACCAGCGGCAGCGCTCAAGAATTGGCGAAGGACCATGCAAGCGAAGAAGTGACGCTCGCGATGGTGCCGGTTTGCCTGAACAGGTCAGCGGCCGACCCCAGGCGCGAAGAAATAATCGTAACCCTCCAAGAGGCCTCTGGCTTCAGTCGCCGCAAGGCTATGATGGATACGGGTTGGGCTACGTTGCCGGGGTCGGAAACGCCAAGCCGTGACCTTGCAGATGCCTGTATCGCGGGGCTTGAGCTGGATGGATCATAACTCAAAGGCAATGCCGCAACTCTGTCAGGCGATCTGGGGAGCGCATCCGTCACCAGGCATTCAGATGATTGCGGCTCTGATTGTGCTCCCAATCTGTGCTCTGCTTCTGTTTTCAACGCCTGCATATGCTCAATCCACATCGCAACCTGTGCCTGAAAATGGCACTGCAAAGAGCTACGGTGACGGCTGGAAATGTAACGCCGGGTATAGGCTGAGTGGCGACGTCTGCGCCGTTGTCATAGTGCCAGCAAATGCGTATCCGACCAACCGCACCTATGGCTCTGGTTGGGAATGTCTTCATGGTTTTCGCAAGAAGGATGACACGGCCTGTGTTGCGGTGATTGTACCTGATGGCGGGTTTCTTGATCCATCAGGTGAGCGCTGGCATTGCTCTCGCGGTTTTCTCAAAATCGACGACACGTGCCAAGAAATTGTCGTACCCGCAAACGCTTACCTGGCAGCTACTACCTATGGGCCAGCGTGGAAATGCAAACGGGGGTTCGAAGCATCGGACGACCTTTGCGTCGCTATTGAAGTCCCGGCCAACGCGTATCTGAATTCATCAGGATACGGCCGACCCTGGACATGCGAACGTGGGTACTTTGCACAAGATGGGTCGTGCGCGCCCGTTGTGATCCCTGAACATGCCTTCTTTGACGATGCAAGTTACGGAACGGGATGGAAGTGCGAGCGGGGATACGCTGCCTCAGGTGCGAGCTGTGACGTAATAGACCTTCCTGCGAATGCCCATCTCGACAGGTCCGGAAACCGGTGGGACTGCAACAAGAATTTCAAGTTATCTAAGGGACTTTGCATTCTCGATAACTGAGCGTGCGGCACGATATTCTCGACTTCATTACCCAATGGTGACGGCAGCGTTGCCTTCGGTGTCGACCACAAAAAGGAAACATCATGAAAACCGACTTTAGCGCGGCTAACACTATCCGTCGTCCCGTCAGCGGTGCACAAGCGCCGCCATTGACCAGCGATGAACCCATAAGATCAACCTCTACCACTCAGATCGTCTCGCCAACAACTGCGATTGTCTATTGCCAAGGTAACTTCGCCAACATTGATGGCAAAACTGCTAATGGCCTTGTTCGTCATTCAGAGGCCTACAGGATCCTGTCTGTCATCGATAGCAACCACGACGGCGAAGACAGCGGGCAGATTCTTGACGATGCAGTAAACCACATTCCGGTCTTTAGAAGTTTGGACGCTGCTGTCGCCCATGAAACCGTCATCCCAGATACCCTCATTTACGGGATGGCACCATCTACGGGGAGACTCTCATCGACAGATCGCGACGTTGTTCTCGACGCGATTTCACTAGGTATGAACATCGTCAGTGGATTGCATGAATATCTGAGCGATGATCTAGAAATCGCGGCTTTTGCGGTCGAACGCAAAGTCACCATACGCGATATTCGAAAACCTAAACCCAGCAAGGATATGCGCCTGTTCGACGGAAGTATTGCAGGAGTGAAGGCACTGCGTATAGCGGTTCTTGGAACCGATTGCGCCATTGGAAAACGGACAACAGCGACCGTATTGGCCCGCGCTTTGAACGCAAGGGGCATCAAGACTGTTCTTGTTGGTACGGGCCAGACGGGTTTGATGCAGGGTGCAAAATATGGAGTGGCAATGGATGCCGTGCCGCCGCAGTTTTGTTGCGGCGAGCTTGAAGGTGCGATTGTTGACGCTTCCGAGGCTGAACAACCCGATGTCATATTGATCGAAGGTCAAGGGGCGTTAAGTCATCCGGCGTTCTGCACATCCGCCTTTATCCTGCGGGGCAGCCAGCCGGACGCCGTGATCCTTCAGCACGCTCCAAAGCGCGCACATCGCTGTGATTTTCCCAATATGCCAATGCCTAAACCTGCAAGTGAGATTGCCCTCATCGAAGCGTTTGCTGACACAAAAGTCATCGGCGTCACGCTCAATCACGAGGGGATGTCTGAGGCCGAGATTACCGAAACTATCGCCGCACAGTCACAAATACTCGGGCTGCCTGTAACGGATGTACTCAGCCGGCCAGCATCGTATTTGCTTGCAATGGTTGTCGCCGCCTATCCTGGGTTGCATCAACCCACACCTGTGGCTGCGATATGAGTACACCTCGCATTGAGGTGCATCTGAGCAAGATACGCCACAATGCAAAGACTGTGATCGGGCGCCTCAAGACTCGCGGCATCAGCGTTACTGGTGTGACTAAAGCAGTGTGCGGGCATCCAACCATCGCTCGGGCCATGCTGGACGGTGGCGCTGTGGGACTTGCAGAAGCGCGTCTTAGCAACGTTCGGAAGTTACGCAATGCGGGCATGACATGCCCGATCACCTTGATCCGTACACCAATGCTGAGCCAGGTTGATCAGGTCGTCCAGTACTGTGAGGCAAGCTACAACACAGAGATCCTCGTGATTACCGCTCTGGCCGCCGCCGCGATCCGGAAGGGCTGCATTCACGGCATTATCTTGATGGTTGAGATGGGCGATCTACGCGAAGGGATCATGCCAAAATACCTAGGCTCAATTGCACAACAAGTGGTGGATATGCCAGGTGTCGCGCTGAAGGGCATCGGAGCGAACTTCGCATGTCTGAGCGGAATTGCCCCGATTGCCGCAGACATGGACACCTTGTCTGGCCTGGCAAATGACATAGAAGGACAGTGTGGTCCCTTCCTTCAGATGGTATCTGGTGGTAACTCGGCCAACCTTCCTTGGGCTTTAAGTAGACACCCAGCTGGTCGCATCAACGATTTAAGGCTGGGGGAAGCAATACTGCTGGGCGTTGATCCGATTTCCGGAGATCAAATAGGCGGGATGTATACGGATGCCTTTACGCTTGTCGCCGAGGTCATTGAAACAGGGTCCAAACCTTCATCTTACCCACAGAGCATCTGCGACCCGGTATTCAAAAGACTTCACCTTGTCCCAAAAAGTGGACAGAGCACACAAGTAGTTCTCGCCATTGGTCAGCAAGATACAGACGTTTTCGGGCTTTCTATGCCTCCCAGGAATAGACTCATCGGTGCAACAAGCGATCATCTTGTCATCGGCACATCCCATTCGACACAGAGCGTAGGATCGGAAATGAGATTCCAAATGAACTATAGTGCGTTGATGAAAGCTATGTCCGCTCCTGACGTTCAGACAAAGCTGCTCCATCGCAGTCCTTTACGACACGCGCGTGTCTCTCAAGGACCAGGCAATCACCCGGCATCAATTTGAAATACTCAACTGACAAATGCGCCGTTGAAAACGGATAGGAGAATAACCATTGGCAAAGCTTAAAAAATCAACTGTCTTCAATGCACACGTTCCCAAGGCGGAAACGCCGATGGACAAAACAACGCGGGTCGTTAGGGAAATGGTCAACGAAGAAGCAGAGCAAAGACAGATCAAGAACGCCCGGCTTCGCAAAACTAGGCTCGAAAGGGATGCGACGACTCCATCTGAAGCCTGTCCGCCGAAGCCCGCCAAAAAGCGGTGACATGATCGTTGGCCCTCCTCTCCGCGCGACTCGATTGAGCGAAACACAAACAAAGCGGCTAGCGAGCACTGTTTATCTCAAGCATCAGTAGCGCCCGTACTCGTTTCAAGGATATGCCATGACAAACTCAGATGAGAGCTCAGAAAAAGTTCACTATATCTGCCAGACATATGTCGAACAGAAGCCAGGACGCGGAGGGCAAGGAAGCTTGAAAATTGGCAAGCAATTTGAATACTCCACGGCAGCGGAAGCACAAAACAGAGCAGAAAGAGAAGCGCAATCCGACGATTGCGCTGGCGCCGATGCCTACATGGTCAGTGAAGATCCGAACAGTGGCGAAGTCGGATCACCAAGTTTCCTCATTCGGCTTGGCAACGTCCCGGAATTTGAAGAGTTCTAGATATCTATCTGGCTTTAGCTTAGCTATCTATTTGCACCTTGAATTCGGTACTAGCTCGACCAAAAACACATCTTTTGGTGCCTGCAAAATAGACCATTTTGGACGTGGGTTTTGCAAAGAAACTGGGCCATGAATACCAGAAAAAACGGTCATTGGTGCAAGCGCAGCGAAAGCTAATTTTGTCCGCACAGCCGACATTCGCTCCCTATTGTTGAACGTCTTTCCGAAAACCACGAACCACCCAGAGCATTCCAAATCCCAAAACTAGAAGAAGTGTTGGCGGCAATACAGCGGCTGCAATGCTGAAGCGGACGGCTGTTCTTGCCTTCGTGATATGAGCGTTGTTGGCAGCGGCCTGTTCATTAAAATGGGGGGCAAGTTCTTCAAGCAGGTCGTCACGGTCGCGATCCTTCTGTTTGATTAGGTCAACACCATCCTTTTGTACTTCGAATTTCGTGGTACCATGTTGGATAGTAAGGAAGCCGCTGTTCCCTTCGACTACCTTCAAGTCAGAAGCCGCCAAGTTTGTCGGCTGGGTTTTTCCATTGAAGACCGTCTGCGTATCTTGAAAAATCCCCAACGATACAAAGACTAGGACTACCCAAATCGACGATAGAAGCATCCAACATCTGAATAGGCCCCTGGAAACATTCATGAGCAACTACCCAATTTGATCTGCTCCTTATTGTCGATCTACAGTATTGGCCTGCCGATCCGCCGCCATTTTCAACAACTCAAAAACCCCTTTGAGGACCTCATCGGCAATCCTCAAAGGTTCTTCGATTTCCTCATCAGTGACGGGTTCCTTGTGCATCATGTAGCGGTTTTGCCCAGGGCGCTCACGCCAATGCCCAAGCAATCGGATATCTCCATCGCGACCCGAAACCAGCGCGCCATGAATTATCCGGTTTCGGATGGGAAGACCCTCCTTCACTTCGCGAACAATTCTCTCCAGCAACCTGACCTCAGAATCAGGCAATTTTCCATTGGATTTTTCCGCAAATTTTTGGAGCTTCTTAAGTAGATTTGAAATCTCGAGACGCAGGCCCATTAGATGATTTGCCTGATCAACATCGTTTTCAGAAACCTGATGTTCGCCAATATAGTACGTCCACAGCGCGTGCTCTATGTGCGCGCACATTTGCGCGTAACACCCGACTTTGTAAATCAAGTCTTTCGGTAACCAAGATTCGATGCCAAGCACTTCTGCTCCTTATAGTGAACTGCTGATTATGCGCATGACCACAGGTGCCATCTGCAGGAAAGTCCCAAAAGCAATCAGCGCTAATCCTCTTTTAGCCCAACGCGAAGCTGCCAAAAGGTTTCGAACCATCGGCAGCCTTAGCTGATCTTCTATGCTTGGGCCACTCATACGCGACACACCTATCCGGGCCGCATCTTCTGGCTTCAGAATTACCGCCCAAGCGGTTATCACCGCGCCGATAAGCGTTGCGAGCAAGCCAAAAAAGTTAACCAGTCCGCCAAAGTTCGCTCCTTATTGTTGACTTTCGAATGTCCGCCTTGAGCCCTTTGTTCCAATAGATCTTAGGGTCAGGACTCATAGCCAATAGATAACGAGTGCTGCGAGGGCGATTGCTGACAGGAAGACCTTCGGGCACC
>NZ_JBXWQI010000044.1:0-8372 GCF_059612305.1 Ruegeria sp. CDSA033 | reverse complement strand
AGGTGCCCGAAGGTCTTCCTGTCAGCAATCGCCCTCGCAGCACTCGTTATCTATTGGCTATGAGTCCTGACCCTAGCAAACAGAGGTGTGGATGGGAAATTCAGTTGCATTTGACCGGGCAGCACACTTATCGCCCCACTGCTTCAAAAACTCAAATCTTGCGGTGAATAAACAGAGGGCAAAGGTACCGTAATCTCATTTCGTAATTTCTAAATTTTTGTGTTAGGGTCCGAGCAGATTTTACTGATTTCTTTCAAAGGTACTATTTATCGTGAGCAACAATTCACAAAACACGTTCAGGTTGCGTCCGATGGAAAGGGCAGATCTGGATTCCGTTCTGAGTTGGTTTCAGGACGTTGAAGACCTTGCGCGTTTCGATCGTACGACGCGCGTGCCCCTCAATACATCGCATGCCGAAGAATTTTGGAAAGATTCATTTACGTCTTCTGATGCCAGCCGCAAATGTTGGTTTATCGTCGAGTCGTCCGCAGGTGAGGCCGTTGGGCTGGCCGGGCTCGAGTCTATCTCGAACATCAATCGCGATGCAGTGGTTGCAGTTTTCGTCAACAAGGCAATGCGTAGATCCGGCGTCGGGCTTCGGGCATCCGCTTTGGTGCTGGACCTGGCGTTTCGACAGCTGGGGCTGAACCGCATAACGTCTTATTATCGTGAGGACAATCATCACAGCCGTGATCTTGTTGCCAAGATAGGATTCCAGATTGAAGGGACGATGCGTCAAGCGTGGTTCGCCGAAGGTGAGTTCCAGGATATGGTTGTTGTGGGCATTCTGAAATCCGAGTGGATGGTTCGCCGAAACGTTCTGGCACAGGAACTGGATGCGAATACGGTCGTGACATTGGGGCCGAATGATTGCGCCGCCTGGTCATGGCCGCCTCAGATCGCAGAGGTGTGATCAGTTCCGATCAAAACTGCTTCGGTCGTCAAAAACGTTTTTTGATATATGTTGGTTACGGGTCCGCTATGAATCCGAAAAAAGAGTAACACTTGTGAGTACGACAATTTCTGACATTCCAATTACTCAACGGCTTGGCGCAGTATTGTTCGCCGATGTCGTAGGATACTCCCGGCTTATGAGCGAGAATGAGCTGGATACCTATAATGAATTGAAAGCATTGATTTCTTTGCTTGAGGCATCGTGCGCAAAGTACAACGGCCGAGTGGTTGAGGTACGTGGGGACGGGATTTTGGCCCTGTTCGAAACTGCCACTAGCGCCGTGGAATTCGGGGTCGAATTGCATCAAATCGCAAGCGATCAGAATAAAACCCGCGCGCAGGATCAGCGAATCAAGTTCCGGGCCGGGATTCACCTTGGTGAGATACTGATAGACGAGCGTGGCATTCATGGTGACAACGTCAATATCGCGGCCCGGTTGCAAGAAATAGCCGAGCCTGAGCGGGTCTATGTCAGCTCTGCCGTGTATGATCAGGTCTGCAATCGCCTGCGCTTTGGGTACGAGTTTCTGGGGCCAAAACAGCTCAAGAACATCATGAATCCTGTCTCGACCTACTGCGTCCGCAGCGAAGTGGCCGGCGCGACCATGGCTGGCACGATGCGCCCGGATTTGAAAGGGGACATACTCGAACGGCCGGATACGCCGTCGGTGGCCGTTCTGCCCTTCAGCAGCTCTGGCGGCGATGAGTCCGACAGCTGGATCGCCGAAGGTCTTACGGACGACATCATCATGAATCTGTCCAAGTTCCGGAACCTTTTTATCATCGCCCGGAACTCGTCATTTTTCTTCAGGACACAGTCGATGCCTCCGAAAGAGGCGGCGCAAAAGCTGAATGTCCGCTATGTCGCGCGCGGCAGTGTACGTCGGTCAGCCAGTAGGATCAGGATTTCCGCCGAGTTGATTGATGCCAACACCGAGCGCACAATCTGGGGCGAACGGTTCGATCGCAAGATTGACGATATTTTCGACATTCTTGATGAGGTCACAGAGTGCATTGTGGCGGCCACTGCGGTGATGATAGAGTCGCATGAAAAGCAGCGAATGATTCAGGCGATTCCAAACGATCTTGAGGCCTATGGTTCGGTCCTGCAAGGCCAGCACCACATCTTCAAATACACCCGAAACGACAACCGCAAGGCACAGAATTTCTATCAATCAGCCCTTGAACGGGACGAGGGGTATGCCCGTGCTGCAGCAGCGCTGTCGCGAACTCTAAATATCGACTGGCGTTATTCCTGGGCCGAAGAGCCGTCACAATCGCTGGAAAAGGCGCTGATGTTGGCACAGCGCGCGATTGAGCTGGACCCGACCGACGCGCGTGGTTTCGGCGAATTGGGCTATGTGCACCTTTACCGCAAAGAGCATGACGCAGCCATCCAATCCTATCAGAGGGCGCTGGCGTTAAACCCAAATGATGCGGATATGCATTCTGACTTTGCTGATGCGCTAGCCCATTCGGGTGACAACGAAACGGCCATAACGCATCTTCAGCAGGCAATGCGCCTTAATCCCTATTTCCCTGATCAATACCTTTGGCACCTGGGCGGAGCGTATTACAACCTCAGACGCTATGAGGATGTAATTGAGACGGTCAACAAGATGAACAATCCGACCGAGGGGCAGCGTATGCTGGCCGCCAGCTATGCTCAGCTGGGTCAAACGGACATGGCCCGCCTCATAAGGGAAAAGCACCGCGAGGCGCATCCGAACTTTTCGCTGGCCCGGTGGACAACCGTTCAACCGGATCGGCTAGAGGAAGATACGCAGCACTTTGTGGAAGGTCTGAAAAAGGCCGGGTTCTAAAAATGCAAAGGGGCACCCACAATCGGGTGCCCCTGAATATTATTCTGCAAACCGGGCTTAGTCGCCGCCGCGTACTTTTGCGCCGCTGACTTTGGCACCGCTCACCTTCGCGCCACTGACTTTGGCGCCGCTGACCTTGGCCCCACTTACTTTCGCGCCGCTGACTTTGGCACCGCTAATAGCTGGGCTGTCAAAGCCGAAATAGATGTCCAACAGGACTTGTTCGAACTGACCGGCCATCACGTCCATACGCATGGTCTGGTCAGATTTGTCGTACCGCCAGACGCGGATGCCATCGGCGACCTGATAGTCGGCCGCTGCGACGCCGCCAATACTCGGGTCTTGCGGCGCTCGGGATGCGTCGTCTGCAGGCTTATTGGGATCAGCGACCAGCTCACCTTTACCATGAACCAGAAAAATCACCGGCTCCGGCATATCGTAATAGGTGCCCTCAAAGGCAAAGCCATAAATCTTGGCGAACCGAGGACCTTTCTCCCCTTTTTCCACCCCAAATTGATCGTCGAGATGCTTGTTGGCGCCCTTTCCTTTGGACGGGATACGTTTGTATTCTAAATCTTCGAGCTCACGGCCATATATCAACACTTCTGAAAAACTGAGCAAGGATTCAGGCATATCTCTCTCTCCCAATTATGGGATCGACGAAGCCAGAACCCTCATCTCCCCCTCAAAATAAACTCGAAAAATATTCGAGCAAATGCGTTCCAATAATCTTCTTCCGATTGCATGCCATAAAACCGCTTAAAAATAAAGGATTTTACACGTTATTCCGGCACCTGCGTACGAACCGAAGCAGAGTGGCTGTCTTCTTCGGGATCGGGAAGACGTGGGCCGGCAGATGTCAGACCAATATCACGCATGCGGAAGTTGCCTTCGATGATGTTGCGAAACGCACCGCCTGTGATTTCCTGATCGACCGCCAGCAGGGCCTTTTCAACACCAAAATAGCTGAGCATATCTGCATCCAGCCGCTCCCATGTGTCGGCCAGATAGGTTCCCAGAAAATCGCGCGCCTCAAGCAAAGCAATCCGGAAACCTTCGGGGTTTTCGGCATAACGGGCATCGAACACACCCTGCATAACCTCGCTGTAATCCGGAGAATCTTCCAGCTGATCGGACAGGTGTTCTTCTTCGGGCGAGATCAGTCCATGCAGCAGCAGGCGCTCGTGATAAATGTCTACGAAAATGTCGAACATCGCTCCGGTCAACGGTTCGGACAGATCGTGTTCGCTGGTCCAACCGGCCGCAAACTCTGACATGGACCGGGTGTTGGCGGCAATTCGGATTTGCGCGTTTTCCCCCAGTTCGGCAAACCGGTTCAGACGATTGAAGGTGTACAGGTTGCCCCGCGTGTTTTTTAACAGTGCGTCAACAACCGAACCAAAATGCAGCGACGCAAGAAGGGCGACCATATCGGCAGCGGACTCGTGAAATCCATAATATTCGCCCGACGCATCCCCGTCTGACGGCATGCCGATGACGCTATAGATAATGGCATGTCCAATTTCATGGGAGACAACGTCAAAGTTCAGGCTGTATGGGCGGTACTCATCTCCATGTTCGTGTGTGCCGCCCGTTTCCAGAAACCCCCAGCCAATATGTGCGTTGTCCAGACTGGGTAGCAGGGACAGTTCAAGCCGGTCGAAATCAGGCGCGAAATGCCACGGGATTGGTCGATCAAAATAACCTTGCCACACATCCATTGTAAAATGGGCCGACCCGAACAAATGCGCCGCCTCAAATGAGGGGTCGGATGGGGCAATATGAAAGAAATTGCCAAACTCATCGGGCATCGCGGGCGGTTGGATGTATCCGTCCCAAGGTGGCAGATACATACCCGGTCCATTCGGACCGGGAACGATGGCGCCGTAAGGTGTGGTTTTGCCGACAGGATTGACGGTGTACATGCGCGGACCAGACGGCCCTGGCCCGATGCTGCCTTGCGGTGCTGAAATTTCGATAAGCTCCGGTTGCGCGCCCGGTTCCAGAAAAGGTGATTGCGGATACAGCAGGAACCGTGTTCCGGGTTCTTCGTCGCTTACAGTCTCATGTGTGTTCATCAATCGACCCCTCGTGCCGGGCGGAGGTCACCTTGCTTTTTGGGACGTCCGCACAGGCACTCCTGTGGCAAAACAAATACTCTGCTTCGATCAACTCACCAAGTGCCGCGCGCCCGGATAGGCCAAGCGAGGTTGCGTAGCTGTCCAGGTTATCCGGCACGTCCCGATTAAGGCGCGTTTCAAAATACCACACGACCATTCGCAGACGATCTGCGCCCGAAAGTTGCCCATTCACAATCGCAGCTTTTTCCTTGGCGGCCGCCCGTTCCCGTAGATCGGTGTAATTTCCGGTTCGTTTCAGTTCGGCCAGCAATGGCCCTTCCAACTGCGTCAAACGCGCGGCGACCGTCGCATCGACCCGGGCGGCATCCGCCAGTATGTCCTCGTATTCCGCAAGGTTCAGATCATTGGCGGTCAACCATTTCATCAAATGCGTTTTATGAGACAATCCAGCCATGGCCCTGTGGTCCGTCATCTGCCGGATCAGGGCGTCACGATCAGGTTGCCGATCCTGCTCGGCGGCCTCTTCCTGTGCCATCACGCTCAGCACTGCGCGGTTGCGCAATTCGGCGAACAGTTCCGGGTCTAACCTCAACTCGTCGATCACCGCGTGGTTCTTTGCTTCGTTGGTGTCGATGCGGTTGCGCAACTGTTTCCACACCAATGTTGGTTCGGTCCGCGTTACGGGAATTGGGGGTAGGGTGCCCCGCGACAGGCAATCCGCCATAAGGGCCAGCATCGCGCGGGCGTCATCTGCCTTGGCATCAATTTGGCCGTCGGGCAGCCAATCCAAAAAGGCCGCTATTCCGGGCAGATCGCTTAACTCTTTGCCGATGTCCTGCCAGATGCGGTGCCTATAGTGTCTGGATTTCGCATGCTCTAGGATAGTGGCGACGCTTTCAGAAGGTAAAATCCCCTGAGCCTGCGCCTGTTTGACTGTGGCTCGGATAGACACCATCGGTGTACTGAGCGGTTGAAATCCCAGCTCTGCCGGGCTGTGAAGAACCGCGACCTCATCGTCATCCTGCAAAACGCCGCTGAGGTAATCCTCATAGATCCCGCCAACACCGATCATTCCAAATTCGGCAAGTTCCGCTGCACGCAGGGCACCCATGCTGGCGCTGCCAAATACCGGTATCCCTTGTTCCATCGCCCACAAGATTTCCTTGTGCCAGACTGACGGCACACCTTCGAAGAACCCATCTATTATCCCAATGGCGTGCGGTTGATCCTTGGCTGCCCGATAAACATCACCCTGCTGAACAGGAGGCAGAATCGCGGCATTCAATTGTGCCGTGACTTCGTGTGCTGGCAGGGTAGGGCCCACAAATACAACGACGGTCATGCGGTTTCCTGCCTGATTTGCAGTGCTCTTAAGCCCGGTACGTAGTCCGCATCGTCATGTGGCGCCTCCAAGCCTGGTATGACCGCCCGAACAACCGATAGATCATATTCAGGCCGAGACAAGTCCACGATCACCACCTGAGAAACCCCGACGGCCTGTAACCTGATTAACAGCAAAGCCAGATCATCCTCGAATGTCTTGGTTGAATGCGTCGGGCAGTCCTGAAAATTCTCTGTCGGAGGGGCACGATCGATCAGATCCCGCACATATCTACACCGATCCGTTTGCGCCTGGTCAGTGAATTCTTCCGGATCCAGATCATCGCGCGCGCCCGAAATATAGGTCAGCCGAGTCTGAGCAGCCTCTGTCACAGCGCGCAGCAACGCGATTGCACGATCCGGATGGCACCCGTCGCCGATGCCGATGTGACCAGACTGCCCGCCGGCCTCACAGATCACGCACCGAAAACTGGCAATTCCGATATCCGACGTGGTGTTCCACACCCCTATCTCCAGATTTGCCCCGGTGACTTTTTCAATGGCCACCTGACATCGTGGGTCGTCGACAGTGCCGAGATCAACGCGCGCAGTCGTGGTTTGATGAGACCACAGCGTCGTTGCATCGCGCTCAATCAATTCGCAAATCGCATGACAACTCGCTTCGGCATCATTATTGCCCGAAGCCAAACCGTTTGTTGTTCTGGGAAAGGCGCGTTGTCCGGCGAGTGGAGCAGAAGTGTAGTCAGTGTCCACCATCTCAAGCGGGACCCAGCAGGCGTGTTGGCTTTTCAAATCCCGGCCTTCAACCCACAGCATGTTGCCGTTGGGATCAAATTGCGCGCCGGTGACCTTAGGCAATCGTTCCACATCCACAACGGTCGCTTCATCAGCCAAATCGGTATGTCGGGCAAGCCGTTGCGGAAGTCGCACACGTTCGGCATGCCAGGATTCGATCGCTTCCATAACGCCCGAAGCTTGCGCTGCCTGCAGCGACAGTCCTTTACCAAGTGACACCGCAACGGATCTGGAATTGGGACGAGCAACCATGACGGTAGGCAAACCGATCCGATCCAGGCCGGTCAGATTCGCGATCCGAGTTATACCCATTTCCCGTAGAAATGGTTGCACAATGCTTAGGGTCTGCACGGGGTCGCGCAGACGATGAGTGTCATGCACGTAGGTCTTTTGTGAACTATCGGTCATTTCATCGACCTTGCCAAAACAAACGTGCAGGTTCGCACAATAAAACAAGCTATACGCAAATAGGATGGTAGATGAATTCGTGTGGGTCAACCTTGCTGGTTTCTAGTGGTAATATTCGAAACGTGCAGCCGAATACTTACAACCATCTATTTAACATAAGATAGATTATGCGCGACCTAATTGTGTAGCCGCAAAGCTAAAATGTCACCCACGAGCAATTCAGGAATGTCACTCTACCCTCAAAAATCATTGAGGAAGATCGGGCATGGGGTGGGTGATGATGAGCGAGCGCGAGTTGAATCGTGTGGATGTATTGGCGCAGGTCGATGATGGCCGCTTGACCATTGATAATGCTGAGAAACTGCTGGATTTGACGCGGCGCCAAGTGTTTCGGCTGCTGAAGAGGTATCGCCTGGATGGAGCTGCTGCGATCCGGCATAGGGCGCGCGGCAAACCTCCAAACAATCAGATTCACAGAGCAAAGCGCGATTATGCCTTGGCATTGGTCAAAGAGAGCTATTCCGATTTCGGACCTACATAGGCCGCAGAGAAGTTAGCTGAGCATCATGGCATCAGGGTTTCGCGCGAGACTTTGCGCAAATGGATGGTGGAAGATGGATCGGCGCAAAAGTCATGCTGACCACAGATCAGGAACACGCGCTCGGCGCGGCCCTGATCGCGGTGTGCCTGTTTTACGTAGACGCACTTATAGATTGGTACAAATCGAGGGGCGAATAATGGTTCTGTCGCTGATAGGTGGTTTTTTGCACAAACGGGCGGAAAGTCGAGCAAACAAGCGCAATATCGCGGCGCAAGAGCGTATTAACGAACGAAACATTGAAGAGGCTCGGCGCGCGGAAGCGGTCAGCATTCGCGAGGCGCACCGGGCCCAAGCCCTAGGGTCAGGACCCATTGATTTCCGCTTGGCTGCGTGATTCACGGTTCGAAAATCGAGCGGTGACCATGTCTG
>NZ_JBXWQI010000043.1:0-9363 GCF_059612305.1 Ruegeria sp. CDSA033 | reverse complement strand
TTCGGCTGATTATTGCTGCTGATCACTCGCGCGCTAACCCAACAATCGTCAATGTCAAAAAGTTTGCAACTGAGCCCCACAGGCTGGCCAGTTGAGTGGGTCTTAATGGCCCAGATTCCTACATGGATTCTCGTACCATTCCCGTATCTGGTTCCACCCCTACTTTTGACAATGTCAATCGGTCGGGTCCCATCTACGCAGGCCCTTCGTCTACTGCTTGCTTACTTCGCGATTGGGGTTACCGCGTTCGCCCCTCTTCACTTCCTGTGGGCCCAGTCACTCGGCTTTTTTCTATAATAATTTAACGCGCCTCCAACGAACAAAGGGAGCATGAACGGGGACAAAAGTGCCTACAACGTTTACAGTTCACTCTTTTGGAAATCTACCAGTCTGAGACGGATTGGAATGTAACAGCACCTTGTTAACCAGCGCGGTCTCGTCCGTTTAGGGCGCATATCCGAGCGCCGAATGTCGGCGCTTGGTGTTGTAGGGGTCGACTCCGGCTCGGTGCAAAATAGGGCGTTAAGCCCGGATCGGGGTTCTTGAGTGTAGCTCAGGCTTCGTTTTTCGATCTGGCGAAGGGTGTGTAAGAGAAACCAAGCCCTTTTGATCAGGGGCGGCATGCCTTTTGGGATAGAGAGTGCTGCGGGAAAACTAGAAACTGAAAATGTCTTCAAGTTGTTTCCATATTTGCTCTGCATGATCTGGCTGAGATTCTGCCAAGCGGACTACCCTGATTGCCAGAAGCTGTGTGGGCAGTACGTCGTCAATGCACACAAGCGTGCCCTCTGAAAGGTGGGTCGCCACTAGAGAGTGGGGCAACCACGCGATGCCGATTTCATTCAAGGCGTATTGTAGTATGGCCAACGTAAGTGCGGTTTCAGCTCTGGGCACTGCGGTTTTACCTTCAGGTAATCGCGGCGCAATCATCCTGGAATAGACCTGCCCGAGAAAGACTTCGGGCGGGTAGCTGATTGTAGGAATTACGGCTTCCGTCACTTGGGTGCGCACAGTAGGCGCACAGACTGGAATCAAAGTATCCATCCCGAGCGTTTTGGTTTCAAACGCGTTAGCGGGTTCTTGAATACTGTCATCGGGCACCGCGTACATGATGGCAAAATCAACTTCTTTTGAAATCAGATGCATCAGGCACTCGTCTTGATTTCCTGAACGCACGCGAACCGAGATTTCGCCAGCTTCAGTTAAAACACGAACAATTTCGGGTGAAATTGTCGTGGTGAGCGCGTGTTGGCAAACAAAAGACAACGATTTGCCTGTCTGATCACTCGCTGTCTTTAAGGTGTGTCGAAGCCTATGCAGCCTGGTGCTGAGCTCACGTAATTCAAATTCCAGATCCCGCACACCTGGCATCAAAGAGACTGGCTTGCGGCGGCGATCAAACAGCGTTGCGCCGATGTTGTCTTCGATAAGCCGCACCCGCCGAGTAAAGGCGGATTGCGTCAGCAATCGCTTTTCAGCGGCGCGGGCGAGAGAGCCGCTATCTAGCACGGCCAAAATATCATCTATCCACTCAAGACGCATGGCGGATCGATAGTACAGTTCCTATCAATATGCAATTCCTGCAACTTATGTACCAAAATTCGAATTAGGAATGCGCTTCAGCGCGCAGTAAGTTGACAAAAGCAAATATTAGGAACCACGACATGCACCTTGCCCGTTTTCCCCGCCTGCATCTTGCACATCTTCCAACACCGCTTGAACCCATGACTCGATTGTCAAAGGAGCTTGGGGTCGAAATATGGATCAAACGCGATGATTGCACCGGCATGTCGACCGGTGGCAACAAGACCCGCAAGCTTGAATTCCTAATGGCTGAGGCCGAGGCGCAGGGCGCCGACATGGTGATGACCCAAGGGGCCACGCAAACCAACCACGGTCGGCAGACGGCTGCATTTGCCGCCAAGCTGGGGCTTGA
Source organism: Ruegeria sp. CDSA033 (assembly GCF_059612305.1). Classification (NCBI taxonomy): domain Bacteria; kingdom Pseudomonadati; phylum Pseudomonadota; class Alphaproteobacteria; order Rhodobacterales; family Roseobacteraceae; genus Ruegeria; species Ruegeria sp. CDSA033. The sequence goes on along the minus strand of NZ_JBXWQI010000043.1, from coordinate 7,427 downwards.
TTGTCACATCCTTTTGGAGGATCGCACCGGTTACCAAAATGGAAACTACAATACGAACGGCAACGTCCTGCTAGATCATTTGCATGGTGCAACCACCGAGAAGTTTCCCGGCGGCCACGACATGCCGGGTGAGATGGAAAAGGCAGCGGAAAAGAAGCGCGCTGAAGGGCACAATGTCTATGTCATTCCTGGCGGCGGATCGAACCCGACCGGCGCGCTTGGCTATGTTAACGCGGCCTTTGAACTGTTGGCACAAGCAAATAACAGTGGTTTGCAAATTGACAGATTGGTGCATGCAACCGGTTCTTCAGGAACGCAGGCCGGGTTGGTGACCGGCATGTGTGCCATGAATGCGCAGGTGCCCGTGCTGGGCATCGGCACAAGGGCGCATCAGCCCAGGCAAGAACAGATGGTTTTTGACCTCGCCTGCAAAACCGCTGAAAAACTAGACTGCGCGGGTGTGGTCAAGCGCGAAGACGTGAAGGCCAATACTGACTATGTCGGCGAGGGCTACGGCCTGCCAACGACAAGTGGCATAGAGGCGATCCAGATGTTTGCAGAGCTCGAAGGCATCCTTCTCGATCCGTGCTATTCAGCCAAGGGCGCAGCCGGTCTGATTGATCTTGCCCGCAAAGGTGAGTTCAACGGCCAACGGATTGTGTTCCTGCACACCGGGGGTGCCGCAGCCCTTGGGGGGTATGATTTTGCCTTTGATCATCAAAACCGTTGGGTGACTGTCTGAGCCATGACACTGCGCCCGGTTGGAATTCTTGGCGGTATGGGCCCCGAAGCGACTATCCTCCTCCAGCGCAAGCTGGTGGCGGCAGTACCCGCAACTGATGACCAAGACCACATACCTTTGTTGATCGACATGAACCCGCAGGTGCCGTCGCGGGTTAGTCATCTGCTCGAGGGCGTCGGCGAGGATCCGGGGCCGACGCTTGCCGCTATGGCGCGTCGGCTTGAAGATGCTGGAGCCTTGGCGCTGGCGATGCCGTGCAACACCGCCCATCACTATGCCAACGCGATTGCGGATTCCGTGGACATCCCCTTGCTGAACTTGATCGAACTGGCAGCTGAATATGCGGCTCGGACGCTTGGGTCAGGGGGATGTATCGGAATGCTTGCCTCGCCAGCCGTACAACGTACTTATCTATTCGAGACAAAGCTGCAAACGCGCGGGCTTTCGGTTGTTTGGCCGGCAGACGAGGAAAAAATGCTTGCGGCGATCCGAAAAATTAAGACTGACGGCCCGTGCAAGGAAGGGCGCGAAACACTAAGAGTTGCCTCGAAAGAACTTGTCGCCGCAGGGGCCGACCTGCAGCTTGTGGCTTGCTCAGAATTCTCGCTCATCGCTGATAGTGTTGCGGCCGAGGTCAATGCCATTGATACGATTGACCTGCTTGTTCAGTCGATTGTCGAATTTTCCCACGCAGGGCAAGTTTAGATGATTGAGTAAGTGCGCCACAGCGCTCGGAGGCAATCTGTAAGTTAACTGATACCTTTGTTCATAATTGATCCCAAAGTTGTTGCGCTGTCTGATCAAAGGTCGCCGGATTAGCAAAAGCGGAAATCGTCAAGGTGGCACACCACGCGTCATCGCCGATTGGCACCAGCAATCCTGCGTCCAGCTCTGGCGAAATCGCGGTTTCGGGCATCCAGGCAAATCCGCTTCCGGTAATCAGGCGTCTCTTGATTGTCTCAACCAGACTATCAACATAAATCGTCTCGGCGTTCAGGGGTTTGCGGTCTATGGTATTTTCTACAACCATACCCAAAAACGAAGATCGGTCATATGCCAGATAGGGGATGGGTGGGCCATCCTGCTCTGCGAGGCTCCAACCCATGGCACGCGCTGAATCGGCAGTAGCCACTGGCACCAGCCGATCCTTTAACAGGTCTTTTCGCTCAAATGCGGTTTCATCAATCATCGGTGAAACCGAGTGGTGATTGTAACACAAGAGAATGTCCACTGCGCCCTCGACCAACAGGTCACAGCAGGTGCTTAGGGAATCGGAGAGTACACGAGTGCGCAGATCGGGAATTTGCATCTGCAACTTTTCGATGCGACTTGCCAAAAAATTAACCGCGATCGTGTGGAGGACCGAAAACCGGATGAAACGGCTATCCCCACGGTCGGCATCCCGCAGCGATTGACGCGACTCTGATAGTTGTGAGATCGCCGCCAGAGCAACCGGCAGGAATTGTTGACCTGCTTCTGTCAATTGAACAGGATAGGTGGCGCGATTGACCAGAGGCAGCCCGACCCAGCTCTCCAACGCTTTAATTCTACGACTGAATGCGGATTGTGTGATGTTGCGTTCATCGGAGGCTCGGGTGAAGTTCAGTGTCCGGGCGAGGCATTCAAAGTCGCGCAGCCAGTTCAAATCCAATGTGTGTACCTGCATTTCCAAGGAAGCATTGGTCGAGCATACTCAAAACTATGCATTGCGGGAATAGTTTGATGAAATGTTCGAATTGGCCCTCAGAAAACTTCATGCTCTAGACTTTAAGCTAGGGCCTGGCGGTTTGTCCCCCTTTTCCCCTTCCGTCCGAAGTCGCAGCCCGAGACGACTTTGTACGACACCGCCGAGCGATGGGAAAGAAACAGACTAAAAAATACGACGCCAAAATACGGCGCAAATCAACAGAGGAGAATATTATGAGAAGGAAGCTGAAGGCATTTGGCATGGCAGCGGCGGTGGGTATCTATGCGATACCCGCTTTCGCTGCTGAAGAGGTTAAAATCGGTGTGCCGTCTTGGACCGGGGCGCAGGCAATCGCTCATCTTCTGGGGGCAGTTGTCGAAACGCGCATCGGAGGGACGGTTGAATATGTGCCCGGAAACAATGCCACCATCTTTCAGGCCATGGATCAGGGCAAAGGCGACATAGACGTGCATCCTGATGTGTGGCTGCCCAATCAGGAAAGCTTTACCAAGAAATATGTCGACGAGGCTGGTACGGTAACTTTGTCGTCGAACCCCTATGAAGGCAATCAGGGCTTTTGCGTTAGCAAAGACTTTGGTGAGGCCAACAGTATCACCGACATAGCTGATCTGGGCCGGCCTGACGTCGCCGCCCTGATGGATAGCGACGGCAACGGTAAAGGTGAGATGTGGATTGGAGCCCCGGGCTGGGCCTCGGCCAATGTGAACGAGGTCAAAACGCGGGACTATGGGCTACTGGACTTCATTGAGCCCGTGCGAGCCGAAGAAAGCGTGAAGACCGCGCGTATCAAAGACAGTATCGCCAAAGGTGAAGGTTATGCCTTCTATTGTTACAAGCCACATGCGGTCTGGTACATGTTCGACGTTCAAATGCTGAGCGAACCGACTTTCGACCCGGCAAAATATGTGATGGTTCAGCCATCGGACGATCCGGATTGGTACAATAAATCCAGTGTTGCCACCAAAGACGCCCTGAAGAACGTCCAGATTGCATGGTCCAATACCTTGCCAGAACGTTCTCCTGCAATTGCAGATTTCTTCGCGAACTTCGCGCTGACAGCGGATGATGTCAGTGGCTTCGCCTATGAGATCAGCGGCAAAGGCCGTGATCCGGCAGACGTTGCCCGCGAATGGGTCGAAGCGAACCCGGATCGGGTGGACGCCTGGCTGGGCCTCTGATCCCACTTCCAGAAACAGGGTGGCGGCATCTGTTGGCGTCACCCAACTACGGATCTCTGGAGGGCATATGAGCGACGACACCGTTATCGAAATTTCGAATGTTTGGAAGATTTTCGGAGGCAGGCCCGAAGTGGCGTTGCAAGCGATCCGGGATCGCGGGCTGACCAAGGCCCAGGTGCTGGCGGAATACAATTGTGTAGTCGGTGTTGCTGATGTCAGCCTATCGGTCAATCGGGGCGAGATTTTCTGCATTATGGGCCTGTCGGGCAGTGGTAAATCCACTCTGGTTCGTCATTTTAACAGGTTGCTTGAACCCACTGACGGCAAGATCGAGATTGAAGGCACCGATGTGATGGCGCTGGGGCCAAAAGAGCTTCAGCAGTTTCGCAACAACAAGATCGGTATGGTGTTTCAGAACTTCGCGCTCATGCCGCACCGATCGGTGCTGGACAACGTCGCGATGCCGTTGGAAATCCGCCAGGTCAGCAAGAATGAGCGGATGCGTCAGGCCGCGGCCATACTGGATATAGTCGAACTTGGTGCCTGGGGGGCGAAATTCGCACACGAGCTGTCCGGTGGCATGCAACAACGTGTGGGCCTGGCCCGCGCCTTGGCCGCCAACCCCGACGTGCTTTTGATGGATGAACCGTTTTCGGCCCTTGATCCGCTGATCCGGCGGCAATTGCAGGATGAATTTATCCGGCTGAGCAAGATCCTGAAAAAGACCACGATCTTCATCACACACGACCTGGATGAGGCGGTTCGTATCGGCAATCGGATCGCGATCATGCGGGATGGCAAGGTGGTGCAGATCGGAACCGCTGAGGACATCGTTATGCATCCCGCGGACGATTACGTCGCCGATTTTGTTGCGGGTATTTCTCGCCTCAAAGTGGTGCGCGCCCATGCGGTCATGCGGCCAATTCCAGAACATATTGCGGCCCATGGACCGCTATCGGCGGATGCCCCGCGCGTGAATGAAGGCGAAAATCTGAGCACGCTGATCAATCTGGCGATCGACAACAGCAGCGCAATCCTTGTGGAGGACGGCGGCGTGGATGTCGGCGTCATAACCCGTGCCGATCTGTTGCGCACCGTGATCGAAGGGACCGAAGTGTCATGAGCATTTCTGATGTGAACCCGCTGGAAGATACCGAAAGCGAAGCGGCTCTTGCCTACGCCGAAGAGCGGCGTGAAAACATTCGCACATTTGTGCGCACCAGCCCTGACTACTACATCCGTAATTTCGACAAGATTGGTGCGTCGTCCCGTTTTACGCCAACTTTCAATCTGATGGCCGGATTGTTTGGCCCGGTCTGGTTCGGTGCACGGGGTCTGTGGTCATGGGCGTTGCCATTTCTGATCCTCGAAACAATCGCCTTTGTGCAGATTGCACGAGGATTGTTCGGCGATCTAGCAGCCGAGGCAATGGAGCGTATTGCATCGATTGAAGGGACGCTTGAACTGCGCCGTCAGCAATTGGCGGCGGCTATCGAAAACAACTCGGACAAGATCGATGTCTATCAGCGAACGGTGGACTCGCTTGAGGAAAACATAGGGGGTATCCGTGCCGAGGCCGAGGCGATGGCCGCTGAAGGTCCTTACATCGTTCTGACCGGTCTGGTCGTCCTGATCATCGTCAAATTCATACAGTCACAGGTGGCGAACTGGGCGCTTGAGGCACGTTTCTCGGAATGGTTATCAGACCGTTCGATCCGCTCGGCCATGCCGGTGTCGCAGATCGTGTTCAGCGCAATCTTCATGGCGTTGATCGTCGCTGCGGCAATGTTGCATTACAGCTTCCCAGGGCGCTTTTCACTGCTTAGCCATTTTCCGACAGACCCAAACATCCGCCTGACCAGTATCACTTGGGTAGAAGATTTCATCGCCTGGTGCGTACGCAACAGCGAGGCGTTTTTTGATGGGCTGACATTCGGCATTCGCACTCTGTTGGATGCGCTAGAGATCATACTGGTCCAGACGCCATGGATCGTGATTGCGAGCTTGATAATTCTGCTGACCTGGCTGACAGCGGGCATCAGCACGGCCATCTATTCGGGCGCATTTCTGACCTATATGGGCCTGCTGGGTTTCTGGGAAGGCGCCATGACCACGCTGGCCTTGTTGGGGACAGCGGCGTGTTTGTCTATTGTCATTGGAATTCCGCTGGGCATGTTCGCTGCCCGTCGCCCACGGTTTTATGCGTTTATCCAGCCGATCATGGATTTCATGCAAACCATGCCAGCCTTCGTGTTCATGGTGCCTGTGATTGCGTTCTTCGGCGTTGGAAAGCCAGCGGCGGTTGTGGTCACGATGATTTTTGGCGGCACACCGGTAGTACGATTGACCGTTCTTGGTCTGCGTGGTGTGCCAGAAAGCGTGCGCGAAGCAGCTATTAGTTTCGGTGCCAATAAGTGGTACTTGCTCACTAAGGTAGATCTTCCATTAGCAAGCCCATCGATCCGCGCGGGGATCAACCAGACGATTATGTTGTCGCTGGCGATGGTCGTCGTGGCCTCGCTGATTGGCGCCAAGGGGCTGGGTGAGGACGTGCTGGAAGCGTTGCAATACGCCAATGTGGGCCAAGGTATCCTCGCCGGGTTTGCGATCCTTTTCTGCGCCATGATCCTTGATCGCATCGTACAGGGTGGGCGCAAATGACACCTGTCGTATTCGTCCATGGATTTTTGGGCGGCAGTCGACAATGGTTAGGGCAAGTCGAAGCCCTGGCCGGTTTCAACGTCGTGGCCCTGGACTTACCGGGATTTGGAGAGAATGCGCATCTCAATGCCCCCGACAGCATCGCGGGCTTTGCCGAGTGGGCGTTGAGAGAATTAAGCGTGCGGGGAATTGAGCGGTTTATCCTGATCGGCCATTCAATGGGTGGGATGATCGTTCAGGAAATGGTTGCCCTTGCGCCCGAACGTATCGACCGGTTGGTGCTTTACGGCACCGGAACAATAGGCATTTTACCTGGCCGGTTTGAGACAATCGGCACTTCAAAGCGCCGGGCCAATACAGAAGGACCAAGAACCACGGCCAGACGTATTGCGGCAACCTGGTTTCTCGATCGGGGAAACGCTGCGGCCTATGAGGACTGTGCTGCGATTGCAGAACAATGCAGCCTGCAAACTATGCTAACTGGGCTCGACGCGATGGAAGGTTGGAGCGGCGCCAAACATTTGGCGGATATCATGACCCGTACGTTGGTGATTTGGGGTGACCGGGATCGGACCTATCCATGGAGCCAAACCGAACAATTGTGGCAATCAATTCCTGACGCCAACCTCGCCGTGATACCTGGATGTGCACACGCGACGCATTTAGAGAAGCCGGGAATCTTTAATTCGATTCTGCGAGATTTTTGTGCCGCCTGACAGCTTGTCTGCAGCCAGAATGTTGGAACGGCCGCTGTCGTGACCAATACTGGTCTTTCCCGGATAAGGTATTTTTTGCTGAGAGTGAGCATGCATCCGGGCCAGATTATTCCGGGTGTCATTGAGAGCTTTAGTGCGGCTGTTTCCTTAAGTGGCGGTGATGTGCCCGGACAATTGGCGAGCCCGCCAAGCACCAAAGGTTTTTTGCGGGAGCCTGAGAGATTCCCAGTCAGGATCGTTTTGCCCGGCTATGAAGCAGGAAGCACCGAAGATGACCTTCGCTTTCAGCTGAATGGGCAAGCCGACGTGATCATGTACCTCAGCGACAACTCGTTGCTGAACCTCGTAGGTCGAACCTACATCCGCGTGGTTTCAATTCTGTCCTATGCGTACTGAGGACCAATGCTCTGTCACCCGGCTTG
>NZ_JBXWQI010000042.1:0-10830 GCF_059612305.1 Ruegeria sp. CDSA033 | reverse complement strand
ATCAGACATGGTCACCGCTCGATTTTCGAACCGTGAATCACGCAGCCAAGCGGAAATCAATGGGTCCTGACCCTAGGGCAGAGTAGGTTTGCAAAGTACCCGCGTCGCTGACAAAACAAAGCCCGATCTGGCAGATGCTACCGATAGATTTGCCTGCAGTTTCAACGTCCAACGCAATAAACCGAAAAGGCCCGGTTGGCGGCATTTTAAGATGCCCAAATCTGTTCAACATGTCTACCTTTTGGGTGCCCCACATCTGACGGAATTCCTCAAACCTCGCGGCCAGTTCAACAATTGAGCACCTTACTATTCGCGGGTCAAATGGGTCTGGGCAAGCCATTATCCCTCTCAAAGAATATAGCCTGCCAGTATGACGCTTCGGCTAATGCTGCCGCAATCCAAGATGGGCAGCCCAGTGAGAAATCTGGGAGTCGAATTGGAAGATGAGTTCGCGATTTCGGAGGCCATTGAAATCTAAGTCTTCGGGCCGTACAACTTGGACGACCCTTTGCGGACAGCCGGCGCAACCGAAATCTGGCAACCCTGCATCCTGAAAGCGGCCATCCATGTACGGAGCAGCAATTTGGAGAAGTTAACGGCTCTAACGTACAACAAGGCGTCAATCTGCTTTTTTTCTCAATGTCCGTTAGTGGCTTGGGTCCGACATCAATGCTTGCTCTGAAATAGGGGATGGTTCTTCTGCTGTCTTTTAGGGCAAGAAAGAATATCTTCACCTCTACTGAGGGATATGAAATGTGTTGAAACTCATCAAGAATGCGCGACTCTATTCACCCGAGCCTGTTGGTTTGGGCCATATTCTCACCGCAGGTGAACGCATCATTTACCTCGGTAGTGTAGTGCCCGAATTGCCCGATCAACTTCAGGCCGAGATCATTGACGTCGACGGTGCAGCGGTTGTTCCGGGTTTTATTGATGGGCATGCGCATATCACCGGTGGTGGTGGTGAAACCGGACCAGCCAGTCGGGTGCCGCCGATGGTTCTGTCGTCTTTAACCCGTGCCGGTGTCACCTCGGTCGTTGGGGTGTTGGGCACCGACGATCTGACCCGCAACACGCAAACGCTGGTACAACAGGCCTATGGGCTGCGGGCCGAGGGGCTTTCAGCCTGGTGTCACACCGGTGGCTATCACATCCCTCTGGCCACGCTCACCGGTTCAGCCCGTAGTGATATCGTGTTCCTTGATCCGGTTATCGGCGTTGGTGAACTGGCGATCAGTGATCACCGGTCGAGCCAACCCACTTTGGACGAGTTTCTGCGGATCGCAAGCGAGGCGCATGTTGCTGGCCTAATGACTGGGAAAGCCGGCATCGTGCATTGCCATATGGGAGACGGCGAGCGGGGTCTTTCGATGTTGGAACAGGCTATCGCGACCTGTGAGATCCCCGCGCGCGTCTTCAATCCAACCCATATCAATCGCAACAAACCGCTCTTTGAACAGGCCGTCGCACTGGCGCGGCACGGATGTTACATCGACGCGACCGCATTCCCCTGCGAACATATCGAGCCCGGCATATCGGCCGCCGAGGCCTATGTCCAATTTCGCGATTTGGGTGGTCGCGCGGACCGGTTTACGATCAGCTCTGACGGTGGCGGTTGCCTGCCGGCCTTTGACCGAGAAGGCAATTTGACACGGTTCGGTGTGGGATTGTCGGACACTCTGCCCGACACGCTGCGCGACCTTACCGATAGCGGAGTACCCCTGTCCGAGGCGCTGGCTCCGTTGACCTCGAATGTCGCCGATCTGCTGAAGTTAAATCAAAAAGGTCGCCTAAAGGTGGGCATGGACGCGGATTTGGTGGTTCTTGACGAAAACACGGCTGTGCGGCATGTGATGGCCCGGGGGGAATGGCATGTCCGCGATGGCCAGATAGTCCGGCGCGGCATGTATGAACAGGTTTGAGCGTCCGCGCGGTCCCCGGTGGCTGCCCGTTATTACACCGGAAGGTAGTTAAGATATGTGCCCTGCACCCATTGATGCAGAGACCCCGCGTGGGTTCATCATTCCGATTGGCGGCGGCGAAGACCGTGTCAAGGAAATGCAGATTCACCGCAAGTTCGTGGAACTGTCCGGCGGTGCGGATGCCGATATCGTCGTAATCCCGACGGCCTCGATGTTGGAGGAAACCGGGCCGGATTATCACCGTATTTTCTCCGAACTCGGGGCCGGTCAGGTCGAGTTCCTGCCGATCTCGCGCCGTGCCGATTGCGACAATCCCGAATATGCCGAGATGCTGGATCGCGCCACCGGGGTATTCATGACCGGCGGGAACCAGCTTCGCTTGTCGGCGATTCTGGGTGGTACGCTTGTCGCTCAGAAGATCCGGCGTCGGAATGCGGCGGGGGTACCGGTTGCGGGAACCTCTGCCGGGGCCTCGATCATGTCCGAGCACATGGTTGCAGGCGGAAGCAGCAATTCCGCCCCGGCCGAAGGCAATATCACTCTGGCCCCAGGCATGGGGTTGACCAACGCGGTCATCATTGACCAGCATTTTACACAGCGTAACCGCTTGGGGCGCTTGCTAACGGCCTCATCTTTCAACCCTTTTTTGATCGGACTGGGAATTGACGAAGACACGGCGGCGTTCATTGGGCCAGATAACGTTCTTGAGGTCGTGGGCAGCGGAACCGTGAGCGTGGTGGATGCCAGCCATCTGACCCATTCGTCAATGTGGGATGCCCGCCGCGGCGAGGCGCTGAGCCTTCTGGGTCTTCGGCTTGACGTTCTTGGCGAAGGGTGCCGTTATGATCTGACGGCTCGCCAGGCTTTCCCGCCGGATGAGCATATGGCGTTCTGCACACTGCCGGACCTGTCTGGGGATGACGTCGCCAGCGGGGGATAACAAAAAGATAACCAACGGGGACCTTCATGAAAATTATTTCGACCAACGTTTTTGTCGGCCCGAATGTGTGGGCAAGTTTTCCGGTTATTCGCCACGTTATCGACTTGGATATTCTTGAAGAATGGCCATCGGCAAAAATTGGTTCCGACTACATCGACGCTTTGATCGTGGCCCTTCCCGGTCTGGCTGAACATGGGTGTTCCTATCGCGAACCCGGCGGTTTCATCAGACGCCTGCGCGAAGATGAAGGCACCTGGCTGGGTCACGTACTGGAACATTGCGCTATCGAAGTACAGAACGTAGCCGGCACGGATGTGACTTTTGGCCGGACCCGCAGTACGGGTGAACCTGGCCAGTACAACATGGTTTATGAATACCGGCAGCGCGACGTCGGTCTGGCCGCGGGTAAACTGGCGATGCGGTTGCTGATGCATCTGCTGCCGCAATCCCTGAAGGATCAGGTCGATTATGAATTCGACCCGGATTTTAACTGGGAGGACGAACTGCGTAGCTTTGTGCTGCGGGCGCAGCGCAAGGAATTTGGTCCCTCAACCGGCTCGTTGGTCAAGGCCGCACAAGAGCGTGACATCCCCTGGATCAGGCTGAACTCCGGCTCGCTGGTGCAGTTCGGGCATGGGAAGTATCAGAAACGCATTCAGGCAACCATTACCTCTGAGACCAAGCATATCTCGGTCGAGATTTCCTGCGACAAGGAAGATACCCACAACCTGTTGAACGATCTGGGCCTGCCGGTACCGCAGCAGCGCATGGTTTACTCGGCCCGCGAGGCAGCGAAAGCGGCGGGGCGTATTGGATTTCCTGTTGTCGTCAAGCCGCTCGACGCCAATCACGGACGCGGCGTTTCGATCAATCTAAAATCGGAATCAGAGGTCGAGGCCGGTTTTGCCGAAGCCAAGGAACACTCCCGCAGCAGGGCCATTTTGGTGGAAAGCTTCATCACCGGTTTCGATCACCGAATGCTGGTTGTGAACAACAAGCTGGTCGCAGTGGCCAAACGTGTCCCTGGACATGTCGTTGGCGACGGCACGCACACGATTGCCGAACTGGTTGACATCGTGAACCAGGACCCGCGCCGTGGCATCGGGCATGAAAAAGTGCTGACCATGCTTGAAATCGACAATCAGGCCAAACGCCTGATGGAGAATGCGGGCGTGACAGAAGAGGCCGTGTTACCGGATGGTGAGATTTTCTATCTCCGATCGACGGCAAATCTGTCGACGGGCGGTACAGCCATTGACCTGACGGATGTCGTACATCCTGACAATCGTGACATGGCCGAACGCGCCATCATGGCGGTTGGGCTGGATGTGGGGGGTGTTGACTTCCTGATCGACGACATCACCAAATCCTACAAGGATATCGGTGGCGCTATCGTCGAGGTGAACGCAGCCCCCGGCTTCCGAATGCACGTGGCTCCGTCCGAAGGTCAGCCGCGCGACGTGGCGGGCAGAGTGATTGATATGCTGTTCCCCGCCAATGAGGAAACCCGCATCCCGATTGCGGCGATCACGGGTACCAACGGCAAGACTACGACGTCACGGATGCTGGGTCACATCATGAAAACCAGCGGCAACACGGTTGGCATGACCTCGACAGACGGCGTCTATGTCGACGGTAAGCTGAGCGTCAAGGGCGACATGACAGGGCCCAAATCCGCGCAGATCGTCCTGCGCGATCCGGCGGTCGATTTCGCGGTGATGGAAACCGCGCGTGGCGGGCTTGTGCGGTCAGGTCTGGGCTATCAGCGCTCAAACGTGGCGGCGTGTATGAATGTCTCGGCAGATCATCTGGGTCTTGGTGGCATAAACACGGTCGAGGAACTGGCTGTCGTCAAGCGCGTGGTGGTTGAAAGCGCCACAGATACGGCGGTGCTGAATGCCGATGACATCAATTGTCTGAAAATGGCCGACTACGCCGGAGCCGATCAGATATTCTATGTCACTACCAATCCCGGGCACAGTCTGGTCAAGGAACATATCAAGACCGGCGGCAAGGCCATCGTGCTGGAAAAGGGCATGAATGGTGACATGCTGACCATCTATGACAACGGGCTTCATATCCCGGTTCTGTGGTCACATCTGATCCCGGCGACGTTGGAAGGCAAAGCGATTTTCAACGTCCAGAATGCCATGTTCGCCGCCGCGATGGCCTATAGTGTCCGAGTAGACCTGGACAATATCCGTCACGGTCTGCGCACCTTCGACACCAGCTATTTCCAGGCACCCGGGCGAATGAATGTCTATGACGAACATCCCTTCAAGGTGATCCTGGACTATGGCCACAATCCAGCCGCACTGAAGGCGATGGCGGCGCTGGCCGATCAGTTGGAGGTCAAGGGCCGCAGGCTGTGCGTTGTTGCGATGCCCGGCGACCGGCGTGATGAGGACATTGTAGACGGGGCCGCCGCGTTGGCCGGACACTTTGATCATTACATCTGCAAGGCGGATGACCGCCGCCGCGGCCGCGGGCATGACGAGGTGCCGCAGTTGATGCGTCAGGCGATGATCGACAACGGTGTGGACGCCGCAGCGATCACGATAATCCCGGACGAGGTCGAAGCGGTGAGCGCCGCGTTGGAGCAGGCTGCACAGGGCGATCTGCTGGTGATCTTTGGTGACGACACGACACGTTGCTGGAAACAGATCATCTATTTCAACTCTGATGGTGAAGCACCCGAAGCCGCGCCGGTGGCAAGCCCTGCCGAACCCGCATTCGAAGACATGTTCGAAGGCGATCAGAACTTGATCCGGGATGAGCGTGGCGTGCGTCTGGCCCGTGAAATCAGCGAAGACGCGGATTGAGCGGAGGCTCGGAAATGGACCGGATTGATGAGCTTGAGACCGCGCTGACAATTGCAAGCGCGACTGTCGACCATATTCAGGTGGATGACGTCCGGCGTCTAACCGGGCCAGGCCTGCTGTGGGATCGACCCGGCGCAGTGATGGACGTGTTTTTCACCGATATTGATGCCACGCAGGTCACCGCTCTGTGGGAGAAACACGCGCGTCGTGTGCTGGATGCGCTTGGCTGGCAGGATCAGGACCTGACCCATCGCATCTTTACCGGTGGCGTCAATTTAGCGATCTCGGCGCCAATGGATCAGCTCTATTCCGCGATCTTCGCGGCGCAAACCGCTTGGCATTTCTGTGCCGCCGACCTGCTTGCATCCGAGCCCGGAGATTTCGATCAGATTGTTCCGGATGTCAAAGGCGTAATGGAGAAAGAAGCCAACCCCGCGCTGATCGCCCTGATCGCAGCAGCACAGGCGCGTGGTGTGGATATCCTCTGCGATGATGACGAGGTGTCGATCGGGCACGGTACTGGCAGCCAGACCTGGCCGGTCGATGCGCTGCCGGCCGCTGATGAGGTGGGCTGGTCTGCTCTGCACAATATCCCCGTCGCGTTCATCACCGGAACCAACGGCAAAACCACCACTACCCGGTTGCTTGAGGCGATTGCACGCGCCTCGGGCAAGGTCGCCGGGCTGACCTCAACCGAATTTGTGCGCGTGGGTGAAGATATTCTGGACCGTGGCGATTACTCAGGCCCCGGCGGCGGGCGCATGTTGCTGCGCGACAAAAGGCTGGAGGTTGCCTGTCTTGAAGTCGCACGGGGAGGCATTCTGCGTCGGGGTCTACCGACTCGCGCGGCCACGGCAGCAGCGGTCACCAATGTGGCGAACGACCATCTAGGGCAATACGGGGTCAACACGGTGCCAGAACTGGCTCAGGCCAAGTTCGCCGTACATCGCACACTGGCCGAGGGCGGTGTGCTGGCCCTGAATGCCGACGACCCATATGTCCGCACCGAGGCCGAGAAGACTTCGGCAAACATCTGGTGGTTTTCGCTGGACGCACAAAATGGCCTGATCCGGCAGGCTCGCGATGCAGGCAAGTGCTGCGCCTATGTGCGGCACGACGATATCGTCTTTTTTGACGGCGCGGTCGAAAAAGTAGTGATCGCTGTTTCCGATGTTCCCTTGACCATGGGCGGCGCTGCGAAATACAATATCCTGAACGCTCTGGCGGCCTTGTGCCTAGCCCTTGCACTAGACTTGCCCATTCAGGCAGTGCGGGATGGGTTGGCCGGGTTCAAGCCAGACGCCAAAGATAACCCGGGTCGTTGCAACGAGTTTGAGTACAATGGAGCACGGGTCTTTGTGGATTTCGCACATAACCCACATTCCATTTCCGCCGTTTGCGATGCGCTGTCTAGCTTGCCGGCAAAACGGCGTTTCATCATGCTCAGCCATGCGGGGGACAGATCGGATCAGGATATCCGGGACGTAACTGCGACAGCGCTGAACTTCCAACCTGATGTGGTCGTCGCAACCGAACTGGAGGGGTATTTAAGAGGTCGCGAACTAGGAGAAATTTCTGATCTGATCGAACGGACAGCGTTGGAACATGGGTATGGTACAGAACAAATACTCAGAGCTGCTTCGCCCACACAAGCCGCTTCAATGATAATTAAAAAGCTGCAACCGGGCGATATTGCCTTGCTGCTGGTGTTGTCTGACCGCAGCGCCGTTCTAGCGATGCTTGACGGGTAAAAACAAAGCCGGGAGCCAGATTAACTCGATTGCGTCCAGCACAAGGCAATTTCAGCAAGCGCAAATGGAGATAAGCAAACGTCGGATACCTAAAAATGTTGCGCCTTTGACCTGAGACCGGTCAGAAGTGGAATGGGGTACAGAACCTACCTTTTGGTCGATGCGCTGAAATTGGTAGATTGGGCTCACAGTTGACCTCGTTTGCAACGGGGCATCAGTGTCAAAGCCACAATACCCACCTACAAGAACCGCCCAATTCAGGCATTCGAGCAAAGCAGAATTTGGGATGACCGCTTCCGTGGAGTTGGCCTTCGTACACTGCGCAACATCGGACGGCTATGGTCCTTCGCAAACCAGCGCGAAGGCACCGACTTCTGGTATCGTGAGCGTGCCCACGGTGACTGGTTCGTCACCTTCAACGGCTGTTATCAGTCGAACCGAGGCGACGATCCGGCTGTATTCGGGATCGGCGAAGTCAATTACCGGGCGCATATCGACATCGGTGCCTTAAGCCGGGTCAAGTCGGATAGGTTCTGTATGATGCTTCGCTACACCGACACCACACTGCCAGCCACCTGACAAAGCCCGTTGACCTTCATCGGACCGTACGCTCCGAGGAGAAAGTCGATTAGACATCACTACAATTTAACTCGAAAAACTCAGGCTTTCGAAAGTCATTCAACTGGTGACCAATCCGAACCTGGATCGTAGGCCGAGATTTCGACAGTAAGATCGAGCGTATCCGGGCCAAAGTCTGCTTCATACACAATACCGTTTTCACCCACGAGAAAAGAATGGATGCCCGTTTCTCCATAATCCGAAGGCACTGCCAGCAAAGCGTGCCCCGCGACGAACTGATCGCCGACAAAGTAGGAATAGGCACCACCCGGAGCATTCGGCCCCTGCCCCTGCAGAATTGTGAAGTAATACCCGAGGAAAGGTTCGGGTTCGTAATCGGCCTCACCGTCGCTCCACCCCGAGGCGGCGGCGCGGGCAAGTGCGGCTCCGACAAAACTGTCTTCTTTCGGCCAGAAGAGGCCGTTTCGCTCGCCGGGATCCGATATGATGGTCCGGGCAAACTCCATAACGCCATCGCCATTGTGATCCACAAGACGGAACGCCGCCTGAAGATCGACATAGGCCTCTAGCGTTTCGATCACGTCCAATTCGTTCAAACCGATTTCACGGGCCGAAAGTTCTTCGATCCCGGCCGCCAAATCAAACCGCCAGCCGGTTTCGCCTTGCAGAATTGGGATTGGAAAGGGCCAACTGTCTTCGCCCAACAAAAGGACCACCCCATCATCATCGGGTTGAAAGCGGTATCCTTCAGAGTACATGCCAAGCACGTCTTGCCTTCTTTGCTGATCTTCCGCGGGATCGCCTGTTCCGATCACGTCTTTGGCCTCGGGTCCGAATATCTCAAGCAGCTTGTTCTGATCACCGTCCTTTAGGGCCTGGACAAAAGCGTCCAATGCGGTTTGCGGAGTTTCGAAAAGGGCACCGTCGGAAAATGCCGGTCCGGCCACCATGGCAAGAAGTACGATAGAAAAACCCGATTTACGCATGTTACCGTCTCCTCTTGGCTTTGGCAGCGTGCCCACGTCTGGACGCCTTGTGGGCTTGGGCGCCTGATGCTTTTTTCTTCATCGCATTCCCTTTGGACGAGGCGGACTTACGCTGGGTCACTGCCTTCTTTGCCTGAGGCTTCTTTTTGACAGGCTTTTTCGCCGCATCCGGACGTTTGGTCCGATCGATGGCCTGTTGTTTGGCTGCGGCCTTGTCCCGATCAACATTACCGCGGTTCACCTGCGGCAGAGATTTGTCGCCACTGCCCCGATTTGCCAGAGCACCTCCCGCGATGGCCCCTGCGCCTGCACCAGCGGCAACAGCCGCAGCACCGTCGCGGCTAATGTCTGCGGCGCCGGATTCACGGCTCAGTTTTGCACGGAGTTCGTCCGTGCGGCCTTCGGGCCGGTTTACGGGCAAGTCACCGCGGCCACCTTCCGGCCTTTTGTGATCGGCGATCTTATCCCGGGCTTCCTGTTGGCGGTCAGGATCGGGGTTCCATCCGATATCGGTACGGTCGCCAAGATCGATGTCATTACCGATATTGACGTTGCCATCGACGTCTATGTCAATGTCGGGGTTTCTGTATATTGGGCCACCGCCCCACCCGCCGCAATTTCGGCACCCCCAGTAGCCATACCAGTCGTCGTCATCGTCAAAAATCTCGTCGATCAGCGCCACAGTGCCAAAGGTCAGCAACGCCGCCCCCACCACGTCGCCGGTCGAAGGGCCGGTGTAGACTGTCTCGGGATTGTATTGCGGGACGTAAACTGTTTCGGGTTCTGTCGGAGTGATGATGACCGTGTCGTCGTTAGACACTTCGACGGTTTGCTCGGGTCCTGAAACAAGGGCACCGCTGTCAATTGCCTGATCTCGCATGACCTGAACCGCATCCATCACATCATCGGATTGGGCCAGCATGGCTGTGCCCATTGTCTCGGTCCAATCAATATGTGTGGCCATCTGACCAACGATTTCGGGGAACGCCGTCGCCAACACACTGACAGAAGGATCCCAGCCCATCGCTTCGATTTCCGGCTCAAGCTCAATGGGGTCCCGCTCGGCGTTATCCAGCAAATACCGTTCGGCCTTCACAATCTCGATCGGCTGTGTCGCTGCGACGAAAATCTGAATCAGCAACGTGTCCGGGTAAAGAGCCACTGGAGCGACCAATGTTTGCAATTCCGCATCCGTTAGAAGATCGGAAGAATATACCGAAGCGTCTTGCGGTTCGGCAGGGTCGTCGGAAGCCTCTTGCGCAAACAGCACCGTGGATACGCCGATACCGAGTGCAAACATCAAGTATTTTAACATATTGCGATCCTTTAATTTCTCAAAGGATCGCCCAAAATTTCGATTCTGGCAATCGAACGGTCAAAACGCTCGCAAGAGCGCGATAGGTGTCGGTTTCGTGGAGAAGATTGTGTCGCTCCAGTTGGCATTTGGCGGAACAACCAGAAAGAAGTGCACCAAGGGAAGTTATCACATTAGCTTCCTGCCCACCAAGGAATGCTGATGCTCTGATTTCAAGCGGCTCGAGTAGCGGCATCCCGGGCATCAAATACCTCGAGGCGGTGATATCGGATTGTTATGGCTGAGCGACGGAATGCCGGGGCACAGAAGCAATTCCGAACGGCAGAATGGGTTGTCACGAACCTCTGTAACCCTCCTGGGGACCGAAATCTCCGCATCGTCCGTTCCCGCTTTCGGAATGGGGGCGGCTGTTCTCGGCTCGATTGTTTTAGCCCTTGTGCGACCACTGATCCAACCCCGGCGCGACTTCTCGCTTGGCGGCGCCATATGAGCGCAGTTTGTCCGTGATGATCCGC
>NZ_JBXWQI010000041.1:0-12570 GCF_059612305.1 Ruegeria sp. CDSA033 | reverse complement strand
CGCGGGATGGAGCAGCCCGGTAGCTCGTCAGGCTCATAACCTGAAGGTCGTAGGTTCAAATCCTACTCCCGCAACCAAAATTACCTGTATAAAAACAGCGCACTAGCGACCCAGCGGGCGCTTCTCGCGTTTGGGGGCTTCGCGCCCGGTGCTACAGCGGTGCTACGCTGGAGAGCAAGGAACAGCTACGATGGTGCAACCTATTCCGCATTCCTCGCTTCCGAATCTCACCAACAAAAAAATCTCTCCGGCTCTAACCGTCAGTGCTGTCAGCACCGTTAACCAACCGTGAATTGGAATCTTGCTTAACCTAGATTGGGTAAGCCGTTGAGTTTACATAGGAGTTGGAGTTTTGATGTTTTCGCTACCCCCTGCCTTGTTTTGCACAAATTAAAAGGCTGAGTTCTTTAGTTGGCTGAACCTGCGGGAAATGCATTGCCATAGAATTTCATTAAACTGCTGCGCCATGTATGGTGCGCTTTTTAAATTATATTCTCCTATTTGGCGAACCCACAGCAGCTTTGGTCAACTGAAAGGTGCTGTGTTAGGGCAACACATTTGAATTTTCTTGACTGAAAGATCTTTTGCCCTCCACAATACTGACATTACCTGAAGGATTTTTCTGGAGATTTCATTATGGCTGACTTTTGGATCAAAGTTGATTATGAACCTCTGGTGTTCACTGAAGGATGGCCCCTTACGCAACCAACTGTTGACACAAGTCCTGTACTTTTTATGGGTGAGCCAATAGTTAAGCCGCAGATTTATAGTAATATTAACCCCTTTTATCCCTACCTGAATAGCGAAGTACTATGGTCGTTCTCTACTCAAGGCTTTGAAACGAATGATCCAAACGCAGGGTCGGACCCTACAATTTGGTGCACTTTCGATGCTACTTGTTACCAAATTACTGGGAGAACCTATTACGCACTTTCATTTGATATAGCAGAAGTGCAACCGGCAACGGAGTTCATGCCCGACCAGATTGTCGGAGATGATCAAGTCTATACTTTGCCTGCAGGATACAACACTGACCCAATTGACTACGTGTTTGCAGACTACGTTTGGATTTTGGTTGAAGGAGATAGCGAGGCACCGGAAGCTAACGACGATCACTTTTCGATTTCCGCTACCTTGGTGCGTGAAAATGGCCAATCCAGCATATCATTCGATTTGCCTTTTGCCACGCTTGCAATCATTGCAAACGATGATCTATTCGGATCCAGTCTGTCGCGTATTGACCTGATTTCGCACGCAGACGGACGCGCTTCCCTCCAAAATGGAATAATAACGTATGAGGCGGATCAGTCTGAAGGCCTTCAACTACTGGGTCAGATGGACGAATTTGTATATGAAATATCGACTGAAGGTGGTGCGGATACAGCCACAGTGTTCGTCGAATATCCTTCGGCTCAAGAGGTTGCGTCAACAATAGAGAACAGAATCGATGAGCTTGGACTTCAGATTGGAGATTTAGAAAGCGTCCAAGCGGAGTATTTAGCGAACAAGCAACTTATAGAGATTAATGAGGGCCTTGCGGGGGAATTTGTATTTCTTGCCGGTGTTGAAACCCTGAAAGGTATTGTAAAAATCCCGGTCAAGTTTGGCGCAGTTTTAGTTGAGCTCGTGGATAAAGCCATTCTGGGTGAAATAGAATTGGACCTTCAATTGATAAATGCGGCCATCAATGACCTCGCAAAATTCACTGAAGCGGTGGCTAGTGGTTCGAGGTCCGCTATAGGTAAGGCGGCCGGAGATCTTGCTAAGCAGGTTAATGATTTAGCGAAAATAGCTGATGTTGCGTTAGATGCGGTCAAAGTGGCTGATATACTTTCTTTGGCTGTGGAAGTGCAAGCCGATGTTGTTTCGTTAAATTTAAGAAACGACTTTATTGAATTGCAATACGGATTGCAAGACGACGCTTCCTCATCCGACTTCCAAGACATAAGGACTGAATTAGAAGACGAGCAAGATGATCTGGGCGCACTATTGGAGATGGTTTGGGTAGAGGATCAGTTCTTTTTATGAGAGTTAGCATTCAAGTAATAATGCCGGTTTGTTCGATCTAATATATATTTAGCTTTTGATAACTTGGATTTGGGTGCAATTGGACTATACCCTGCGATCTTGCTTAACAAGGGTAAATTCAGGATAAGTATATGTCTGATGGTTTGCAATAAATTCGAGATAGTGTTTCGTGAAGAGTGCTCGAAAATTTAAACCACAATATTAGAACTTATCGTATTTCGCAAAACCCTCTGACTAAATTTGATGAATTCAAAAAAGAACGCCCGACAATATATGTCGAGCGTTTGGCTAATACAGAGACAAAGGACATCACTGCGCGATCAGTTTTATCACCCGCATTCCTGCTTTACCTTCCCGGTTAAACGCGATGTTCACACCCTGACGCCGCAACACTGGCTGGACCCTGCGCAGGGCCGCGCCAAACCTTGCTTCAGATCGGGGAAAGCTTTGGCTGTCTTCCGTCAGCGCTGGGTAGCGATCCCGCAGGACCTGTTTAAGCTCTGTTGCCGTGCCGT
This sequence comes from Ruegeria sp. CDSA033, assembly GCF_059612305.1. Taxonomy (NCBI): domain Bacteria; kingdom Pseudomonadati; phylum Pseudomonadota; class Alphaproteobacteria; order Rhodobacterales; family Roseobacteraceae; genus Ruegeria; species Ruegeria sp. CDSA033. The sequence goes on along the minus strand of NZ_JBXWQI010000041.1, from coordinate 10,027 downwards.
TCCAATGTTGCCGCCCATCCATCAGAGACAGGATTGCCAGCGCAACGGGATTGGCCTCAACGGCGGCTTGGTCGCTTTTGGCGCGATTGGACGCGTAGGAGTCCAGAAATGCGCCCTGAGTCCATCCAAGCGATTCCTCTGCAGCTACCACCCATTTTGCAAAATCGGCCATCCTAGGGGCCTCTGAGAGGCTGACAGAGTCAATCCGGCCCAAAGCGCAAGACACCGCATCCAGCAGCGCGCCCAGAATGAAGGGTTTGGCCTTGGCAAAGTCGCGGTTGAAGGCACCCAAGGTTTTGCGCTTGCTGGGCGGGATCACCGGCAGATGAATGCCAATGGCACGATCTGCCAGATCAGGCCGCGCCGCCAGATCGGGAATCCCGTTCAGCAGGCAGGGCCGGGTGGCGTTGAACAATACCTCGTCGCTGTCGGTGTGCAGCTTGCGGGTGCCAAACCCGCCACCCGTAGCAATCCGGCAGAACGCATCAGCCATCATCGGGCGGATGGTCGAGAGGTTGTCAAAGCTCAGAACATGGTTGTGCATCGCGGCAATGACCAAATCCTGCTCGGAGTTGGGTGTGCTGCGGGTGCTTGGGCAAGAAGGGTCAATTAGATCACGCAGGGTTTGCGCAGTGGTGCTTTTGGCGCTGCCCTGTTCGCCCGACAGGATCAGGATAGGGTAGGGGCCTTTGGGGTGGAAACATCCCAGAACCCACGCCACCAACATGCGGAAATCATCCTCGCTGTCCACGTTCAGGAAGTCACGCAACAGGTCGATGCCGTGTTCATGCCGTTCCGGTACAGGCAACGCTTGCATGGCTGGTGAGCGCCGAAACCGCGCGGGCGGGTGGCTGACCACCTGCCAACCTTCGGACGTGATCGCTACAGCCTGCCAGTCCTTGTCACCAAGGTCGAGATAGACCGTGCGCCCGATTGAGGCGATGCGGCTGGACACGGGGTAGGTCTCGCCTTCGAACCGCGCCACGCCTTCCAGCACCGGCGTTTGTCATCCAGCGCGGCATTGGATGGCGCTTTGCCTTCGGCCTTGTAATGGGCATAGGCCAGATAGTTGCGGAAGGTCGATGATCCGACAGGCCAGTGCTCAAAGTGACCCTTGGCCCGTAACGTTACATAGGGCTCACCCAGCGGCGTGTTCCAAAGCTCAAGCCCATCCACCAGCGCCGCACTGCTATCGTTACGTATAGGTGCAGGTTCATCCCTATGTATAGGTAACGTATACGGGTCGGGGTTTTCCTTATGATACATAGGGGGATGCGGGTCATTGGCGGCAGGCCGAACCTTACTTGTAAGGTAGGCGGCAGTTGCATCCGGCAAATCACACGCAACGCTGTTTATCAGGGCGTCAATCTCGCCTAGCCCCCAACCTGCGGCAATGGCGTCGGCCACGTCCCAGCCCCTATGTATTGGTTTAGGGGTCAGACTTGATGAATCATGCACTTGAATCAGTGCGTCACTGATCGGCAGGATCAGAGGTGTCGCCCTATGTAATGTAACGAGCTCTTCGGCCAACTTAGCGGCATAGCTCTGTCCCGGCTCATCATGGTCAGGCCAGATAATGACAGTACGGCCTGCCAGCGGTGACAGGTCAGTTTTTGCCAGTGCCTTGCTGCCGCCAAAGCTGGTAGAGGCTAGATACCCCAAGCCCGTCAGAACATCGGCACACTTCTCGCCTTCGACCCAGATCACCGGCTGATCCGGGTTCGCCTGGGCGATCCGGTCCAGATGATAGACCGGGCGCAACTGGGGTGCTTTCCATGTGTCCTTGGTCACGTCGTAGGGCAGAAAGAACTTGCCCCTGCCGTTGCCCTCATAGCGATTGGCGACGAGCACAGGCGCACCCGTTCTGCTGCGATAAACATGTTGGGTATCAGCGACACCGGCTGTCGGGTGGCGAAGGTCGGGTAGCGCGCTCATGCCTGCGCCCCCAACCGTTGGGCCAGCGCATGTGCTGCCTGCCCCTGCTGTACCCCGTTCAGATAAGCAAAGAGGCTGATAGCATCGCCACCTTTGTCATCAGTGGCGAAATCAGCCCAAAGCCCGCTATCGAGATTGATCCGAAACGAACCGCGCGAGTGATCTACACGGGTAGGGTTCAGCGCCACCCATTCTCGTCCGATAATCCGGCCATCGGGCAACCATTCGGCCAGTAGAGTTAGCAGATTGATCCGGGCCAGTTCAGCGATTGCGGCAAATTCGATGGGCTTCCAGTTACCAGTCATTTGCAACCACCTCCTGAAGACGCGCGATCTCGAACGCTTCTACATCTCCCATGCGATAACGGACCAAGCGGCCTACTTTGACATAAGCCAGCGGGTAGCGCTTGGTGCAGCGCCATGTGGCAAGGGTGGTTGTGGACACGCCGAGGCGTTCCGCGACTTGCTTGGGTTTAAGCAGGGTGTCTGCCTGTTTTGCGATCATGATAACCTCCATCAATTTAGATCGATGAAGAGAAACCTAGAGAGCGATTGGGCAGGCCGAAACGCGTGAAGCAGGAAAGAAAAACTACTTCCTATATAGGAAAACATGCCGGTTAACTGCCACATAATGTGGCGAAAATATGTCTATATGGCCCGCATTACCGTGACCACACGCGCGCGCGTCAGGTCCGGATCAAGTTTTTGGCCGATCAAATGAATCGCATCTACAGCGGTTGCTTTGTTTTGCTTTGTGACCGGATCGTAGCGGCCCGCATTAAAGGGGCGCATGGCGTTGCGCTCCCAATAGGGGCGAAAGGCGCGGGCTAACGCGGCAATCGGCTGGCTTTCGGTTTTCTTTGGCCTGCGAGACCAGCGATCCAGATCGGCCTCATGATAGCTGCTTGGGGTGTCATGCTCGCCCAGAGCAACCGTTTCTGCGGTGGCCTTATGCAACAATTCGAGAAACGCCGCGATATGAGCAACAGGATCGCCGGGACCAAATGCACCTTCGATCAGGTTTGCAATTCCGGCAGCACTTGGATCAGACGATTGGGCCCATGTTTCCAGCGCGTCGGCCAGTTTCCCGGAACAGTTTGGCGAAACTTGCACCCGGGCGAGTTCAACAGAGACCGCATCCAGCTTATCCGACAATGCGGACAGGCGGCGATATTCCATGGCACCCGGTTTACGTCGGCGCATTTTGCGGCGTTCGCGGATGTAGGCCCGCGCCGCTGCCTCTACCCCTGTCCGCAGGTCTTCAATGTCGGTATTGGGGGCGGCCATCAGCATCTCAAGTTCATACATGAACCGGGTATCGTAGAGGCGGTGAAGTTCCGTCAAGAAACCGTGGCCTGTCATTAATCGTTGCCATGGTGCGGTCGGTGCCGTTGCGGTTTCGGGGAGGGTGTTGTCTGCCTGTTCCATGAGACCGCTTGTTCAGGAAAACCAAGCAAAACGCCAGTGGCTGATAGGGCTGACAGTGCAGACAGTGAAACTCGGTTTGGTCCATGCGATCCGGATTACGGGCATAGGGGGAATCGAGTGATCAGCCCTGCCTTGGTTGGTTCTAGCGGGAAGAGGCCACACAGCAGACCTTCGCTGCGCTTGCGACATCGGGTCCCACCACGGACGGCTTTGCGCAGAAAGAGGACTTTGCAAAGTGCCTCTCCACTGTGATATCCAAAGCGGCGGAATCCATTTCAATCACGAAAGCAACGAGTTCACATCTGATTGACTGCAGTTTGCTAAATCCAGAAAACGTTGGCGTTAGAATAGCACTTGGAGAACAAAGCGAGGGGCCAAGGCATGACTGATTTTGTTTTAAGCAACGTGCAGGTTTTTTCATCTATTTGTCAGGATGCGTTTCGTGACATGGAAGATGATCTCGATAGACTTCATCGAGCGTCACCCGACGGAAAAATTACGGTGAAAACACTCGATTTTAGCCAACGTAGTTTGAAGAGCGCGTTGATACTAATTGTATTCTCAGGGACGTGGTTGGAGGCAACTCTGCACCTGCTAATTGTCGAACACCATAGCAAGACAAGGTACGACAAGAACGATAAAGCCACCTACGAAGACAAAATGAAGTTGTTAGGGGTTGGAGATGACGAACTGTACAAGTCACTGAAGTGGTTTAGGGGTTTGCGCCGCGAGGTACTACACGAAAAGGCATACGCTAGTAGCCAAAATGTGCGTCTCGCTCAAGACGAGGCTCGGAAAGTCCATGCGCTTATGCGGAATGTAAGTAATTGTTTGGTCCAAGCCAAACTTTTGGTGGAGTAAAGTCCGCTATGGGCTCTTTCCGCCCTAAGTTGCTTTCGAAAACATCAACTCGGTCGCTTTGTCTACGCTCTCCCGGACCGGATCAAGGTTCAGTCGTGCATAGATTGCGGTAGATTGCTGCGACCGATGCCCAAGTGACTTCCCAATGATGTACCCATTGGCCCCGGTTGCCGCCTGATAGCTGCCCAAGGTGCGGCGCAAGTCATGAATGCGCAGGTTGTCGATTCCAGCTTCTTCTAGAATCCGGCTCCACGCCTTCTTGGGGTCCGCAAGATGGCCGCTCTTGCCCGAACCTTCGAACACATAGGAGCTGTCCGACTTTAGTTTTCGTTCGATTAGCAGTTCAATTGCCTGCTGGGGAAGGTGAACAGTCAGCGGGTCAGCGTTCTTGGTTTCCTCAATCCGCCATGTCGCCGATTGAAAATTGATATCCTTCCACATCATCGCCAGAGTGTTTGACTTTCGCGCACCTGTGAGAAGGGAAATCATGAAGAAATCCCGCGCGGCTTCGTTGGGTTCATTTGCCAGCGCCTCGAAGAACCGGGGCAGCTCGTCAGGCTGCAAGAATCTGTCGCGGCTTTGTTCCCGAAACTTTTTGATGCCGACAGCGGGGTTCACTCCTTTCCACCCCCATTCAACGGCCTTGTTGAATATGGAGCGAATACGTTCAAGCAAACGATTGGCCTGATACAAGCCGTTGTCCTTGCCGATCTTTGCATGAAGCCTTTCTACCTCAGACCGATCAATGCTGGATATCTTTCGGCGGAACCAATGCGACAGATATTTGTTTACTTCCCGCTCGTCGTATTTCCACGACTTCTTATGCAACTTAGAATACTTGTCCATGTATTCGGCAAAAAGCGCCCCAAAAGTCATTTCATCCCGTATGGCCTTTTTCTCTTTCTGAGGGTTCGCCCCAGACGCGATGCCGCCCTTGGCCTTTGCTGCCGCTTTGCGGGCCTGTTCCACAGTCATGTCAGGAAATTTTCCAAGCAACAGGCGTTCGGGTCGCCCTTCGATCCGTTTGTATAGATAAAAGCTCTTTGATCCTGCTGCCGTCACCGCCAATATCAACCCCGCTTCCCGTTCGTCATAGTAATAGTCCCGCGATCCTTTCTTGGCGGCGGTGGCGTTCGAAAGGGCTGCTTTGGTGAATTTCAAACGGTGACTGGCCACGGTATATCCTTTAGGTGCTTTGGTGCTACCGAAAGTTGATGGTGCTACACTGGTGCTACACCGGAGAGCAATTTTGGACAATGTGGAGAATGCTTACAACAAGCCAAAGCGTAGGTAACATATTGATAAATCTTACAAGAAATAACTTTAGCAAATAACAGCAAACAAACGACAATGAGGCTCATAACCTGAAGGTCGTAGGTTCAAATCCTACTCCCGCAACCAAAAAAACAAGCAGTATCAGTACGTTATGCGCCGCCTCAGGGCGGCGTTTCTATTTGTACCACCCACACTGGAAGCACTACGGAAGCAAATGGAGCGGGTTCACCCTGTGGTGAACGCGCAACAGAGGATATTCGCACAAGTCACAGTTAAAGCCGCGATGAGCACTTACCAGACATAGCCGAGTGATCTGGTAGCTGCGGGTGCAAAAGGCTGCTTACAGCACTTTGCCGACATTGACCCCTAGGTGCCCGTCAATTGTCTGAGTGAAATGACCGAATGTCGGCTGCGAGCTCAAAGCGGACACACCTTTGCAAATTTTTGTACTCCAGTTACTCTTTTCCGATTGGAGGACGCCATGAAAGAAGGTAATCGACCCAAGATTGAAGAAGGCCTCGATCCACCAGATTGGGCTGCCCTTCATTCGACGGCGCACCAGATTATCGACGATGCGATTTCTCATGTACGTGACGTCCGCGACCGTCCACTTTGGCAGGAAATGCCCGCCGCTGTTCGCAAAGCTTACGCCGGACCATTACCGCTCGAGTCGAACGCTCTCGACGATGTTTATGCGGAACTAAAATCAAACCTCCTTCCTTATCCGATGGGCAACATTCATCCACGGTTTTGGATGTGGTATATGGGTTCAGGTAGTTTCAGCGGTGCATTAGGAGAATTTCTAGCGGCGATTGATGGGTCCAACCTCGGAGGCGGCAATTTCGCAGGTGCGCTGATGGATGGCCAAGTTACAAATTGGCTAAAAGAGATGATGGGCTTCCCTGAAACAGCGAGCGGAACATTGGTCAGCGGCGGTTCAATGGCCAACATTGTAGGGCTTACAGTGGCGCGCAACGCCATGGCCGGAATTGATATTCGATCGGACGGAGTAGCTGCGATTGAGCAGCCACTATCATACTACGCTTCGGATCAGGCCCATAGCTGTCACCAGAAGGCTGTCGAGCTTTTGGGGCTTGGGAACAAAGCATTGCGTCGCGTGCCTTCGGATGCAGCTTTGTGCATGGACTTGGCAGAACTTAGAAAACAAATAAGAGAAGATCGCGATGCAGGCCGCTTACCTGCTTGCGTGATAGCGACAGCAGGCACAGTGAATACAGGGGCAATCGACGACGTGAAAGCGATCCGGCAATTGTGCGACGAAGAGGGTCTCTGGCTACACGTTGATGGATGTATCGGTGCCCTGATGTCAATTGCACCTGAGAACAGACACCTTGTGGACGGCATCGGAGACGCGGATTCATTGGCGCTCGATCCTCACAAATGGCTGCATGTGCCATTTGAGGCTGGCTGTGCGTTAATCAAGGACGCGGCCCTGCATAGGGACGCTTTCGCGGTTCACCCCGAATACCTTGAAGAAAAACCTCGCGGCATCGCAGCAGCAGAGTATCTTCAGGATTACAATCTTCAGACTTCTCGTGGCTTCAGGGCACTGAAAGTATGGCTAACACTGAAGGAACATGGCGTTGCGAAATTTGGGCGGTTGATTGACCAGAATATTGCACAGGCCCGCTACCTGACTGGAATGGTGAATGAAGACGCCGAGCTAGAACTGGTCGCACCTACGACAGTCAACATTGTTTGCTTTCGCTTCAAGCCTGCCGAATTGGCTGACGATGCGTTGGAGGCTTTGAATACAGAGATCATGATCCGCCTTCAGGAAAGCGGTACCGCGGCAGTATCGGATACAACCGTCAAAGGACGTCATTGTTTGCGAGCCGCGATATGCAATCACAGGACAAGAATAAGCGATCTCGAGTTGTTGCTACAGGAAATTAAATCTGTTGGTTCAGAGGTTTTAGAGAACGGTTAATCGAATTGAGGAGGCAGTAACGCTTTGGAGATCGTACGAACGAGATTGAAAATCAAGTTTCTGCCAAAGGTCAGCTTCGTCCGCAAAGCCGCCATCGGCTCCCTATTGTGAACCTCTTTCTAGGTCAAAGGAAAACCCGCCTGAAAGTGGTTACTCCCAATCGAGTCGGTCGCCATCAATTCCCGCAGTTCGGCACAACAGATTACCACCGATGTCGCCGCCTTCTAACTGGGTGACTTCACAGAATTGTGCTGCAATTGGCACAACGTCCCCGGCATCCACAGCAGTCCTGCTGATTGTAAGGTTGTCGACCGTTCTGCCTCCGCTGACCTCTGCGTACCTTCTAGATCGGTACCTGACTGCGAAGCGCTCAGAGTAGTCTGTGCTCTCGTCATCAACGTGGATCGGATCTTCAAATATGCAATCTGTTAGCGTCGCTGTGATCTCATAGAAGTCGTTCCCAAGGTGTCCAAACCACCGGTTGAAGTTTTTTTGTACGTATTCAAATCCCTTGCCATAGGGCGCAAGCAATGAGCGGTAGAGTTCTGGATATTGGTGCATGGACACGTGCTCTTCTAACCCGTACCCCAAAGGCATTGCCGGGATTTCTCGCTCAACTCTCCATTGCGAAAAAACAAACATTGTACCAATTGCAGGCCTGACTTCCAGAAGTGCTGCGTGTTGGTGAGCAGCCAAGTATAGAACAGGATTTTCGGGAAGGTTGCATCTTCCAAAATTTCGAATCTTATCAGCCGGAGGGTAACTCAATCGGCTGACGTTGTCCGGGCGAACTCCGTCAGGCAATTTCGACGCACGGTGAAGGACATGACCAACCGGAACCGATTGGGCCGTGTGCGGTAGAGTGTGCAGGATCTTTTTAATGAGCCGTCTTCGCAGTTCGGGTTGCTTTGTATTCTCTATGCGCCGGATGAGTGTCTGTGATTCAATGGTTTTTATTTTGTGCGCTTGATGCGCGAGTTGATCAACATTCACTTGGCTCCGCTCCTTTATGTGAACAATCTCAACACTAACGGCAAAGCAAAAACACAGACAATAATCCCGACGGTCAGTTCCCTTTCACCTTTCCGCCACATCTGTATAAGCATTGGGCTTAAGACAGCGGCCAACGCGATAGCCATCAAAAGTGATAATGCAATTCCCATCGCCGCTGCTCCTTATTGTTGACTTCGAATGTCCGCTCCGAGCCCAAACTAACGGATGCTGCGACACGCACGAAAGGCGGCTTACAAGTGCGGTATGCGATTCGATTAAGAACTCTGATCAATTACTCAGAGTTTCTTCCATGCGCCACGAATGGTCTGCGGGACGCTTTCTATACCGCGCTGCTTCAGCAACGAGGCCTGCATATCGACTGACCCAGCGGTTCAGCGTTGCATGATCCAGATCGACGCCGCGTTCCGCGATGATTTCTTCCAAATCGCGGTAGGACACGCCGTATCGAACATAGAAGAAGACCGCAAACAGGATCACATCCCTCGGATATTGCGCACCTTTGAAAGAGATCATGAGCTGGCTTTCGACTTGGTAGGATCGAAAGCCATTCACGCTCTAAACCCAAGAGCGTCCACAGTCAAAAGTTTGCAACAGAGCCGCTCCGAGCGGATACCGAAGCAATAGCCGACCAGCAGCATCCGGATCAGCAGTTCCGGATCGACCGGGGGACGACCGATGTGGCTGTAAAAATCCGTGAGATGCGCTCGAATGCTGCTCAGATCAGCAAAGCGATCAATCGACCGAAGCAAGTGATCTTGGGGAATGTGGTTCTCCAATGAGAACTCATAGAACAGCGACGATTGCGCTTTCTGCCTCGGTCCCATCATCGCCAATCCTCCCGCCCATTGGAAGAATTGAATCAGCAGTTTATGCGGCGATCAAGGAAGAGTTTTTCAACAAAAAAGCCCTTACCAGACATAGCCGAGTGATCCGGTAGCTGCGAGTGCACAAGGCTGCTTTCAACACTTTGCCGACTTTGACCCCAAGGTGCCCGTCAATAGTCTGAGTGAAATGACCGAATGTCGGTTGCGAGCCCACAGCGACCGATGCTGCAAGGCAATTAAATGGCCGCTTTTCTCAATTCATCAAAAAAATGCACAAACGCTAATCAGAAACTGCTAACTGGCTTTGCTAAAATAGTTTTTTCAATGCTTCAAAAGCTTAAGTTGTAACCACATCAAAAGAATGGCGACTCAAGAATGATTCACAGTTTGGCTGTTTGCTGCTACCTAGCTTTCCTGTTCTTGGCGTTAGGCAGCCCATTTTTGCCGTTGTTTTTAATGTGGAGAGTAGCAGGCCTTTCTATTGCAGCCTATGCAACAGGTAAGTTCCTCGAAGGACCCGTTCATTGGTCTAACCAAGACTTGGGCCACTTCATCGGGGTAGCGATAATTCTATTGTTTAGCTCCGCAGTTGCACTCGCGATAGTCATAAGGCTGGCAGTTTCAGCAATGCGACAAACCTTGAGTGTTGATACAATGATCGGCCCTAGGGTCAGGACTCATAGCCAATAGATAACGAGTGCTGCGAGGGCGATTGCTGACAGGAAGACCTTCGGGCACCT
>NZ_JBXWQI010000040.1:0-13549 GCF_059612305.1 Ruegeria sp. CDSA033 | reverse complement strand
ACAGGCATCTCCCACCCAGCAAAATCAACCAACTTACCTCCCAACTCAACGTGCAAAGAATGCAATGGGGTGCGTTTGGGTGCGTCAGACATGGCAGAGACCTTTCCTAAGACCTTGGCAACATTGCCGCATGGATTGCAACGTTATCTCTGTATTGTCGCCAATTGACACCAAGGTTCCTAGGACTGTGCAGCGAGTCAACAGGCTTCGACTGCTGGCGGTCTTTTGGTCCCCCGAGGGCGGCGTTGCAGAGGCATGTATACGGCCGCATGCAGCGGCCTTGTATCCTATAGGAAACTTTTTTCCGTTAGGCAACATCGCATGCGACGTGCCATGGGCACATTTCTGCGGCGAACAAAAGACAGCCGAGCCATCAAACTGGTTTTTAGCCGCTTTCTGCCAAAGGGCTCTGGCACCGACCCTGAACCTGCCCTAAGACTTCGCGCAAGAGGGGACGCAATGGCACATATCACACTGGTGCGTCACGGGCAGGCCAACACCACCGCACGTGACGAAGTAAACTATGACAAGCTCAGCGATCTGGGCCATCAGCAAGCCCGTTGGCTGGGCGCGCATCTGCAGAACACACGGGCGTTCTACCCGCGCGTCTATTGCGGAACCCTGTCGCGCCACGTGGAAACCGCCGCCAGCATGGGACTGCCTGAACCTACCCGTGATCCACGCCTCAACGAGGTTGAATACTTCAACATTGCGAAATTGTATGAAGAGCAACATGGCATCCCCGTGCCGACGGACCGGGAAGGGTTTGTCGACCATCTGCCCCGAACTTTTGCCGCATGGGCCAGAGGCGAGATCGAGGAAACGCCCGAGACCTTTGAGGAATTCGAAACACGTGTCTCGGACGCTTTGCGCGATATCGGCACAGAAGGCGGTCCGGCGATTGTTGTGACCTCGGGTGGGTTGATCTCGATGGTTGTACGACAGGCCATGGGACTGGACATACCTGCGATGGCGCGGGTGGCTCTTGCCATCATGAATACCTCCATGCATCGTCTGCACCCGATTGGCGCGCAGCTAAGCCCGGTTCTGTTCAACGCAGTCCCGCACCTGGAAGCGCCAGACAGGCAGTTTGCCCAAACGCATCTGTAATCCAAGCCCGGAGGTCCCCTGATGCAGCTCTATTATGCCCCCCGCACTATTTCGATCGCCGTTGCCATCGCGTTGGAGGAGGCCGGTCTGGACTATGAAGCGGTCCGTCTGGACTTCGCCGAAGGCGACCAGACCAAACCGGCTTACAAACAGATCAACCAAAAAGGCCGTGTGCCTGCGTTGGCCGTTGATGGCGGTATCCTGACTGAAACAGGGGCGTTGCTGGAATATGTCGCTACGGTTGCGCCTGACGCAAATCTTGTCCCCGCCGATCCTGTCATGGCGGCCCGTATGCGCGAAGTGATGTATTATCTGGCCTCGACCATGCATGTGAACCACGCACACAAACTGCGCGGGGCCCGTTGGGCCGACAATAAAGCCAGCTGGAAAGACATGACCGGCAAGGTCGCCCAGACCATGACGACGTCCTGTGAGTACATCGTATCAAACGGTTTGCGCGGGCCCTTTGTGTTGGGCGATACCGTCTCGCTGGCGGATGCGTACCTTTATGTAGTGTGCAGCTGGCTGGAAGGTGACGGCGTGGACGTGTCGGCCTTTCCCAAAATTCTCGCTTTCCGCGAGGCGATGGAGGCGCGCGCCTCGGTTCAGGCGGTGCGCGCCGCCGGGATGCTCTAAAAAAAGGACGACGCATGACACATCTCTGGGTCCGGGCAGAACAGCGCCCGAATGAAGAACGGGTTGGATTGACCCCAGAAGGCGCGGCGTCCCTGATTGCGGCAGGCATCCGGGTAACCGTCGAGGAAAGCCATGTCCGCGCTATTCCGATAGACGGCTACAAAAACGCAGGCTGCGAGATTGCGCCCGAGAATTCCTGGCCCGATGCTCCCCTTGATGCCATCGTCTTTGGCCTGAAGGAGTTGCCAGAGGACGGCACCCCCCTGCCCCATCGCCACATCATGTTCGGCCACGCCTATAAGGGTCAGCATTCTGGCCGCGCCCTACTGCAGCGGTTCAAGGCCGGGGGCGGAACGCTTTATGATCTGGAATACCTTGTGGACGAGAACGGCCGTCGCGTCGCGGCCTTCGGGTATTGGGCTGGTTATGCTGGCGCAGCTGTCACCCTGAAAGCATGGGCGGCGCAGCAACGGAATGAGGAATGCCCGCCCGTTGGTGTGTATTCGGGCAAGGACGCGCTGAATGCTGAATTACTGGCCGAGCTGAACGCCACAGGCGCCAATCGTCCCCGCGCCATCGTGATCGGCGCGCTGGGTCGCGTGGGTGCAGGCGCCGCCGACCTGTGCGAGGCGATGGGCGTCAGTGTCACCAAATGGGACATGGCTGAAACCGCCAGCGGCGGGCCTTTCCCCGAAATTCTGGAACATGACCTGTTTCTGAACTGCATTTTTGCCCGCCCGGGCACCCCGGTCTTCGTACCGCGCGAGGCGCTGACAGCGCCGCGTAAACTGACTGCTATTGGCGACGTCGCCTGTGACCCGGACAGCGATTACAATCCGGTTCCGGTTTACGACCGCGCCACCACGTGGGACGCCCCTGCCTTGCGTGTTGCGAGTGATCCGGTGATGGACGTCATGGCGATCGACAACCTGCCGTCGATGCTGCCGGTCGAAAGCTCGGAAGACTACGCCGCGCAACTGCTGCCAACTCTGCTGACGTTGAAAGAGATCGAAAGCGGTGTTTGGGGTCGGGCACGGGACGAGTTTCGCAAACATGTCTGAGCCGGTGCACACATGGAACACTTGATCGGCGGGGCAGCAGCGGTTCTTGGCACGATCTGCTGGCTACCCCAGACCCTGAAAACGTGGCGCAGCCGCGAAACCAAGGACCTGTCTCTACCTGCAAACCTGCTGATCCTGACAACACTGACGTTGTGGTTGGCCTACGGATTGATGATCGCTGCATGGCCTCTGATCCTGGGCAACGTGATATCGATCCTTCTTGTGGGTGCGATCGTGATCGCGAAACTGAAATTCGGCTGAACAGCCATAGAGGAGCTTAAGCATGACCATCCATTGGTGTGGCACCGGCCTGTCGGCCATCCCCGGCCTGCGTCGCCTGATTGAAGGCGGGCACAAGGTCACTGTCTGGAACCGAACCATTGAAAAGGCCAAGGCCGAAGTCGGAGACCTGACCGACGACATACGTGCTTTTGACATCGGCGAGCTGGGAGCGGTGCTGGAAAAAGGCGACGTTATCGTCTCAATGCTGCCGGGCGATTGGCACGTGCCGCTGGCGGAACTGGCCATCTCGAAGGAGGCCAATTTTGTCTCATCCTCTTACATTGCACCCGAGATGCGGGCGTTGGATGACAAGGCCCGCGAGGCCGGTGTGGCCCTGGTGAACGAGGTCGGGCTTGATCCGGGCATTGACCACCTGATGGCACACGCCCTGATCGCCGATTATCGCGCCTCGGACGCGTTTGATGCGAACAACCACCTGAGCTTTATCTCGTATTGCGGCGGCATTCCGAAGAACCCCAACCCGTTCCGCTACAAGTTCAGCTGGTCGCCTTTGGGTGTGCTCAAGGCCCTGCGTTCGCCTTCGAAATCGATCCGCGATTATGCACCGCTGGACGTCGCCCGCCCGTGGGACGCGATCAGCAGCTATATCGCCCCGCTGCCAACACCGGAAAGCTTTGAGGTCTATCCGAACCGCGACTCTCTGCCTTTCATGGAAGAATATCAGTTCGAGGATCACTGGACCGTCAAGGAATTCGTCCGCGGTACCTTGCGCCTGAATGGCTGGGCCGATGCGTGGTCGGACGTGTTCAGCGAGATCGAAACCCTGTCCGGACCCGAGGGCGACGCGCGCCTGAAGGAAATGTCGAACCAGTTCTGGGACGAAAACGCCTATGACGAAGGGGAACCGGACCGCGTGGTTCTGTGCGTAGGACTGAAGGCCGAGAAAGACGGCGTACCCGTCTGGCACAAAACCTATGTCATGGACGCCTGGGGCGACGCGCGCGGGACGGCAATGGCGCGACTGGTATCTATTCCGGTCTCGCTGGCAGTCGAATCGGTCCTGAACCGTGCGATCGCCGTCGGTGTCCATGCAGCACCCAGCGATCCAAAACTGGTGCAGGGCTGGATGGCCGAGATCGACAAGCTGGCGCAGCATTTGCAGGTCGTCGATCACACCGCCTAAATTCACATTCAAAAAGCCACTCCGACATACAGGAGTGGCTTTTTTCTTCGTCTCTGTCGCCGGCATCAAACACGGCTATCGCCACAGCTTCAGATGAACCGTTGGATCGTATCATCAAGATCGCTGCGGTTTATGCCCAGCTCGGACAATTCCTGATCGGAAAAGCTGTCCAAATACTGTGCGGCCCGCACGATATCGGCGCTGATCGCGCGTAGTTGCATGGCGCGGTCGAACAATTGCAGGGCACTGGTCGTGGGCGTCAATTGCTTGCTTGGCGGGATGACATCAAACATGGGTACTACCTCATAACTGGTTACGCGGGTTCTTTTTCGGCACTTGGTTACTGCCGATAAGGTGCGCCGTGATAAACACTTTGATAGGCGCGTTGCTTGATTTCAGCCCGAGGGACGCCGATGTCGCTCAGTTGGCAATCGTTCAACGCCTCCAGGTCGTGGACTGTTTTGGCGAAAATCCTGCGGCGGAAATGCTCGGTTCGGGCCTCTGCATAATCCGCAAACAGCGTGGAAAAAACGTTGCCGTTCGGGGTTATTGTCTGTGTCGCTTCCATGGTCTTCTCCTCCTGAATCTGGATTGCGGTTGTGGTCACAATTCAAATAAAGGAACCGGTTCTTAAGGAGAGGCCACCGAAGCATTAAGCTCTGTTAACAAAGCTTGCCTGGAATGATCTTTGCCGAAGGTATTCAGCTTGGAGGGTTTTGGCCCAAGATGATCAAAGGGCCGTTGGATGCGGAATACACAGTATTCAGGCATCTCTTGGTAATTTCGCGCGAAATGGCGCAAAGTACGGGCCGCTACCATCGCAGCGGCCCGTGGAAATTTTAGACTTCGTCCGGGTTCGGAACGATCAGCGTCGGGATTTTCGACCTGCGCAAGACACGTTTTGCCACCGTCCCAAGGAAGGTGTGCGAAAAACCGTGGTCATGCGCGCCGAGCACAATCAGGTCACACCCCATCTCGACCGAGCGCCGCAGGATCACCTCGGCCGGGTGCCCGTCGGTGACCTCGATCGAGGACACCTGCTCACGGATCTTCGCGTCATCGCCTTCGAACTGTGCCCAGAACTTGGCTTGCCGTTCGGCCAGCACCTTGCGCACCATTTCATGGCGACGCTGGGCCGCAGTTTTGCGCGTTTCTTCGTTCAGGATGAACATGTCCATCGTGATCTTTGCGTCGTCCGATAGGGGTTCGTTCACATGCAGGACGTGAATTTCTGCCCCTGTCGCCATCGCAATGCTGGCCGCATTGCGCATGGCGTGACCCGAGTTTTCCGACAGATCGGTGGCGAACAGGATATTTGTCACCATTTGTTTCATAGCATCATCCTTTCAGGTCAGTAGCCCAACAGCCTTGGCAGCCATAGCGACAGCTCAGGGAAGAACGCAATGATAAAGATCGCGATCGTGTTAGCCGCTGCAAAGGGCAATGCACGGATCGAGATCTGCTCGATCGTTATGTTCGAAATACCCGATGCGATGAACAGGTTTTCACCCAGCGGCGGCGTCTGGAAGCCGATACCCAGCGTACAGACCATCACCACACCAAAGTGGATCGGGTCGATACCCACCGAATAGGCCACCGGCAGCATCACCGGAACCAGGATCAGGATGGTGGCCAGTGTCTCCATAAACATGCCGACGAACAGCAGGAAGAAGATGATCAGCGCCCAGATCACATAAAGGTTGTCGGTAAAGCTGAGCATCGAGTCCGCGATGATCGCCGGGATCTGGTTTTCCACCAGAAGGCGGCCAAACACGGTCGCGGTGAACAGGATCAGCAGAACACGGCCCGTCAGCCACGTGGTGGCTTCAAGCGACTGGAACAGCGACTGCCATGTCAGTTCACGGTAGATGACCACGCCAACGAACAGAGTGTAGAAGATCGCGACGATAGCGGCCTCGGTCGGGGTGAAGAAGCCGGTATAGATACCACCCAGGATCACCAGCGGCGCCATCAGCGACCAGAACCCGCGATACATTTCGCAGCCCACGTGACGGATCGACCAACCTTCGGCCACACCTTTGTACCCACGCTTTTTAGACATGAAGTAGTTCAGGATCAGCAAGCTGGTGGCGATCAGGAAGGCCGGAACAAAGCCCGCGATGAACAGTTTCGAGATCGAAACCGACTGGAAGGTGCCGAACTTTTCAACTGCTTCCAGCGGAGGCGCCATACCGAGCGCGGCAATGCCGAAGATCACCATCGGGATGGAGGGAGGAATAATAATCCCGAGGCCGCCAGAAGAAGCGGTAATAGCAGAGGCATAGCCGCGCTCATAGCCGCGGTCGATCATTGCTGGGATCATCAGCATCCCCACGGCCGCGGTTGTTGCCGGGCCCGAGCCCGAAATTGCGCCAAAGAACAGACAGGCCATAACCGTTGCAGCCGAAATACCGCCGGTGAATGGACCAGCCAGACTTTCAGCAACATTGATTAGGCGTTTTGAGATACCGGCGGCCTCCATAAGAGCCCCCGCCAGAATAAATGCAGGCAGCGCCATCAATGGGAACGCACCCACCGAGGTAAATGCAATCTGCACGAACTTGATTGGGTTTTCGCCTAGGTAAAGGAACGAAAACAGCGATGCCACACCCAGCGCAACCGTGATCGGTGCGCCGATAAGCAGCAGTAAAAGAAACGATCCAAATAGGATTGTGACGATTTCGGATTCCATAGTTTTTCCTCCCTGCCTCAGTCGCGCTTAGCTGCTTCGGTGGCAGCTTTGATTTCATCAAGGTCGATCTGGTCAGGATCATGGATGTCTTCACCTTTGATCAGGCGGCGATAGTTCACCTGAATGATGCGCACAGTCATCAGCGCAAAGGCGAGAGGTAGAACCATGTAGACATACTTCATCTCGATACCCAGGGTCTGAGATTTCCAGAACTTGTTCATCTTGTTGAAGACAAAGTCCGTTGCCAGATACAGGAAGTAGACGTTGAAAAAGAGCCAGAAGAGATCGGCAAAAGCCTCGATATACTTGATGTAGCGTTCGGGCAGGAACTTGAACTGGAAGGTCACCCGGTTATGCGCACCTTTCAATGCCGCATAGCTGGCGCCAAAGTAGACAAACCAGACGAACATGTAGACTGACAGTTCTTCGATCCAGCTGTACGAAAAGCCAAAGACTTCCCGCGCGATGATCTGTAAAAACAGCAGACAGACGAAGCCGGATAACAGGATCCGGCAGATGATACTTTCGATATTGTCCAGAAATTTCCAGAACATTTCGGAATTCCCTCCTCCCTGAGATGAAAAGAGCGCCGAAGCGCTCTTTTCCTTTTCGCTCTTTGGCGATTATTGCTGGACCGGGTCGCGGCCGATGGCCTCGAGGACCGTGTTCAGTTTGTCGACACCACCAATGGATTCGTAGAACTGCGGCCATACGGCGCCGGTTGCCAGTTCAATGAACTCGGCCTCATCGTTCTCAGGATCGATGATTGCCATGCCCTTGGCGGTCAGCTCTTCTTTGATCGCAGCTTCTGAGTCACGCAGGAACTGTGCGGAGATCTCAGTTGCTTCCTGACCGGCTTCCAGAATGATCTTCTGATCTTCTTCGCTCAGACCCTGGAAAACAGATTCCGAAACAATCAGCGGTTCAATCGAGAAGATGTAACGCAGGTTGGTCACGTGGTTCTGGACCTCGTAGAACTTCATTGCGTTGATCGTCAGGTAAGGGTTGTCCTGACCGTCGACGACTTTGGTTTGCAGACCGGTGAAGGTCTCGGACCATGCCATCGGAGTCGGGCTGATACCCCAGGACTTGTAGGTTTCGATCATGATTTCGTTCTTGGGAACGCGGATGATCAGGTCCTGCAGGTCAGCAACCGAGCTGACAGGCTTTTTCGAGTTGGTCAGGCGGCGGAAACCTGTGTAGGTCCAGCCGATGATGCGCACACCTGCGTCACGAATGGTGTTTTCCACCAGTTCCTGACCGATCGGGCCTTGGGTCAGCTTTTCAGCATCTTCCAGGGACAGGATCACATAAGGCAGAGTGAATACACCAACCGAAGGCGAGAACGGCGTGATGTTGTTGATCGCCAGCAGCGACATGTCCAGCGTGCCGATCGCGGCCTCGTTGACGGTGTCTTGCTCGGAACCCAGCTGACCGTTCAGGAACAGTGTAGCTGTGTGTGCGCCACCCGATTTTTCTTCGAGTGCCTTAACGAAAGCCAAGCCAAGGGCTTCTTGTGCGCTGCCTGCACTATCGCCAACAGCAATCTTGAAGTTCTTCGCGTCGGCTGCGCCCGCTACCATCAGGGCTGCGACCGAAACGGCAGCAGTCATGGTGCCAAGCTTTTTGATGAATGACATAGATGTCCTCCCAGTTTTATCATGTTTCGAGGTGCGCGCTGACCTGGGGAGAGATGGCCAGTCCGATTCTGCCTCGGCTTTTTCAGAGTAGCTTGTGAAATGTGTTTCTATGTTGCCTTTCTTTGCGCGATAGGTTTCATATATATCAAACCTTACGAATTAGGAAGAAAATGGTTGCCTCACGCATCGGCGACAGCGACATCCGATTGCTGCGCGTTTTTAAGACGGTTGTGGAAAGTGGCGGTCTGTCCGCAGCCGAAGTTGAGCTGAATATCGGCAAATCGACAATTTCAAAGCATATTACTGATCTGGAACTGCGATTGGGCTTGAAACTGTGCACACGCGGCCCTGCGGGTTTCGCCTTAACAGAAGACGGCGCAAAAGTGCTGCAGGCAGCAGATCACCTGCTGGTGTCTGTGTCGCAATTTCGAAACGAGGTCAGCGAGATCAAGGAACAGCTGGGGGGAACGATCCGCATTTCGCTGTTTGATCAATGTGCGTCAAACCCGGATTCCCGGCTTGCCCGCGCCATTCATCGGTTCAACGAAGCCGCCCCCTCGGTTCAGATCGAATTGTCTCTTGAGCCGCCAAACGTGATCGAAACCATGGTCATCAGTGGTCAGCTCGACATCGGGATTATTGCGCTGCATCGCCCTTCGACAAGTCTGAACTATGCGCCGTTATATGGCGAGAACATGTTCCTGTATTGCGGCCGAGAACACCCTCTGTTCGAAATACCGGACCGGAATCTGAGGACGAGCGACCTGCTCAGGTACAACTATGTTGGGCTCAGCGTGAACTCTCCGAACCTGATCGTCGGTCAGCAACTGGGCTTTAAACGTTCAGCAAAAGTTCAAAGCGAGCAGGCGCTGGCCATACTTATCCTGTCAGGGCGATACATAGGTTATTTGCCTGATCATCTTGCGCAGGACTTTGTGGACCAGGAAAAGATGCGGATGGTGTTGCCGGACGAAACGCAATATCGAACCCGGTTTGCTGCAGTGACCAGAAAGCAACCTGAACCGACGCGGGTGACAAATCTGTTTCTGGAAGTTTTGCAAAGCGAACATTCGAAACTCTGACAACTGCTCGGTTGGCACAACAGAAGTCGACTGCGGCCGAGACGTAGTTAATCACATCCTGTCGACGGCCAAACGCGATATCGGGTTCACGTTTTTGGCGTTGCCAAAAACTTGTGACTTCCTGCCACATCACTAGCGCTCGCTTTCTTCTCTCCTACATGCGCCTCACCGATATGAGGCGGACAAATGATAGACGACGATCCCCAACCCGTAGGGTATTACGACACGCACGATATATGGACCCTGGACCCAACGCCCGCGGACCAGTTGGTCTATGATGCCTTTGCCTCCGGCGTCGTCGATCTTCTGCAGGTGTTGGATGACAACAAGACGATGATGTCACGGGACGTTTACGCAAGACTGTTCGCCTCGCTTTTGGATCTTTCCCGAACGTTGGGAGAATACGAGGATGGATGGAAGCCGGATTAGGGGGCGATTTCCAAGAACCCACCGTTCCAATGCACGGTATGAGGCGACGGTTCAGGTGCCGCCCCGTACCTGAAGACAAGTTAGCTTGCGGTTGCGTTCCCAAGTGCGTTCAGCAGAGTGTTCAGATTGTGCTGGAACATCGCGAGATAGCTGGTGGCCGGGCTACCCCGTTCCGACAGGGCGTCCGAGTACAGCCGTCCACCAATCACGATGCCGGTTTCATCCGAGATTTGCTGAATCAAAGTGGGGCTTGTGATGTTTTCAACAAACAGCGCCGCAGCACCATCCGCCTTCAGTTGGTCAATCAGAACAGCAAGATCCTTGGCCGATGGCTCTGCCTCGGTGTCGATTCCAACCGGCGCAAGGAAAGTCAGGCCGTAGGCGTCTGCCAGATAGCCAAACGCGTCATGTGCGGTCACAACCGTGCGGCGATTGGCGGGCAGGCCTGCCAGCTTTGTCTTGGTTTCTGCATCCAGCGCCTCAAGCTGCGCAATATAGGCCGCAGCATTGGCAGCGATTTCTTCGGCGTGCTCGGGCATCGCCTCTGTCATCACGTCGGCCACATTGGTCACGTAAATCATGCCGTTCGACAGCGAGTTCCAAGCGTGGGGGTCGATTTTGCCCTCGACTGTGACAGTCGTGATACCATCGGTGGCAACGTGCACGGTTGCGTCAGTGCCCGATTCAGCGATCAGGGTATCGGACCATGTCTCAAAGCCCAGACCGTTGACAAAGATGATATCCGCCTGGGCAACGGCCTTCGCATCTGCAACCGAAGGCTGATACACATGCGCATCCGCATCCGGGCCCACGATTGTCGTAACTGTGGCCAGATCGCCGACGACCTCTTCGATCATGTCGCCGAGGATCGAAAAGCTGGCGACGATCTTGACGTTGTCTTCTGCCGCAACGGTCGGCAATGCAGCCAAAGCAAACGACACAGAGGCGATGCCGGCATAGAGTGACTTCACAAGAGTCATTGTGCTCTCTCTTCTTGTTGAATTTGGGCAATGGGGATGTCTTTGGAAACAGACGGTTTGCGCATCCGTCTGCCAAAACCAAGGGGACCGAAAATGGCCGAGAACAGAAAGAACCCACCGGCAACCAAAACGATCGCCGGGCCGGACGGCGTGTCCGGGAACAAGTAGGACAGGGTCAGGCCGATCCAGCAGCTGGACAAGGCAAACACAAAGCCCAGGACCAGTTGCCCGGTGATCGTACTGGCCCAATAGCGCGCGGCGGTCGCAGGCAGGATCATGAGGCCAACGGCCATCAACGTTCCCAGTGTTTTGAACGCGGCCAGCAGGTTCAGAACCAACAGCAGCATAAAACCCTGATCTACCAACCACGGTCGGCGCGTCTGCGTTTCGAAGAAAACCGGATCACAGGTGCTGACAATCAGCGGACGAAGCAGAACGGCGAATGCCAGCAATGTTACTGTCGCCACCCCGCCGACAAGGACCATCGACGCGTCGTCGATCCCAAGGATTGATCCAAACAGGAAGCTTTTTAGTGGAACTGCGGACCCTGCTGCAGACAGGATAAAGATACCTACCGCCAATGCGATCAGATACAGCGAGGCAAGGCTGGCATCGCTGCGCAGGATCGTCCGGCGTGCGAGAAAGGCGGTCAAAATGGCGACGCCAACACCCGCGATAAGCCCTCCGACCAGCAGTGACATGACCGACAGGCCCGCGGTGACAAAGCCGATGACAATGCCAGGGGTAATCGCATGGGCCATGGCCTCACCAGCCAGCGATAGGCGACGCAGAACAAGAAACGCGCCTACCGGCGCGACCGATGCCGAGAGGACCGTGGTTGCCACAAAAGCGCGACGCATGAAGGCAAAGCTCCACATTTCTGCGATCAGGTCATACATTGGCGTGCTCCGCTGTTGAATGGGTGCCACGGAACATCCAAGACGCCTGACTTTCCGAGAGGTATCCTTGTGCAACCAGCCGGTCTGGTGTCAGAACGTCATTCACCGGTCCGTGGGTCGCCTCTTGCCCGCCCAAAAGCAGCGCGTGGCTGCAATAATCCAGCACCGAGGAAAGATCGTGCACCACCAAAACCACCGCACGCCCCTCATCGCGCCATCGGCGGATAATCGACAACAGATGTGCTTCGGTACTTTGGTCGACTGCGGCAAACGGTTCATCCAACAGGATCAGCGGCGCGTCCTGCATGATAACCCGCGCAAACAGCGCGCGCTGCAGTTGCCCTCCCGACAGCATATGCAGAGGCCGGTCAGCGATATCCAGTACCCCGGCCTCATCCAGCGCTGCAGCCATCCGGTTGCGCGCGGCGGCGTCCAGCCCGGTACGATAACCAAACCCGCGCCAGGCACCCATCGCAGCAAGATCCCTCACACGGATGGGAAATCGGCGGTCGAACTCTGTCATCTGCGCCAGATACCCGATGTCACCAGGACGGCCCTGCGGCCAAGTCAAATTGCCCGAAAGAGGATCCATCAAGCCCAGCAGCATCTTTACAAATGTGCTCTTGCCCGACCCGTTCGCACCAAGAACGGCGAGGGTCGTTCCGGCCGCGATATCCATGGAGAGGCGGTGAAACAATGTCAGGTCGCGGTAGCCCAACGTCAGATCGCGGATTTGTAAAACGGCCGACATCAAATCACCGCGTAAATCGCGAGCCACAAGAGCGCCGACAGCGCCAGAGCCCCCGCGACCAGGACCGGAACGCTGAATTCTGTCAGACACTTACCCCTTTGGGTGTCAGCTTTTTGCAATGACAACGGCAACGCCTCCTGTGTTTGGACAGGGGCAAAGCGAGCGCAAGGTCGTGCACGGTACGGACCGCTTGAAACATTGTCATCTCCCTCTGGGACACCCCGCCCAGGTTCATAAATTTCGGATGGCAGGTCTCCTGACTTGCGGGTCAAAGCTATCCCGATCCTTCCCAGGCTATTGCCCAGTGGACGATCTCGGGTCGCTCGCCGCCTACAGTTGCGGGGGCAGTCACGGAATTGGCCTTTTTACAGAACCGCACCGTATTCCCTTTTATCCCTGACCGCAGAATACAGTCGGGAACCATCGCGAGGACAAAATACGAATTGATTTGATTCGACAAGAGCACGAACTTGCGCGGGGTGGCTATTCGTTCCAGTCGCTGCTCGACGATGGAGGGGGTGCGGTAGACGTGAGGCAACGGTGGATACTACACTGCCCCGCTTCTTGTAGCTTCAGACGCACGCCAACAGTCTTTTTGACTGTTTTTATTCTGCCCGTTTTTTTTGTTTGCGCTTAGGATTTTTGTTTGCGCTTAGGAATTGTGTCTTTGACCTTACGTTTATTCGCCTGACAGGGCGCAGATGTTAAACAATTGATTTATTTGATCAATTGCAGTCTGGCTGTGGTGTTTTGGGTTATCTGCCGCTGGTTGCGGGAGTAGGATTTGAACCTACGACCTTCAGGTTATGAGCCTGACGAGCTACCGGGCTGCTCCATCCCGCG
>NZ_JBXWQI010000039.1:0-14587 GCF_059612305.1 Ruegeria sp. CDSA033 | reverse complement strand
GCCCGAGAAACCGGTCGCACGATCACCCCTATTGTCATCCACGACAGCGATAGTCTACTTCCACGCGGCAAACATTTACCGCGCAGCGGGACGATCCGTGTGGAGGCATTGCCAACATTCGCGTGCGATCCTACCGCTAGTGTGGATGAGGATCTGGCGCGATTGCGCAGGCAGATGATGGCTGTGTTTGAGCGGTGAAGCCTGTTTCACAGAAATATGCGGAAACCGAGTTTGTTGAGTTTCGGCTACGCGTAGCGGCAGATAACAGATTTGCGGAACAGTTTACTTGTCGGTGGGGTTTCTCCAACGGGTATCGATATGCGAAGACCTAGTTAGTACCCGTATTTCAGTATGCTCTTAGCCATTCTTATTTATGGATGGGCTGCTTGGTATTGTCTCTGAACCCACAGAAGAGAACGGACATTTGAGTGCCCTGTTCTCGCTATTCTTGCCGGAGGCAGAAACAGCAGGGGAGACACGAACTTTCCAGATGCTGTACGACGTATGAGTGCCCAAAAGCTAACACTAAGCTGCCATCAGACCACCAGCTTCGCCTGCGATATCGACTATGCAGTCATCGCCGGTCTGAATGCGAATTGCCGGGCTTTCCCCTCCGAGTTCCAATTTGGGTGAGGTTAACCAAAACGCGCATTGCCACGGGGTCATTTCACGTGGCAGGGCTTTCAACACTTTTTCCATCAAAGGAAGCGGGGTTCCATCCTCAGCAAACTGGAAAGATGGATAGGCGTTGGCCCCATTGTAAGGCAACGAAAGTACCTTCCCGGTTCGTGTCCAGATGTCGGCTATCCGCGTGATCTGCCAGGAGCCCTTCTGCCATTGTGCGTGCACGCCGGCATCGTCCAGCAACGGATACTCACGCGCAAAATCATCCATCCGGATGTCATTGACCGCGCAACAATGCCCCTCGAAATTATACAAATACATCTATTTACTCACTGAACTCACTAACAACTCATGAAACGATACTGCCAAAAAAACGTTCTAGCCAAAGTTAAGAAGTTCACATTGGGCAAACTTAACTTCAGCTAACCTCGCTAGTTTAACCTAGCGCGCTGAAATTATTGTTGGTTTGCTTACAATGGCCCGCCGTACTGATGCTCGTAAAACCAGTTCTGAATTCGTGGCTTTGTTACTCATTGGAGTAGTAATCCTCACAAGCTGAGGGCATTGGCCATGGATCTACCGAACCAATCTCTGGTTTGTGAGTGATCAACATCAACGCATTGGACAAAGCCGCCAGTCAATCTGTCCAGTGTTGGAAACTAGTACCGAGGGTGAACTCTCTTTTCTACGATCACGATCCTCTTCGTCTGACACTCCCGCAAAAAGACAAACAGTCCTGATCTTAAGATTGGCGTGGCACCAAACGCGATGGGGAGGTTTTGCATTTCTGCCGACCTAAACTCCTTTCTCTGGTCACAATACGGACTAATCATTCCAAAAATTCCCAACCGCCATCTTGAATTTCTGGACCAATCATTCCAAATCATACACATGAGCAAAAAAACTCTCCCAAATGGCGACATCAAATCACCCGCAGGCCCGGGTAGGCCTCGCGCCTTTGACGAAGCTGAGGCTTTGGAAAAAGCCTTGTGCGTTTTTTGGCACAAGGGCTACGAGATCGCATCTGTGGATGATCTGACCAAGGCCATGGGTTTGAGCCGGTCCAGCTTCTATGGAACGTTCGGCAACAAGCAGGCTTTGTTTCACAAAGCCCTCAGGCACTATTCAAGGCGTGGTTTGAAAACTCTGCGTGACGTTGCAGATGCGGGCGGAGATGACCCCGTTGGTGCGATTATGAAAGCTCTGGCGAACCCGCAAGGCGGTCGTGACGGCTGCATGCTGATCAATTGCCTTACGGAGCTTGCTCCTCATGATGATGAAGTGGCGGCTCTCGGGCGGCAGCATTTGGAGAGTATTGATCAGATTATTGCGAGAGTGCTTGAGCCTTCGGATCCGGGACAGGCACTCGACAAGGCACGCGCCTTTGCGTCCCTTGCAATCGGCACACTAGCCTTGCGCAAGGCGGGCGTTCCCGCTGAGCAGATATCGCAAACCCTGAAACAAGCCCGGTTGGTGATTTCGCCATAAGGTCTCCCGCCACCATAAGGAAATGAAACCTAACACAAACTCAATCAAGAGACAGTGACCCTAATATTGGACTAATTGGTCCAATAATATCTGAACGAAGTTTACCAAAGAAGGAAGCAGCAATGACTGATGAAAAACTGTTCTCGGGCATCAAAGCTGGTGCAATCGAGCTGAAAAACCGCATTGTCATGGCGCCACTGACCCGCAACCGGGCAAGAGCCGAGGATGACAGTGTCCATGAATTGCAGGCCAAGTACTACACGCAGCGGGCAGGTGCTGGTCTGATCATCACGGAAGCATCGCAAATCTCGCCCCAAGGCAAAGGCTATGCCTGGACCCCGGGCATTTATTCCCAAGCACAGGTTGACGGCTGGAAAAAAGTGACTGAAGCCGTCCATGCCGAGGGCGGCAAGATCGTGATCCAGCTTTGGCATGTGGGCCGGATTTCGCATTACAGCTTGCAGCAGGATGGTGACGCCCCTGTTGCACCATCCGCAATTGGCGCTAAGGCCAAGACCTTTGATGGTGAGCAGTTTGTTGAAACATCTGAACCGCGGGCTCTGGCCATCGAAGAAATTGCTGGCATCGTTGCGGACTACCGGAGGGCCGCGGAAAACGCCAAAGAGGCCGGTTTCGACGGTGTCGAGGTCCACGCAGCCAACGGATACCTTATCGATCAATTCCTGCGGGACGAATCCAACAAGCGTGAAGACGAATACGGCGGTCCTGTCGAGAATAGAGCACGGTTCCTGAAAGAGGTCATGGACGTGGTTGTCGATGTCTGGGGCGCCGACCGCGTTGGTGTCCGCCTCAGCCCATTCTCGGACGCCAACAACATCTCCGACAGCGACCCACAGGCGACATTCACCCATGCGGTCAAATTACTGAATGGTTATGGGCTGGCCTATCTCCATCTCGTGGAGGGACAGACCGGCGGCCCGCGCGATATTCCGGAAGGTGGTGATCTGAAGTTGCTCTATGAAATGTTTGACGGAGCGAAAATGGGCAACAACGCTTATGACCGAGACATGGCGATTGAAGCGGTTGATACCGGCGCCGTCGATCTGGTGGCTTTCGGCCGGCCATTTATTTCCAACCCGGATCTTGTCAACCGGTTGGAGAAAGACGCCGCACTGAATGAGCTCGATCCAACCACTCTCTACGGCGGCAATGAAAAAGGGTACACCGATTACCCGGCACTGGCAGAGGAAGCGGTTGCCGCAGAGTGATACATCGCTCTTAACTCCGTCGTGATAGGCAATACCAAGCAAAGTGAGCGCGCCGGTTTGGACGCGCTCACATAGCGGTTACGGCAATATCCATTCTTGAAGCGGGGAAAGGTCATAAACAAAGGCGTGAACCCACGCATTGGCATGAATTGTCTGACGTCAGCGCCAATGGGACAGTTTAGGTTGATTTGATAGGGGAGGGTTTCTGGCGTTTGAAATTCAATATGTCAACTCAGTTGACATATATCAATTCCATCCATATAGCCCAGTGTAAGACATTCTTCGGAGGAAGATCCATGAAGTGGCGAACACTGATCGAGAATCAGATCCACAAGGCACAAGCCGGAGGGCAGTTGGAAAACCTGAAAGGTGAGGGGAAGCCTTTGCCACAGCGCGACGCCGGTAACATCGTTTCAACTGGTTTCGGGATCATGGCGGAAGCGGGTGTATTGCCAAGCGAAATCGTTTTGAAAAAAGCAGTGGAGGAGCAACGGAAAGTATATCAAGAAACCACGGATCTTACTGCAAGGAAAAAAGAAATGTGCAAATTGGCAGACTTGCAGATGCGCCTGTCCATCGAACAAGAAGCCCGTCAAAAATTCTACAAAACGACGTAACCGGCGGGAACCTGGATCGTATTGGATCCAAAAGTAACATGAGACTGTCATATAAAGCCCATATGACCCCAGAGATAGAACGCAGGCCAGGTAATACGCAGATGAATTCAGCAGACCTCGGATTTTCGTTCAAACAATCCAAGAACGGCGACGTGTCCATAACTCACAATGGCAAGCGGGCGGCGACGCTCCGAAAAGAAAAGGCTGAGTGGTTTCTTGAGGACATGAGCAACCTGAACTTCGAGGGTCAGCAACAGGAAATGGCTCGCTTGACAGGAAACTACCGGAGGGGAAATGAGCGAACCGCCAAGCAGCATCCACGCAATCGATAGCGCGTTTGTGGCTCTGCATTTGAATATCGACCCCACCAAGCTCGTAGGGTCGGTATGAAATCCCCTAGGTCTGTCAATTGATGAAAAAGCTCACGTCTCGCATACTTGCTTCACTGTTGGTTGCAGGGACTATTTCTGTTGCAGCGTCCTGGTTTATCAATATGCCTCCCAAGGAAGTGTTGGGAACCTGGGTTGCTCCTGACTACGGTCAAGTCATGCGCATTACGAGACTGCGCGCCGAAGTGTATAGAACAACAGCTGTCAGTTGCTTTCGAGAATATGCCTTTCCGGCGCATTTGGGTCTGGTGAAACTTATTGCGGGCGCCTCAATAGAGCGCCGAAATGACATGCTGGAACTTAGCGTTGATGGCGTCGTAGAGCCAATCCGACACACTCGTTCCGAGTTTCCCTCTGAATGTGCCGAACCTGATCATACCGAACGTGGCGCGATCCATACATTTGACGTCTTTTGGTCTGCGATGGATGAGCATTATCCATTTTTTGATCTTCACAATGTTGACTGGGACACACGCAGGGAACTGGCACCCTCATCTGATGACCTCAGTGAAGTTGAGCTTTCATTTCTGCTCAAGCAGGCGACGCTTGGCCTCGATGATGGGCACGTTCAGTTATCGATGGGGGATCAGGGGTATTTTTCGCCAGAGGAAGATCCGAGCTGGCTGAAAGCCAATCCATCGCTGACCCGCAAGCTCCTCTGGCAGACCGCTTTGAGCCAGGCAGAGATTCCAGTTCAAGGCCTGGAGGGTTTCTCTATCCGCTACGGTATGCGCTCCGATGGCATTGGATACATCGCGATCAAGGAAATGGAAGTGCAGAAGCCTATTGGGCAATCGTCACACGAAGCCGCATCTAGAGCGTTCCAGCAAGTTGTAATGGACCTTCAGGATGCCAAGGGGATTGTTGTCGATGTGCGCTATAATCCTGGTGGTTCAGACAGCGTAGCGGTGGCGATTGCAGAGTATTTCCTGCAAACCCCGGTAACCGCATTTAGTAAAAGATCGTGGCAACAGGAAGGGTATTCCGAACCACTTCTGGTCACAGTTCACCCGGCTCAAGGCCCCAATCTCGCGCAACCAATTGTTGTTTTGACTAGCGAAATGACCGGAAGTGCAGCTGAGATATTCACACTGATCATGCGTGAGCGGCCGGAAACCACGATCATGGGGACAAGATCGTCTGGCGGATTGTCCGATGTGCTGGAGTTCACGCTGCCGAACGGTTGGTGGCTTGGACTGTCCTACCAGGAGTATTTATCAGCTCAAGGTGAGGCGTTTGAGGGTATCGGCATCCCACCCGATATTTTCGTTGAATTTGACGTTGACGGCATAATCGCAGGCACAGACGCATTGGTTGAAGCGGCGGTACACCTTATAAGATCGAACTAGCGTGATTGGTTGGTTACAATGTAGATACATCGCTCTTTCCAGTGTTCTCTACTCTCACGAACAATATTACGCATGAAATCACCCAACCCGGTTATCGAGCATTCCCGTCTTCGGCGTTATCGATCCATTGCCGGTTTTTGCTTTTGATAGCATCGGCGACCCGCGTAAGGCCGGAGTAAATTGCTCCACCCAAAATGCAGGAACTGACAATGAGTCCTGAAAACAGAATAATCGAACTTGGCTCCACTGGGAATTTCCTTCAGGCCGAGCAAATTACGTTTGCATCTTCGGTTATCGACCAGAGGAGGAAGCCTGCAACGGAACGATCTCCATTGCAGGCGCCCACATCAGAATTGATATCGGTCTCGAAGATCCTAGCGGGATCAAGGTTAGAATTGATAAGACACACCGAGAAGGAGCGTGGTTACGTCTACATCTACGTCCGCACCCGATGACTCAAAATCAAAGCTGTCGCGGAGAAGTTCTGCGTTAAGAACAATACTCTCTGTTGCTTTGTAGCCCACACCAAGCCCGTAAGTCACACCGCTTTCGTTCTTGCCATCAAGATCAATGTTCGAGTAGCCCAGAACACCATAGAACATGGCTGCGCCCACGCCGTATCCCGCTTTGAGTTTCAAGCGCGTCGTGTCCATGTCTTTTGAGGGGCCAAATGCAGAAAACTCAGCGGTGCTATAACTAAGTTCGCTCCCGATGATCCAGTTATTGGCCAGGCTATAGTTGTAGCCGAGTTGCAACCCGTAGACGGCTGAATGGTCACTTAACTTGGCTGAGCCACTTGAAAGGTCACCGTCGGCAGCGCCAAAATGAATGCCCGCGTATACCCCGGCCCAATCGTCATCTGCCGTCGCGATACTGGGCGCGATCATCACAGCTACGACCGATGCGATCATTACTGATGTATTTCTCATGTCTTCCTCTTTCTTGTCTTGGCACGACGTGTCGTCGTGCGCTTTTGGTGGTCAAAATGTTTGTGAGTGTTGTTGGCGCAAGCGCCCTTAGGACTGGCCCAGCTTCAGGCAACACTGATCTGTAACGGGTCGAAACCCGCAAGAATGCAGCACCATTTCTGCATAGTTGAACTGGAGTTATATTGCCTGGACTTAGCTGAAGTGGCTTTTACTCTAGAGCCCTATCTTCGTTGCATCTTGTCAAAGCAGCGACATCGCCCTGCTCAATCAAATGCAGGTTTTTTGCGATCTTCTCCGGAGTCCAATACCACCAGGCGATCTCGAGGAGCTTGGAAATTTCCGGCGGTTCAAACCGCATCCGAATGACCTTTGCCGGGTTTCCAGCAACGACTGCAAAGTCTGGTATTTTGCCACGAACCACTGCTCTTGCAGCAACGATCACACCACATCCAAGTTCTGCACCGGGCATCAACACGGCTTCTCTGCCTATCCAGCAATCGTGACCAATTTTAGTGTCTCGACCTCTTGGCAAAGAACCCCGGTAGCCTCCGATCATTTCGCGATCAAAGACGGCGAATGGAAATGTTGAGATACCCGTCATCGGATGATTGGCGGTCGCCGTTATGAATTGCACACCCTGAGCAATTTGACAGAAGCGGCCAATACTCAACCTCTCAGGCGCTCCTGGAAACAGATAGGGCGCCAGGGTTTCAGCATAGTCGTCCGGCAGACTGCGATCATTGTAGTATGTCCAGTCACCAATTTCGATATTAGGGTGATCAATGACCTCCGACAAAAACACTGTCGCAGGATCATGAGTGCCATCCGGAAACACAAGTGGGTTCCGGGATCTTGGATCTGGGAGTTTCACAGGCATATCATCAGGCATCAGTTGGTTCCGCCGCTGGAGTTTTGGGGCCGTATCGGGTAAATAGGTCGCCAGAACGAAGATGTCAACTCGGTTGACGAATAACTTAAAGGATGCCTGCAAATGGCTACCGACACCGAAAATATGTCGCCTGCTGAGATGCTGTATGCCGGGATACAGTTGACCAGACCCTTGTTGCGTAACATCACAGCGCGCGTCGAAGCGGACTTGGATGGCACAGGCATTGGTGTCGGAGAACGTGCCGTTCTCGAAGTTTTGTTATCGGCGCAACAAGCAACGGCGCCTGAAATCACTCAAATCTTGCAGGTGAAGCGACAACTGGTTGGGCGACTCCTTAAAGATCTTGTTGACCGAAAACTTCTAAAAGCCCTTCCAAACCCTCAGCACCGGACTTCGAACTTCTATTGCCTCACAGAACAGAGCAAAGCGGTAATCGAAGGGATACGCGCGACCGAGATGGCTCGTATGACGCAGTTTGTTGAACGTTTCACGGATGAGCAAATCCGCGCCTACTTTGTCGTTCAGAGCACAATCAACGACGTCATGATCTCAGGCTATGCCGAAAACGACGCTCCAGATTGACCTGATCCAACAGATGCCAAGACTAAACATTTGGCAACGGCGAATTTTCACGTTGCAGTTTTCGGATTGAATTCCGGGCAACTCTCGGATGAAGTTGCTATGCAGTGTTATCGCTGATGAGTGTGTAAGTTTGCGCCGGAAAAACAAGGCAGTTCCGTCCAAAATTTCGAGTAAAGCTGTCAACGCTCATCAGGGTGACTTCCAGGACATGTTTCTCCGTCCTGCCGCCAATTTATAGGCATTCGGTACGGCGCGAAGTGCGTTCGTCATTTCCGACCACACGTTTAGAGATATTGGAGTGTTCACGCGTAGGGCAGATGATCAGACGCACAGGTTGTTGTATTGACGTAATCAGTGCGACCAAAGGCCCACCTGCGGAAATCACAAACTTAAGCCTGCTATTATCAATTCGGCGCATGATTGCGGGGATGCAGTCGCTGTGTTGATAGACAGATCATAAATCATACCTTCATGTACGCGCTCGAATTGCCATCTGGATAACCCGATCTTTCGGTCTCCGCGATTTCGTTCCCTTTCCTCAAGGGCTTCCAGCGGTGCAAAAACCCCAACCATGTAAAAATCATATGGATCCAGTAAGGTCCGGTATTCAGACACAGCGTCCGCTGACCCGGACTCCGTATCTCCAAACAGCACCTCGTCAACGATCAGGTTGTTCCCGACACTTGCCATCGCGGCAACTGACCGACGCATTCCGGATAGTGCACGCTTAGCAATGGGCCCGGTTTTGGCAAAGGTTGTCTCCCTCCCGGCCTCGACCCTCTCTTCAAAGCTCAACCCGTCTGGATGGCCCTCAAGCCGACTTGGCAGCATCGCTAGGAATGCATCCATTTCAACATGCAAAAACGCTTGCGTGGATATGTTCTGAAGTGCTTTTGCAATGGAGCTTTTACCAACGCTCCCAACGCCATTCAGAAGAATTACTGTCGCCATGGGTCTCGTGCCTGTCTGGTCAATTTATGAGCTACATCAATTGGACGAAGGAAGCAGTGGAGGCTGAGTTGCCATTGTAACGTCTACCGCTTCCGGCCAACCGAAATTCGTTGTCCGGTCAGGTAGGCCCAAAACTCTGTCGAGTGTGAGAAACTGCATGTCGATTGCCGCCTGCAACTTCTCCGCGGCATGATCGGCGGTGTCAGATCCCCGTGCATCAATCGCGCGCAACAGCGCGAGATCAATAAAGGTGCTTAGGAACAATATGAGTTCTGCGGCAGTATCAACATCTGCGACAGTAAATGTGCCCTCATCACAGCCTTTCTGAATGATCCCGGTCAGGACGGGCATAGCACCGGTTCTGACCCTGCGCTTGAACTGTTCAAGCAGAACCATGTTTT
Source organism: Ruegeria sp. CDSA033 (assembly GCF_059612305.1). Classification (NCBI taxonomy): domain Bacteria; kingdom Pseudomonadati; phylum Pseudomonadota; class Alphaproteobacteria; order Rhodobacterales; family Roseobacteraceae; genus Ruegeria; species Ruegeria sp. CDSA033. Next base: position 5,139 of record NZ_JBXWQI010000039.1, on the reverse strand, counting down.
TGTCCTGATTCATGACCCGGAAAAATTCAACCTGACCAGGGTAGTCATGTTCACGTAAGTAGTTGGCTCGCAGGTGGATAAAACTGTGCAACAGGTCGAGCGCAGAGGAAGTCTCATCAGAGGCAACAACAGCCATCTGCGAAAAGACACCCTCAGCCATTCCGTCCAAGACACCGAACAACAGCTCGTCCTTTGATTTGAAGTGATGATAAAATCCGCCCTTTGAGACGCTCGCCATATCCAGCACATCTTGTATGGTCGTATCCTCGAAACCTTTGGAAAAGAACAACATCTGTGCGCATCCCAGCAGCTGAGCACGCCGTTCTTCGGGCGGCATGTTCTTTCGCTTCGTAGATTTCATACACTTCCCTCTTGCAAACCGACCGGCGGTCTGCAAATACAGACCCATGGTCGGTTTGTACCCCGACTCACCTGGCAGAGCAATGTAATTCACCTGCCAACCCGAATTTAACGATGCGTTTACGCAGCCAAACTCCGCAAGCGGTAGTGCTTTGCGGATCCGGTTGAGTTGCGCGCACTATGCAGGATCGAATGTCATGAATGCTCTTGTCTGTGGAATTACTTCGCCATCCGAGTTGCGTCGAATGTCTCGCCTGGCGGGTATTCGCGAACTGCTCGGGATTCTGATTACAAACTGCTTGAAGCAGAAGCCCCCAATGCAACGCACAATTCAATCAGGATATGGAAAGGCCATGAAAAAACCCCATAAATCAATAGGGCCGAAGAACCCAGTCTCTTTTGAAGCAGGTCGAGTTCGATGGATAGCAATGCAACGCATTGCGACCTCCAGTCAGCTTGTGCGTTCAGTGTTCGCCGCGCTCATCTTTGGCACCGCTCTGAGCGGATGCGCCGCCAACATGGCAGCGACAGGCAGAGATGGCCCTGATTTGAGCGTCGTTAGCCAGGAGGCCACCCGGTTCAGTGTAGAACGCCAGTTGGGCTCACCCGATGAATTGCAGCAACAAGCCAATGGAGACTGGGTGGCCGTCTATGATGTTGAGCCCAGGACAAAACCGAACCTGGCGCGAGCAGCAGGTCATGGAACACTGGATCTTTTTACCTTCGGGCTTTGGGAAGTTGTTGGTGGCCCGCTAGAGGTGGCACATGCGCGCCGGGTGCTAGTCACTGCCCGATATGACCAATCAGGGAAACTGATTCAAATGACCAGCAAACCCAAACCCATCCTATAATCCAAGTTTTGGATCACCGCTGGACGGAAAACGGAAAGCGGTAATTCCAACACCCCCACTAACGGAAAATCACTCCCGCTGGCGCATCACGCATGCCCAGTGTCCGGATGGTCTTTCGACACAACCAAGAGAATGGACCTTTTAAATGAAAACTATCACGATGATCACACTGGCAGCCATGATGCCGACTTTGTCCTTGGCAAATGAAAGCTGGACCGGCTTCAATGCGGGCTTGCAGCTATCCACAATCGATGTATCCGAGGGCAACAACGACAATGGAAATGCAACTCTGGGTCTCCATGCTGGTTACCTTCACGATTTTGACGGTTACGTAATCGGCGGTGAACTTACTTATGACGCGGGCGCTGAAGTTGAGTCCGGAGGGAAAGCCGAGAAAGTCGATACTGTACGCCTGAAGTTCAAAGGTGGGCATGTAATTGGCCGGACATACCTTTATGGCGTGATTGGTTACGCAAACATTGATGGCGGATCAAAGAGCGAAGACGGCTATTCTGCTGGTTTTGGCGTGACCTATCGCGCGGCGGACAGGGTTCTGGTTGGTCTTGAATACCTACGAGACACGTACGACACGTCTGGTGATGATATCACGGCTGACTCTGTCGCGCTTCGGGTGTCCTACAAGTTCTAGCTGTAGCCATTCGAGATTTCGAAAATAGCGGGGGACTTCAAACGGTTCCCCATTTTTCTACCACCTTCAAATTCCGGAGAGGCGCCAGGTGACTAACGTGCCAACTCTAAAGACCGAACGGCTAAACTTAATACCACTTAAAGTAAAAGCTTGGCTCGACTATCTTACTTTTATGGTCTCGAAACGCCCAGCGTTTATGGGCGATCCTGTTTTCCCGCGTTTACCCAAACATGGCGAGCTGGCATTCCTATCTAATCACATGCGTCGCGATATTGGTCTCCCAGAATATGGCAAGCGCGAGCCCAATCTCTATCTGAGATATTGAGTTCAAGTCGCAACCGAATTCGAGACGCCACCACAATGCATTAATCCAATGGACAGCGAACAATGTACTCATTCAAGCTTCAACGCCGTCTCTTACTGTTGACATTCTGTGCCGCCAATTTTGCGGGGTCGTCAATTGCCCAGGATCGTCAAGAAATTGCCGTGACGCGCAGCGGCGAAGATGTTGCAGCTATAGAGTGTTTCGGAAGCTTCGTTTCACAGGAAATAGTTGTTCTTGGCGGGATTGAGCAAACGATACTTATTCGCACTTGTGATTTGTCCCAACCGGTCCTGCTATTTTTGCACGGGGGTCCGGGTGGTGCCGTGATGCCCTGGGTCGATCTGTTCCACACGCCCTTGTTGGAAGAGAACTTTGTCGTTGTCCATTGGGATCAACGTGGAGCCGGAAGTTCATTCAACGACGATCTCACGATAGAGGACATCACGCCATCCAAGTTGGTGGCGGATACGCTTCAACTCACCAACCTCCTACGCGACCGCTACAGGCAAGAGAAAATATTTCTGAGCGGTCATTCGTGGGGCAGCGCGCTGGGTTTCATGACTATCGCAGAGGATAGTTCCCCCTATCACGCATTCATCCCAACGTCTGAGCGTGTCGCGTGGGTGCGCAGTATGAACATGGGTTTTGAGTGGGCATTGGATCAGGCTGAAGTTCGCGGCGATGCTGAAACTCAGCGTAAACTCAAGGCGATTGAGCCGTTCGATGCACTTGATGAGGCAGATCTCACCGTTCAGCGTGAAGTTTTGGCAGAATACGGTGCCGGAGACTTTAACACCGAAGGGCTATGGGATCGCTATCTCTCTTATGTGCTAGAAGGGCGGAGCCCCTACTACACGGACGCACAGGTTAAGAACTATCGCCGCGGTCTTGACCTATCGAGCACAGCGATTGAACAGCCAGAGATTGTTGGTGCATACGACCTCTTCACCTCGCACCCGGTCCTGGATCTGCCGATCCACTTTATTACTGGAGCAGAAGACCAGAACACCCCGGCCGATCTGGCACGTGAGTATTACGAACACCTTAAGGCTCCAGCGAAGAGTTTTACCCCTATCGATGGCGCCGCCCATATGGTGATGTACGACCAACCCAATGCCTGGGCTGAAGCCCTAGTTCAAATAAGAAACCAGACGCCTACCAATTGACGAGCGGGGCGGCGTCTCCTCATCCACATAAATATATCCTATCCCTCCCATTTGCGGAGAGGTGGATCCAGGAGTTGCAAAGATGGACATAGCTCGATTTTCCGAACGCCTCATGGGCATGAAGGACGAGGTTTGGCTGCGGCATGCGAACTCTTGGTCCGTTTGGACCCGTGTGTTGACACCCCTGCCGCTTCTGGCGTTGGCAATCTGGAGCAGAGCATGGATTGGTTATTGGGCATGGCTTGCGGTGGGCGTTGTTCTTGTCTGGATTTGGATCAATCCACGCGCTTTTTCGCGGCCGGAGTCTTTCGACAGTTGGTCCGCACAGGGTGTTCTTGGCGAGCGTGTCTGGCTGCGGCACCGCGACAAAGTTGCGGAACATCATAAGCGTGTCGCAAATACGGTCGCCATTGCCAGCGGCGTTGGTCTATTGCCATTTGCCTATGGTCTGTGGGCATTCGACTTAGGTTTCACGTGCCTCGGCATAGTAGTGATCTCGGGCGGCAAGACTTGGTTTGTGGACCGCATGGCCTGGGTTTGGAGCGACTTCCTGCGCGACGGTGGAACTTTAGATGATCTGACGGTTGGCAGTTGATCTGTGGCGCCACATTTCCATCACGTGGAAAATTCTGAACTTCTAGTATCAAACAAGGGTACATTAGGTGGCACAACACTGATCAGTCTCAACAAACTTCACCCAAGAGAACATTCAAAGCAAACAGGCTACGCGCATGATTATCGAAGTTCGTCGCTACACATTAAAACCCGGACGTCGTGAGGAGTTTATCGAGTTCTTTGAACAAGAGAATCGTATTGCATTGCGCGATGTCGGAATGCTGGTCTTTGGCCCTCTGCGAGATCTGGACAATCCAGACAAAGTCCACTGGATGCGGGCATTCTCGTCGCTCGAGGAACGAGACAGGATCAAAGATAGTTTCTACAAAGGACCCGTATGGAACAAGCATATCGAGCCCTTGGTAATGCCCCTGATCGCCCACTTCGAGGCGGATGTAACCGAAACAACAAACGGGTTTGAGAGTTTCGGCGGTGGCGTATCCCTCTGAATTCCGGGACCCACAAGCCGAAGGGCTGACAGAAGAGAACAAGACCCGCTCCGCAACACCGATTGTTGTCATTGGCCAGTGCGCTGTAATTGGCAATAACAAGAAGCGGGTCTTGATCGGTTGGCTAATTAACGACGCCAGTACATCCCCAACTAATCACAAGCAACTTGTCGTCCGACGAGTGGGCGGAAACAATCGGGTTGCCGTGCCAGTGACTTTGCTATTGTGGCGAACGTCAGGAACAGCGAGCCGCCCCGGGAGATGTTGAAGGGGCCCTGCCACAACCTCACAAATGAGCTTCGCCTTCAGATAAAGGTTGAACTTTGCCACATAGACTGCACCTATGATTGAGATACAATGCTTCAAAGTTGAAGAAGTGACACAGTAACTAACATCAATTGAGCGACTATGTTGAATCGCGCAAAGTTATGGGAAAATCGTGCAAATTTATGCGCAAATACCGCGCAAAATTATGCGCGAGAATACGCGAAATTTCTAAACAAAATCAATGAAGGCACTGCAGAGTTATGCGCACCCCTACAGATACTGTCGATTATCACACCGGTGGTAGATGCGGAGCTCGCCCAGTTTCTCTTTGATCTGGAGGATGAAGGGGTAGGTGAAATCCTTCAGATCGCAGTGTTCCTTAGGGTCAGGACCCATTGATTTCCGCTTGGCTGCGTGATTCACGGTTCGAAAATCGAGCGGTGACCATGTCTGATCT
>NZ_JBXWQI010000038.1:0-14864 GCF_059612305.1 Ruegeria sp. CDSA033 | reverse complement strand
ATGTGATCGACGTCGCCGCTGGAGAGGAAATCCCGCGAAAAGGCGGACCGGCAATAACAAAATCCGACATCCTGGTCGTAAACAAAACCGATCTGGCGCCGCATGTTGGCGCTTCACTGGTGTTCATGGAAAGAGATGCAGTCGGAATGAGCAATGGACGGCCTTTTTTTGTTCACGTCCCTTCGTCACAAAAAGGGGGTTAGCGCAATTGTTGACCTCCTGGTGAAGCAGGGGGGATTAATGATTTTAGAAGTGACTTAGCTCCCGGAACGAAGATGCAAAATTGACGGTACCTGTCCTCGGCTCTGCCTGCGGATCGCAAAACCCCTGTCGAATAGCAATGCCTCGCCCCCATCCGCGTTCATCACGTGGCAGATCAGCAGGAACAGGCGTCTTCGGCCTCTGATCTGCAAATCAGCTCTGAATTTCCCAAAAGGAGATCTGGATCAATGAAATCGGTCTAGGTGCTTGATGAAGGAATTGAGGCGAAAATGGCAAGGTTCTGTCGCTGGTAGCAGAACTATGTGCGCCTTACATGGATGTGGAACGTCACTGTTTCCTGACTCAACCGACTTCCAAAACCTCAACAAATGGGTAAATTGCGTCTTTCAATTCTGACCCAAACGTCAAACATTTCTGACCCAATAACGGTAGCAGCCATTCATTGATGCTGCGGCTAAGGTCCGTTGTGAGCCCATTTTGCCGATTGCTGCAATGTGCACGAATGACCGCTGAACAGGTGCCGGCAAGGGTCCAGCATTCGCTTGTCAGCTAAATCCAATGCTTGATGGATTAATACGGTGTCCCTCAAAGCCAAATGCTTGGCGAAAATAATCAAACTAGCGGCTGATTAAACATAGCTCCGAATCCCACTTGAAATAGATTTAACCTAACATCGGAGACGCAATCATGACTGATTCAGATACAATTTTCTTTGGCTATCATGCTGATCCATCGCGCTCCAGCTCATTGCAGGCTGCTGCCTACACCGAGCGCAAGTGGTTTGACGCAGACCTTTGCGCCATCCTCTCCAAAACTTGGCAATGGGTATGTCATGTCGAGAAAACACGTGAGCCGGGATCTTATGTAACAGTGGATATTGCCGGCCAACCCATTGCAGTTGTGCGTGATAAAGAGGGTAAGCTTCGTGCCTTTTATAATGTCTGCAAACACCGTGCGCATGAATTGCTGTCGGGCGAAGGCAATATAACGCGGATCATGTGCCCCTATCATGCCTGGGTCTATAAACTTGACGGGCAATTGGCCCGTGCACCACATACCGAAAACCTCGAAGATTTCAGGAAAGACGAGATTTGTCTCGATGCAGTGCAGGTCGAGGAATTTTGCGGCTTTGTTTTCGTCAATTTGGATCCGATGGCAGCTTCTTTGTCAGAACAATCCGGCAACTTGGAAACCGAAGTGCGCCATTGGGCACCGGATGTGGATCAACTCACTTTTGGCCATCGTCTGACCTATGACATCAAATCCAACTGGAAGAACGTCGTGGACAACTTCCTAGAGTGCTATCACTGTCCTACAGCGCACAAGGATTTTTGTGACCTCGTGGATATGGATACCTACAAGGTTACGACCTACGGCATTTACTCCAGCCATATGGCTGACGCGGGCACAAATCCGAATTCCGCTTATGACGTGTCGAATGCCACCGTGAAAACCCATGCGGTTTGGTGGCTCTACCCAACGACCTGCCTGATGCGGTATCCGGGACGGTCAAGCATGATCGTGTTGAACATCATCCCTGTTGGGCCAGATCGGACGCTTGAAACTTACGACTTCTTCCTTGAGACGCCGGAACCCGACGCGATGGAGTTGGACGCAATTCGTTACCTGGATGAAGTTCTTCAGGTCGAAGATATCAGCCTTGTCGAAAGTGTGCAGCGCGGGATGAACACACCTGCGTTCACCCAAGGTCGGATCGTCAATGACCCGGATGGTTCCGGCAAATCCGAGCACGCCGTACATCACTTCCATGGCTTAGTCTTGGACGCTTACGCAAAAGGTGCTGTGTGACGCGACCAAACATCCTCGTGATAATGGCGGACCAATTGGCACCGCACTTCACTGGGGCATACGGGCACAAGGTTGCCAAGACACCCTACCTTGATGCGTTAGCCGCGCGCGGCATGCGCTTTGATGCGGCTTACTGCAATTCTCCACTCTGTGCACCTTCACGGTTTGCTTTTATGTCGGGCCAGCACATCAGCCGCATTGCAGCTTATGACAATGCATCCGAGTTCAGAGCCTCGGTGCCAACATTTGCGCATTACCTTAAATCGCTAGGCTACCGGACCTGTCTTTCAGGCAAGATGCATTTCGTTGGCCCAGATCAGATGCATGGGTTCGAAGACAGGGTAACAACCGATATCTACCCCGCAGATTTCGCGTGGACCCCGGATTGGGAAGCGCCTGATGAGCGGATCGATAAGTGGTATCATAACATGCAAACCGTCAAGGAAAGCGGTTTGGCCCATGCGACCTTCCAGATCGACTATGACGATGAAGTCGGCTTTGCCGCCAATCGCTGGCTCTTCGATGTTGCCCGAGACAAAGCACGTGGGAACGACGCGCCCTTTGCGATGGTGGTAAGCTTCATTCACCCGCATGATCCTTACGTTGCGCGGCCCGAATGGTGGAATCTTTATTCGGACGATGAGATCGACATGCCGTCCTTTACACCCGTGACGGAGGATCAGGACCCGTTCTCGCGTCGGTTGATGGATGGGATCGAAGCATCATATGTGCCGCTCAGAGACGAAGAAATCCGTCGCGCGCGTCATGCTTATCTGGCCAATGTCAGCTACTTCGACAGCAAGATCGGGGAGCTGATTCAGACCCTCGAAGAGACGGGAGAGTTGGACAACACCATAGTGTTTGTAACTGCGGATCACGGCGACATGCTGGGCGAACGTGGGCTGTGGTATAAAATGAATTTCTTTGAACACTCTGCGCGCGTTCCACTGGTCATGGCCGGGCCGGGCGTTGTAGTGGGGACAACGCAGAATGCAGTGTCGCTGGTCGATTTGCTGCCGACCTTTATCGATATTGGCGGCGGTAATGAGACGATGATCGGAGAACCGATCGACGGCCGCAGTCTAATGCCTTTGGCCCGTGGCGAATACGACCCAGTTGATGAAGCCATCGGTGAGTATTGTGCCGAGATGACGGGCTATCCCGTAATCATGATCCGGCGCGGCCCTTTAAAATACATTCATTGCGACAGCGACCCGCCGCAGCTCTACGACCTAAACGCTGACCCGCTGGAAACAAAAAATGTTGCCACAGACCCTGACTATGCTGACCCGGCAGCCCGCTTTGCAGCCGAAGTCGCGGAACGGTGGGACGGTAGTGAATTGCGAAAGAAGATTATCGCCACGCAGAGATCACGCCGCGCGTTACATGCCGCGATGGAAGCAGGTGCCAGCGAGCCATGGGATTACAACCCACCATCTGATGCAAGTCAGCAATATGTCCGCAACAACTTGGATTGGACGGTGGCCGCGAGTCGCTACCGCTATCCGCCTTTGAAGGATTGAAGCCAATGATGCTGAACGGAAAAATTGCCCTTGTGACCGGCGCGCGCGGTGGCATCGGGCGTGCAATTGTCGCGCGGTTCCTAAAAGAAGGGGCAACAGTATTTGCAGCTGACCTCACACCGGAAGGATCGTTAGACCAGCACGACGAAGATGGCAGTCATTTTGTTAAGCTGGATGTGACTCAAGAGGCAGACTCGGTTGCGGCGATGGATCATGTGCGCGCCACACAAGGAAAGTTGGACATCTTAGTAAACGCGGCCGGGATCGAGATCGAAAAAACGGTTGAAGAGACCACGCTGGAGGAATGGAACCAAAGCTTTGCGGTTAATTCCACGGGCACGTTCCTGACCTCGAAATACGCCATCCCATTGATGCGCGAAGCGGCGAAGACAGGGAATAGCGCAAGCCTCATCAATTTTGGCTCCTACGATGGGTTCATTGCTGATCCGGGCCTTGCGGCCTATTGCGCAACCAAAGGTGCAGTACACGCTTTGACCCGCGCAATGGCTTGCGATCATGGCCCCGAAGGTATCCGCGTAAACGCCATCTGCCCCGGCTATATCGATACCCCAATGCTGCAAAGCTTCTTCAACGGAGATGGATCTGGTGGCGGCGGCGGCAATATTGAAACGCTGCAACAGGCCGTGCGCGATGTTCATCCGACGCGCACCTACGGGACGCCACAGGACATTGCAAACCTGGTTAACTGGCTTGCTTCCGACGAAGCACGGTATGCCTCTGGCCAGTTGTGGGTTCTGGACGGGGGGCTGTCTGCACAAGTGCAGCAGATGAAGCTCTGATGCCCAAATCCGTCATCATCACCTGCGCACCCACAGGGGGCATCCATACGCCGTCGATGTCACCACATCTGCCGATTACGCCTGCCGAGATCGCGACAGCAAGTATTGAAGCGGCACAAGCCGGCGCGTCGATCATTCACTTGCACGCACGGCATCCAGAGACCGGCAAACCCGACCCCCGACCCGAGCTATTTCAGCAGTTCCTGCCTGTGATCAAACAGTCCACTGATGTGGTGATGAATGTCTCTACCGGCGGCGGTTTGGGTATGTCGATGGATGAGCGCCTGCTGGCCGCAACTTCGACTAGCCCAGAGATGGCATCTCTCAACATGGGTTCTATGAACTTTGGCATCTTTCCGATGCTGCAGAAATACACCGAGTTTCAGCATGATTGGGAACAGCCATTCCTGGAGATGACAGAGGACTTCATCTTTCCCAACACCTTCAAAACAATTCGTTACGCCATTGAAAAACTTGGTGGTGATCATGGCACCAAGTTCGAGTTCGAATGCTATGATCTTGGACATCTCTACAACGTCAAATGGTTCGTGGATCAAGGCCTGATCAAACCGCCTTTTTTCATTCAGATGGTGTTCGGCATCTTGGGTGGCGTTGGCGCGGATGCAGACCATCTAACCCACATGCACAACACAGCGGACAAGCTGTTCGGGGCAGAGAATTACGAATGGTCTGTCCTTGCCGCTGGCCGTCACCAAATGCCTTTTGCAACCCAAAGTGCATTGCGCGGCGGAAACCTTCGGGTTGGTCTCGAAGACAGCCTGTTCATTGGCAAAGGTGAGTTGGCCAAATCTAACGCGGAGCAGGTTACGCGCATCCGATCAATCGTAGAAAACCTTGGCCTTACGGTCGCGACGCCAGCAGAAGCGCGCATGCGGCTCGCACTAAAAGGCGGCGATCAGGTTGGGTTTTGAGGAGACGCTTATGCAGACGAAAATGTTGATCAATGGCGAATTGGTCGAAGGTACCGAAGAGGCGTTGGAAATCCTGAACCCTGCAACAGGCGAAATCATATGCACAGTAAAAGAGGCCAGCGATGCACAGACCGAGGCGGCAGTGCGCGGTTCGGCAGAGGCATTTGAGACCTTTTCGGGTACGACCCCCGCGGAACGCGCTGCGATATTGCTTCACATAGCTGAAATTATCGAGGCGAACAGCCAGGAGTTGGCAGAACTTGAGAGCTTGGATGTGGGAAAACCCTGGCCATCGACTCATGATGACGAAATGCCGCTGACGATCGATGTCTTTCGCTTTTTCGCCGGGGCTGCGCGCACCATGATGGGGTCTGCCTCTGGAGAGTATGTCGCGGGTCATACCTCGATGATCCGGCGCGACCCCATTGGCCCTGTCGCGGCCATAGCGCCGTGGAACTATCCGCTGATGATGGCGTCCTGGAAGATTGCCGCACCAATTGCAGCAGGATGTTCGGTGGTGTTGAAACCTTCCGAGATCACGCCGCTATCTACTTTGCGACTTGCAGAATTGTTACAAGATGTTCTGCCAAAAGGCGTGCTAAACGTGATTCATGGTCGCGGGCTCGGCGTGGGAAATACCTTGATGAACAGCCCGCAGATGGAAGGGATCAGTGTTACGGGCTCTCCGGCGACAGGCATGGCTGCAATGCGGGCTGCTTCCCAGAAAATTAAACACGTTCATCTGGAATTGGGCGGCAAGGCGCCGGTCATTGTCTTTGATGATGCTGATCTCGATGCTGTGGCCGAGACGATCCGATATGGCAGCTACTTCAATGCCGGTCAGGACTGCGCACAGCCTTGCCGCGTGATGGTTGCAGACAGTGTTTACGACAAACTTGTGGCTGCGATTGCCGATCAGGTTGGCCAGATCCAGACTGGTGCACCGAAAGCTGAAGGAACGGAAATGGGCCCGCTTGTCTCTGCGGCACAGCGGGATCGTGTGGCTGGTTTTGTCGATCGCGCACGCTGCAGCTCTGAAATCGTTTCCGGTGGGGCGTCTGGCGAAGAAGACGGCTTTTTCTACCAGCCGACAGTCATTGCCAATGTCGACAACACTGCAGAGATTGCCTGCAACGAGGTGTTTGGACCTGTTGTAACTGTCTCTCGTTTTTCCGAGGCAGAAGATGCGTTGAAGATCGCCAACAACGGACCTTACGGATTGGCCTCATCGGTTTGGACACGAGATGTTGGGAGAGCAATGCAAATGACGTCCAAGTTGCGCTATGGATTCTCCTGGGTAAACACGCATGGGGTCGCGACCCCCGAGATGCCATGGGCCGCGATGAAAGGCTCGGGCACAGGCAGTGATATGTCGGTCTATGCATTGGACGCTTATACTGCGATCCGTCACGTCATGGTGGCACACTGATGCGGTTGGCTGGAAAACGGGCCTTTGTTACAGGCGGCAAGCAGGGCATTGGGCGGGGCATTGTTGAGGCGTTCATGGCTGAAGGGGCCACTGTCATTACCTGCGGGCGCGGCCCTCAACCCGATGATCTGCCAGAAAACGTAATTTGGTACACACTGGATGTGTCTGACGCCGAAGCGGTTGCAGAGATCGTCAGTATAGTCGATGGGACTGATATCCTTGTAAACAACGCCGGCGTTCAGGTCGAAAAAACTGTGACCGAAAGCTCGGACGCGGATTGGGACTTAGTGATGGGCGTAAATGCGCGAGGCGTTTTTAACTGTTGTCGTGCCTTCATTCCAGAAATGTCGCAAGGTGGCTCGATCATCAACATAGGTTCGATCTCGGGCAATGCCGCGGACCCATCGATGGCGCTCTACAATGCGTCAAAAGCGTTTGTGCATGGGCTCACACGCTCTATTGCAGTGGACCACGGACCAGCGGTGCGCTGCAACGCGATCTGCCCGGGATGGATTGAAACGGGCATGCTGGATGCAGCGTTTGACCTCGCGCATGACCCGGAAAAGGCCAAATCCGACGCGCTGGCTCGCCACGCGGTCCAACGCTTTGGCAAACCTGCCGATATTGCAGCGATGGCTGTGTGGCTGGCCTCTGACGACTCGTCTTTTGCAACTGGCCAGTTGTTCACGGTGGACGGTGGCCTGACGGCGGCCTCCCCCCTTAATCCGGGACTGTCGTGATGTCAGAAATTGAAAGAACCGCCATTCTTGGAGCCGGTGTGATAGGGGCAAGCTGGGCCGCGTTGTTTCTCGCCTCGGGTCGTAGCGTGACGGTCTTTGATCCCGATCCGAATACCGAAGCATCCGTTCGCTCTTATGTCGAAAAAGCCTGGCCGGCACTGGACGAGTTGAACCTCACAGATAGGGCCACACCCGACGCTATCACTTTCGTTTCAACCGCCGAGGCGGCTGTCCAGGGCGCGCAATTTGTTCAGGAGAACGTGCCAGAAAGACTGCCAATCAAGCATTCGACCTATGCCGGGATTGAGCCAGAGTTGAACCCTAACGCAATAGTTTCAAGCTCAACTTCCGGCCTGACGCTTGAAGCTTTGCAAGAGGGATGGCGCGATCCCAGAAAATTGATCCTTGGTCACCCATTTAACCCACCGCATCTCATCCCATTGGTCGAATTGACCATCAACGATTCCACCGGTTCAGATGTCTTGGACCGCACAGAAGCTTTCTACAAAGACATTGGTAAGATCACGATCCGGATCAAGAAAGGCATGCCAGGACATGTCGCGAACCGTTTGCAAGCCGCAGTTTGGCGCGAAGCCGTTCATATGGCGGTCGAAGGTGTTGCCAGTGTCGAAGACATCGATAAAGCGATGTGGGCTGGCCCGGGACTTCGGTGGGCTGCGATGGGTCCGACAACCCTTTTTCACTTAGGTGCAGGCGATGGTGGCCTGCAGGCATTCTGTGACCATTTCAAAGACACATTCAATGGCTGGTGGGACGACCTGGGCGACCCTCGTCTTGATGAGGATGTCATCAAGAAACTGGTCGATGGCATTAACGATCAAACTCAGGGGCAAAGTACCGAAGAGTTATCAGCGCAACGCGACAAGATGCTTACAGCGATGCAAAAAGCTACCCAACACTTTCGGACTTGATGTCAGGCTTGAACATTGGCCAAGCGCGAAACTCGAACGGGGTGCGGCCTTCAATGCGATCCGCACTGGGTGTCAATCCAAATCGTTTGCGGTATGCCCGGCTGAAATGAACCTGTCCATTAAACCCTGATGCTTCCGCAATCTCGCTGAACTTAAGCTCAGTTTGCGTCACTAATCCGCGCGCGCGATCAAGGCGAATGTCGCGGTAATACTCAATCGGCGACTTATGGACATATTGCTGAAACAATCGGCTAAGTTGTCGTTGCGAAATCTTCAACCTCGCTGATATTTCAGGGATCGACAAAGTGGCTTCCAAGTGCGCCTCCATCAAATCGATCGCGTCCCTTACCACCCCAGAGGTGACGTACCCCAGCGGTTCCAAGTCTTTGGGGTTCTGTGATTGGCCTTCACCGCGCACGTTGTGATGAAAAAGGTATCGAGCAGATGCATTGGCGATACTTTCACCAGCGACAGAATGTACAAACCGCAATCCCAGATCGGTTGCTGCTGAACCCCCGCAACAAGTGAAAATCTTTCCATCCATAATAATCATGTTCTCTGACACGGTGGTGTCATGGGCCGTTTCGGCAAAGGCGTCGATGTGTTCATAGTGAACCGTTGCGGTCTTTCCTTTGAGTAGTCCAGCCGTCGCAAGTACAATCGCGCCGGTATCCAAACCACCAACAATTGCTCCACCCGATTCCCATTTCTGCAGGGCTACCTTGAATTGAGGTGTCCCGTGACGCTCAGGTGTCCAACTTGTACTCACCAGAACCATCCAAGGCTTGCGCCTCACCACCTCCGCCAATGGGGCAGTGTCAACGACCAAGCCGCTGCTGGATTCAATTGGACCACCAGGGTCTGAGACATAGGTCCAAGAAAATCGAGCCGAACCTGTCAGGTAATTTGCTACTCTGAATGGATCCACGAAAGAAGTTGTCGCCGAAACATTAAAATGCGAACTCACCAAAACAACTATGTCTAGCTTGCGATCTATTGGCTGCGTCATGGCCGATTTTGTAAAACAGCGTCCAAAATTGTCAATTATGTTTCGGAAATACGCAAAAAACACCAAAGTACTGAGGCAAGCACTGCCTAAGTGCGAAGGTTAGGCCGAGGGGATTGGATCTCAATCAGTTTGGACCATTCCAACGTATTTTTTCACCAAGTCCCTAACGATTACGTCGGAGGACCTTCTACCCGAAGGTCTTTGAATGTCCGCTTTCACAATAGTGGCAAGCAAGAAGGGGCCTAGGTTCCAAAGCAGCGTATCGCCTGAATGTATGAATTGATATTTCGAGCCCAAAGATGACTTAGCAAAATCGTGCTGTGCGCGTATGCGGCGCGAAGATCGCTGCAGCTGCGAACAGGTGCGCGATTAAAACTTTTGTTGTTTGCCAGCTGTGCCCTGTCTATAATCGACTGTTGGATTGTCCGAGGGACGGCAACATTTCGGCGAATTACTGCCACATTAATCTGTCAACTCTTAAGGACCGCCACGGGAGTTTTCCCGACGGAACGACGGGTTTTTTGGGCATCGGCATGACAATTACGTATCAAAAGTTCGAGCAGGGTCATGACCCTTTTGCTATGCAATCGTCTGATGTCGCACGCACCCCGGGGCAAAAGCTCCTTAAGTTGGTCGTTCAAATCCCTTGCTACAATGAAGAACAGACCTTGCCGCAGGTTGTGGCGGGTATCCCGCGCAGGATTGACGGTATCGGTCAAGTTTGGATTCAGGTGATTGATGACGGATCGACAGACAACACTGTCGAAGTTGCCAAACGGCTTGGTGTTGACAACGTCATTCAACAAAAGGGCAACAAGGGATTGGCCAATAGCTTTCAGATTGGAATCGAAAGTGCGCTCACAGCCCAGGCCGACATCATTGTGAATACCGATGGCGACAATCAGTATTGCGGCAGTTCGATTCCAGACCTTGTGCGCCCGATTGTCGACCGGGAAGCGGATATTGTTCTAGGCGATCGCAACCCCGGCACCAATCAAGAGTTCTCTAGGACGAAACGTTTGTTGCAACGAGTTGGCAGCTCTGTGATCCGTCGCCTTGCAGCCGTCGATGCAAGTGATGCGGTGACGGGATTTCGTGCCTATTCGCGGGATGCGGCCTTGCAGATTAATGTCATGACCCGGTTCAGCTATACGATTGAGACACTTATCCACGCAGGCAGGCAGGGGTTGATAATCAAATCAGTGCCCGTGCGCACAAACTCTGCGACACGCCCGTCACGTCTGTTCAAATCCACGTTCCAGTTCATCCGCAAACAGATTGTGACGATCCTGCGCAGTTGCGTCATGTATATGCCGTTGCGAACCTTCCTCTTGGCTGGGTTGATCATGCTGGCAATTGGCGCAGCCCCAATCGCTCGGTTTTTGTATTTCTATGCGTTAGGGCAAGGAGATGGGCATGTTCAGTCGTTGGTGCTGGGTGGCGTGTTTTTGATGGCTGGCTACGTGACGGTTCTTGTCGCCTTTCTAAGCGATACGATATCCACCAACCGGCGCTTGGCCGAGGCCACGCTGACCCGCGTGCGCAAGCTGGAAATGGCGCTCTCTGAAAACACGCAAGAGTCCGGACGTGAAACCCATGTCAGTGACTGATCGCGCACTTCCTATTCCGCAAAGACGACGTGTTGCTACCGCAGTTTTGATCAGCGCGGTGATGGGCGCTTTGGTCTATGGCTGGCTCATCTTTGGTTTCTTGGCGCAAATGGAGGTGAAGTCCTTTGGCTGGAGCCTTTATGACGAGGCGTTCCTGGCATTTTTGGATGGTCATCTCGACCTGCCCGCTCGTGTATTACGATATGAGGGACATTTCACACCTGACGGCACTGGGTTTCTCTATCACGGACTTGCTCCACTTATGACACGTCTGGTGTTCGCACCATTTGTTGACATTGCAACAACGCCCTTGGGGCCGTTTTCGATATGGTTCTGGAGCACGCTGGGCAGTGCGCTTTACTATGCAGCGTTTTACAAAGTGGCGGAGAGCGTTTGGCCCGCGTCGGGACGCAATGCACCGTTGTGGTCGACATACCTTGCAATTGCGGTCTGGGCCGGCGGGCCGGGGTTGATCATGGCCTCGAACGTGTCCCTTTATCAGGAACCCATTGCGGTCAGTTATGCTCTCACTGCGGGTGTCGTCTTTCTTTGGGTGCAGGTGGTCTACTCTGGGCTGCCGTTGCGCCGGATGATCATTGGAATGTCCGTTCTTGCAGCACTTTCAGTCCATGCGCGACCAAATGTTGCCGTCGGGCTTTTCACTGTGGTTCTGGCGGCCAGTGCGATCCTGCTTTGGCAAGAGCGCCGAATGGCCATCGCGCCCGTGTTAATCGCGCTCACTCTTCTTGGGGTCGGCGGTACAAGCTACACAGTATATAACTCCATGCGGTTTGGCGACACCGCTACAACACACGGCACATTTGCCAAGGGCCCGATACAACACGCCATGACTTTTTGGGGTTTTGAACAGGTCGACAGTGAACGCGCGGCGGCCTTTACAAAGTACGGCCGCTTCAACCTGAAAAGGATTGCGCCAAACGCGGCGCTTTACGGGTTTCAACCACCAGAGACTGTGATGCCTGCGGGAAACGCAATCGCAAAGCAGGCCTATTTTAAGGCAACGCAAAGCTGGCTTGGCAAGGTGCGCATCGAAGGTCCCGGAAGCGGTATTGTCTTTATGTGGGCTGTGTGGGCACTCTTTGCCACTGCTGGTCTTGCCGCGGGACGCACAGCCATCGGTCCTTGGACTGGGCTTGTCCTTGGCACGGCTACATCGGCGCTTGTCACGCTCTCTTATGCGACGGTTACGTTACGCTATCATGTTGATCTCTGGCCGCTTGTTGCAGCTCTGTCGATTGTCGGGATTGCACGTTTGACACCTCGTATTGTCACGGCCCCGATCTTAAGTGCCAAACCCATGGGGATCATTCTTGTTGTTTTCTTTGGCTTCATCGTAAACACCGGAATATCTCTAAAGTACGCCGCGAAATTTGCAGAAACTCCCGGCAGTGCCATGGCCGTATGGAGTTTTGATATGTGCCAGGACATTGCAAGCCGAAAAGCAATCTCGGAAGAGCGCATCGCAAAAATCTGTCGCTCTCCCAGAACGCTGTATTGAAAAAAGGGCAAAAGGAAAGAAGATGGTCGCTGCACGCATAGCAAAAAACACATATGTCGGTATGGCGCAGGGCCTTGGTAGTCTTCTGGAACAAACCCGTGTCATGCATGCCATCAAAAAGCGCGAAAAAGACTCCCGCGCGTTTCATTGGTTACACAGCCTTTCTGCAATTCACGACATGGAAAAGATGATCGCGCTGGACGTGCCGTGGTGGAGCTACAAAGCCATCGACGAAGCCAGTGCCATTTTGGACCGCACGGAAAATGCCCGCGTCTTTGAATATGGCGCCGGAGCAAGCACTGTTTGGCTCGCGCGGCGCGCAGCGTCTGTCACGAGTATTGAACACCACGCAGGATGGCACACCCGTTTGCGGCAATATCTCGACACTATGACCGGACTTGCGCCAGTTGATCTGCGTCTTGTCGAGCCGGATGCAACAAAGGCCGATGACCCGATCTATGCGTCGCGTAAATCAGGCGAAGTCGGCCAAAATTTTGAGACCTACGCTAAATCGATTGAGCAATCTGGAGACGCCTCCTTCGATGTGATCGTCATCGACGGGCGGGCACGTCAAGCCTGCTTGAAGCATGCAGTTGCCTCATTGGCACCAAACGGGGTCATCGTCTTTGATAACTCGCATCGCAGACGTTACCGCGCAGCGATTGACACTTGCGGCCTTGAGGCTCATCGCCATCGTGGCCTGACACCATCTTTACCCTATCCTGACGAAACCACGCTCCTCTTTCACCAGAGTTAGCGGGTATGAAGTTTCCACGGGTAAAGCGGCATACAGTACAATTCGCAGGTCTTTTGCTGATTGCGGCATCGCTGTGGTTCCTGGCACATGAGTTTTCGAAAAACTGGTCCAGTATTGGTGCTTGGCGACCGACTCAAGGCGTTTTAGCCATTCTTGTCATACTCTCGCTTTGCTATGGTGCATCGCTTTTTATCCTGGCCGAAGGCTGGCACAGAATTATCAACGGTTTTGGGCACGAGCCGCGCAGCCGGACCTATATTTCCTTCACCTCGTCGCAAATCGCTCGCTACATCCCTGGCAATGTCGCCCATTTGCTGGGGCGGGCAATTTGGTTGCGCGGTGGAGCGCTAAGCGATAGCGCGTTGGCCCGTGCCACTGCGATGGAAATTTCGATCACGCCAATCGGTGCGATCTGCGCATTGCTCCTGCTTAGTCCGATCTATCTGGCACAATATTTTAAGTTCTCTACAGTTGCGGGCTTTGCTGCTACTGTTTTTCTGGCCGGAGCGATATGTCTGACCCTTAGAGGTTTAATGCGCCTTAGCGGGCGCATTGAGTACTGGTTTCAACGCTTCTGGTCCCCAGTATTGTTATCAACGGCTTTTATGCTGATGTTTGGCCTTATCTTCGCAACGCTATGCAGCCTTGTAGAAGCCCAACCCGCAATACTTATGGTTGCGGCTGCGATTGCAGCATGGATCGCCGGTTACATAACCCCGGGCGCACCGGGCGGGCTTGGTGTGCGCGAAGCCGTTCTTATAGCTCTTTTAAGTGCCACTGCCCCAATAGAAACAATCCTGTTGGCTTCGGTTCTGTTCAGGATCGTGACTACGATCGGTGAAGTCCTTTGCTTTCTAACAGGCGCTCTGGCCGCCCTACGCATTGGTGTCTCCAGAGTGTAGTTTGATTGTTTAATAGATTCGCCAACGGTTTTTTTGGGGGGGGAGCTCAAGACGAATCGGGAATATTGGCCATCGACTTTTTTTGTGGGCCAGCGGGATTTGGACAAGCCAAACGCCACTGGCCGTCAGGGTGAGGGCGCTGCCCTCAACCGAGCCACTCTTCGCGTACGCAGCGAACGACCGCATCCGCCCATTCTCTTAAAAAAACGTGTTCTGGCGCTAAATGTAACGGCGTAGCTCGCACCGCCGCACTTGTTTTGGGGCCATCAGGGGTAAGACGCTGCCTTCCCCCTCGGGCAACCCTATTAGACAACACCGTGTCCTCGGCTGCGCCTGCGGGCCGCACCACCATTGTCGAATAGCATTGCCTCGCCCCCAATCCGCGTTCGCCACGTGACAGATCAGCAGGAACAGGCACCTTCGGCGTCTGATCTGCAAATCAGTCCTGATTTTCCCAAAAGGGAAGTCAGGATCATTGAAATTGATCCAGGTGCTGGATGAAGGAAGTGAGGCGAAAATGGAAAGGTTCTGTCGCTGGTGGCAGAACTATGTGTCGCCTGACATCAAAGTGTCGGGCGACACATAGTTTTGCCATTCAACGACAGCTAGGGTCAGGACTCATAGCCAATAGATAACGAGTGCTGCGAGGGCGATTGCTGACAGGAAGACCTTCGGGCACC
>NZ_JBXWQI010000037.1:0-15171 GCF_059612305.1 Ruegeria sp. CDSA033 | reverse complement strand
GTGCCCGAAGGTCTTCCTGTCAGCAATCGCCCTCGCAGCACTCGTTATCTATTGGCTATGAGTCCTGACCCTAGCCACCCATTAAATTTCGAATTCAAAGTTAATTTCGCACAGTGCAAATTTTGGTTGGTCCCATGCCATGGTCGTGGCCCCCGTGAAGCTTGAGGACTGCCGCTTCCAGCCCTAAGCGGACATACAAAAACCGAACTGTGCAATTCCAGCTGTACGGTCAGGAGCCGCCCGAAGCTGGTGCATTGAGATCAATGCCAGCTGATCAGTTGAGACGCGGGACAACCTGCGGCGCTGCGGCACATCTTCCCCTGAAGCGGTGGTTGAAGTAGGACAATCGGAATGGAAGCAATAACCATTCTAATACGGGCGATTTCGCTGTCTGCCCACTCGTTCAGGAATCGGCGGCCACGTTCAAATTGCGGACATTAGAATTCGGGCCAAGTCTTCAGGCCTATCGATCATCACGTAGTGCCCGAATGGCACCGAAATCGCCGTCCACCCCGACTGATACTGGTATCGCTCAAAAAACGGTTGGCCAAGCCCTGGGACCCAGCCGGTGGCATAGATGTAGGTCCGCTTTACCACCTCGGCTCCGCCGCTCACCAGTTGCATCGGTTGCTCAAATGTCTTGAGTGGTTGCGCGACATTTCGGCGGTCCACCCACGCACAGTCTGCTCCATTCACCGAAAAAGCCTCCGCTGGGCCCGGCGCGACTTTACCATCGGCGGCACTATCACGAAGCCCTGCCGCGATATCCGCAGGCAAAACATCCAAGGCCGCCTGCCCATCGCCCGGTACGAGCGCATCGAGGTACACAAGTGAGCGAATGTGATCGGGCGCTCTATCCGCCACTCCGGTGACAACCATGCCGCCATAGCTATGACCGCACAAAACAATGTCAGAGAGTTCTTCGCACGTGATTACCCCTAGGACATCCTCGATATGCATGGCCAGATCGGTTTCGTCACTAACGAGGTGAGCACGTTCACCCATCCCTGTCAGTGTCGGGGTGAAAACGTCGTGGCCGTCCCTGCGCAGAAGGGCGGCTACGCGAGCCCAACACCATCCCCCTTGCCACGCTCCGTGGACCAATACAAATGTCGCCATAACCCGCCCAACTCCGTCGATACTGCAATGACAGTAGATTCAACAGGGCCGCCTCGTCCACAGCATCGTTTGGACGTTCAGCGTCAATCCCCTGCATATACACACAGCACTCGAACCCTCCAATCAAATGGCCATACTAAAATCATAAATTACGATTTGATTATACATTATGTATGAGTATCCTCCCACATAGAGACAGCATATAGCGCGAAACCGCAGGAGGTATTGGTGGGTCACGTTAAGTCGTTAGTCGCGATTTCGCTAACTGCATTGGTAACAATATTCCCCAACCCAAGTGTCGCAAACGAGATATCAGAGCAGATTGCTTCTCTACTCGGTGCCAAGTTGGACGTGAGTAGCACGCTACCTGACAGAAAGAGCTTGGATGCTGAAATCCTAGTGCCGCGTTTCTACGAAGAGAGGGACTTTACTCCTGCGTGGACACGCGATGAATTGTCAGACGAACTCTTTGATGAGTTGGATAGTGCAATAGAACAGGGTTTCAGACCAGAAGACTTTGACTTAGCGGAGCTTCAAGCCGCATTTAAGGCCGCCCAAAGTGGGGATGTCTCTAATCAAGCATTGTTCGATATTCTGGCAACTGACGCTGCTGTGAAACTGGTTCATCATTTGGTGTTTGGGAAAGTCGACCCAAATGCACTGGACGACGATTGGAACTTCTCAAAACCGGTAATTCAACAAGACCCAGCCGTTGTCCTAAATCAGTTTCTTCAAGGTGAAGGTATTAGCGCGTTAATCGAACGCATCGATATCGACAATGCGCAGTATACGATGCTTGTCGAAGCACTGAGTAAGTATAGGGCCATTGCTTTACAGGGCGGTTGGACCAATGTTTCGGATGAAACCGTTCTTAAACCAGAGATGGTGGACCCTGCTGTCGCTGAGCTGCGCGTAAGGCTGGCGGCAGAAGGCTACGTTGAAACAAGCAGTTCTTCTGAAGATGGCGAAAACGGCATAAATCCAGCTTGGGTTTACGACGATAAATTGTTGAGATTAGTCAAATCTTTTCAGAGTCGACATGGATTAGAAGCCGATGGGGTCATTGGCGGTAAGACGTTCGCATCGCTAAACAAACCGGTGGAAGATCGCATTAACAAGCTGCGTCTCAGCTTGGAACGTGGCCGCTGGCTTATGCGGGAAGTCGACGACGAATTCGTGCTGGTGAACATTGCAGGAGCCCGCACATATTTGGTCACATCGGATGGCACGCTTTGGACCACTAGATCAATCACAGGGTCAGCCTATCGAAAGACCCCAGTGTTCCGAGACGAAATCAGGTACATGGAATTCAATCCCACCTGGACCGTTCCCGCCTCGATTTTTCATAAAGACAAACTTTCGCGCATCCGCAAGGATCCAGCCTATCTGACACGCAACAACTATGTTGTTCGGAACAAGGATGGCCAGACAATCCCCGCAAACGCTGTAAACTGGGGGGCGAAAAACCCCGGCGTGACCCTGGTTCAACAACCGGGCCCAGACAATGCGTTGGGTTTGGTTAAGTTCATGTTTCCAAACAAATACGCTGTGTATTTGCACGACACAAACGACAAAACCCTTTTTGACCGAAACGAGAGAAATCTCAGTTCCGGCTGCGTTCGCCTTGAGTATCCGTTCGAGTTCGCGAGCCTTCTGATGGAGGGAGAGCCAGATTGGAGCCGACAGAAGATGCAGTCCATTCTGGTTAGCGGGAAGACAACGCGCGTTGATCTACCTGAGCCAATGCCAGTTCTTTTGACATACTGGACAGCGTGGGTTGAAGACGGGGTCGTTCATTTCCGCGAGGACCCATACGAGCGGGATGCTCGTATCCTGGCGGCTTTGGACCGATGAGCACGAAATGCGCGGCGCGCGCGAACCGAATTATGTGCCCATCTAGTCCAGCAGATTGGCGAACGCTGAATTGCAGATAGACAAAACGGCGTAGGCGACGACAGGGGGATACATGAGGACTTGGCTGTTTAGAACAATTGGGATTGTCGTACTACTTGTGTTTGCAACAATCGCATTTGTTTGGTTGCTACTTGCTGCTCCGCTATTCTCGGGGATGCGACGTGACCTGGTCGAAAAAGTCCTTTCTGAACAAATCGGACAACCGATTGTGGTCAATGACGATGTAAGTATCGCGCTTGGACGCATTACCCACATTTACGTCGGTGGAGTGGTTATCCCGAGCCAAACAATGCCGGAAACATCTCTTGCAGAATTGAACCTTCTGGAACTGGAATTGGATGTTGCTGCTTTGGCCAATCGGCGTCTGCACTTTGACAACCTCATCGTTGACGGCCTCAAGGCGAATTTCCTTACAGCTGCTGACGGCACTACAAGTTGGCGAAAAGGCCGACCGACGCCAAAACCTGAACCCGAAAACGCCACGGAAGAGGACAATCAAGAGGCTATAGCTGAGACAGGCGGATCCAATGAGAGTGACCCAGAAGGTAGCGGGATCCTTTCATTCCTGAGCGACAAGAATGTAGCTTTCACATCCATTGGGTTGAACATTGATGATCAAACCTCTGGCTTTTCGTTCGTGTTTGACCTCCAGTCTCTCGCTCTGGAACAGGTAGACCAAGGGCAAAGAACAAAGGTCTCGGGAATAGGCTCCGTCAACGGTCAAAGTTTCGAAATCGAGGGTGACTATCCTCATGGCGCATCATTTACGACGCGTGCCAATTTTGGCGAAATGACAGTAAGCTATGACGGCGATCCATTTTTGGAAAACGAGGGTGGCGGCTATCGTGCCATCTTGCAGATGGACACTGGTGAGTTCGGTGACTTTCTTGAAGTCATTGGGCTGGAGCGAGTTCTGGAAGGGAATGGCCAGTTGCAAGCAGAGCTTGTTTCTCAGGATGCTCTGAAAATCGAGACCTTTACGACCACCGTAAACCTTGAGGAAGGACAGCAACTTACAGCTGAAGGGTCGATAGAAGACCTCTACACAGCTCGGGGCGTTGATCTGTTATTCGACGCGCGGCTTTTTTCTGAAGGGCAGCCGCCGAACGCTGCAAAGAGTTTCCAGGAGCTGAAGTTCACAGCCTTTGAAATGCACATGGTAGGATCACTTGCGTCTTTCGAGTTCGAGAAACTTCTGTTCCAAACTAACGCATTTGATCAAGGCCTGGACGTGATCGGGCCAGCCTCTATCGAACGCATTCGCCGCATGCCCGATGGTCGGCTTGCGATGCTGGGCATCGCCTTACAGGCTGGACCCATTGAGGACCCAATTCTAAAGGCCGACGGCGAAATTCTCGACCTGCTTCAGCTTCAGGACGTGACTTTCGAAGGCACACTCAACGGGCCGGCCAAATTGATTATGCCAAATATGGATGAAGATTTTGTCGATCAGCTCGGTGGCATAAATGCCGACTTCAGCTTGTCCAATGAAGGAGGGCCTGTTTCGCTCAACAGGTTTAACGCAACCACCTATGGCACAGATATTTGGGCGCTTGACCTCGCGCTATCGGTCAGCGAATTGAAAGGGCTGTCAGGCCTTGATTTTGACGTGGAACTGGATGTCAGCGACGGAGCTAGTTTTCTGACTGCGCTTAAATTGCAACCTGTCGAGATTGGCGCACTTGCCGTCGATGCAGTGACGTCGAAGCAGGGCGAGGACTTCACTGCCTCAATCGAGTTTGAAGCCGGTTCGTCACACCTTCTGGCCGCTTTGGATGCAAAATTTCCCGAGGGCGCTTCTGTAATTCGCGGAAACGTTGCGAGTAAAAGGCTCGATTTAGACGATCTAAAAAACCTGACCGCTACGCTGGACCAGCTTAAAAGCTTGGTAGGCGACGCTTCAAAAGATCCTGAAACCGACGTACAGCCCTTGGTTCTGCCGAAGGAAACCAACGTACAGCCCCTGGTTTTACCAAAGGAGAAAGGAAAGCCAGCCGATCTTCTGGATGTGCAGCGCGTACTGAGAGAGGCTGACGTCGAGGTACAGATCGACTTTAAGGAGATTGTTGGCCAACAAGGCGTAACTTCTGTTTCCAGCCAATTGTCTGCAAAAGAAGGGACCGTAGATTTTGGCCCGCTCCAGATGGCATATGGCGGTGGAAACTTCAGCCTACGGGCAGTGATGGATCTGATTGACTCACCTGATTGGCTCTCCTTGTCGGGGTCAACCTCAGGATGGGAATTCGGAGAGATTCTCGATGAACTGGGTATCGGGATAGATGCCTATGGACATTTGAGTGGTGAGTTTAACGTTTCAGGCAATACCGCGTCTGGCATTGCGTTTGTGAATTCCATGCGCGGCACTGCTTCTTTATCGATGTCACAAGGCTATGTCAGCACCAGCCTTCTGGAGTTGGCAGGGCTTGGTGTTTTCCCTTGGCTGTTTTCAGAGGAACTCCGTCAAGGTTACACGGACATAACATGCGTTGTAGCACCAATTAACATCGAAGCCGGCCGGGTAAGCTCAGATTCTATCGTGGTTGAAACCGGTTCTGTTCAATTAGTGGCCAAGGGCCAAGTGGATTGGGTCAAAGATTTCATTGCGATCAGGGCAGAACCTCGTCGAGTTGGCAAACCGTTATCCCGTAGCGCCTGGCCGTTTGATGTGACTGGCCAACTTTCGTCACCGAAGTTCAAGTTGGATGTGGGTGGGTCCAGAAACAAGGCTCCGGAAGGTGCTGATGCGATGCCAGCAGACAGGCAACCGTGCGTGCCAGACATCAATCAACTGAAATAGTCGGTCACGACCTACTTCTTTAGTGGTTCAGGCTGTTCTGCCTGGCATGCCAAAACGGCCTCGATGGCTTTTGAGGACCCACTTAGATCAAGTTCTACTTCGGCTCCACTTTCACCAATTATCGTGACGCTTTGGCGCTTGCCGAATTCGGTTACAAACGCAGGGTTGTCGAAAAAGGCGTAACCCCCGGGGACGCCATTTTTAAAAACACCTACGGCTTCGCCTTCA
The DNA here is from genome assembly GCF_059612305.1 of Ruegeria sp. CDSA033. Taxonomy (NCBI): domain Bacteria; kingdom Pseudomonadati; phylum Pseudomonadota; class Alphaproteobacteria; order Rhodobacterales; family Roseobacteraceae; genus Ruegeria; species Ruegeria sp. CDSA033. The sequence goes on along the minus strand of NZ_JBXWQI010000037.1, from coordinate 9,113 downwards.
AACTTTGCGTCACCAAAATCGAAGTTCACGATACCGGTTGATCCGTCCTCAATCTGAACCCAGGCCGGATTGTAGGCGGCAAAGAAACCGCCAGCCTGATTGGGTGCGACGCCAATTTCAACTGTCATGTCGTCTTCGAAGGGCTTCCACGCGAGGCAGCCATTTCCTTTCTCGGGGTCGATCAAAATTTTCCAGCCGCCGAACTCACCCCACGGCTCCATACCAGCGGCAACAGCGCCACTCGCGAGAAGCGTTACTATTGCGGTAAATGTCCAATTGATCATCTGGAACCCCAAAACGTTCTGAAAACTATTGCATTAATCCTACCCATTGCTCTGGATCAATCAAACTAATCCGACAACCTGCAAGGGCGGGGTTTAGTAGACCCAGAGTGGACTTGGTATTCTTTTACTCCGCTATATGAGCAAGCTTTCCATCCCATTCCTCAGTGGGAATCTTAGGACTTGGCGGGTCAGCCATGTAGGACGGTGTCATAATTTGCGTACCGTTCTCGTTGAACACTTCCACGATGTTTTGGTGTAGATCAGACAGAATCTTTGGCAAACTCGATCCTCGAGATGTGTATGCGTTAATTTCGTAATTGATGGCATAGTCAGCCAACTGTGTCCAAAGTACAAAGGGCTCCGGGTTTTTCTTCAAACTCTGTGTGCGATGAGCCGCCTCTATCAACATTGCCGTGATTTTTTTTGGCGGCTCCTCGTACCCGATCCCGACCGTTGTGTGAACGAGAAGACCTCGACCATCGACTTTGCGCGAATAATTCACGACCTCTGAGTTCAACAACTGAGCGTTTGGAATACTGATCATTTCGTTTTTGATGGATTTGATAAGTGTTTCCATAAGTTTGATTTCGGTTACGTCCCCAATCTTGTCTCCGACCATTATTCGATCACCAACATTCGTGCTGCGCCGATAGATGACAAACAGACCTGCCATCATGTTCGATACAACTGTGTTAGATCCCAACGAGACCATGATACCGGCAAGAATTGTCAGGCCTTGAAACGCCCGGGAACCTGAGCCCGGAATGTATGGGTAAGCGAACACCAGTGCGATCACGATGACTAAAGCCCTGAACAGCATGTTTGTCGGCGCGATCCAGTGCGCCTCGAAATCTTTGATTTCGAATGCACCGTTCTCCAGGTTGTCAAAGAACAGGTCGAGGCCTCGGATCGCAAATCGACATAAGGCCGCAATAATTACCAGCATGATCAGATTTGGGATGTACCCAACGACAGCCAGCACAACATTTATCAATGGCTCACTTACGTACTTTAGTAGAACTTGAGCAATGGCCTGGGTTTCCGCGAAAGACAGCAAAACCAAGGACAGGTAGTAATAGAGAAAAAACAGAAACAGCACCCACATCAAAGCATGAATTGAATAAACGATGATAGATGCGATTGCCCTGCTTCGTAGGATTGACTTTGTAGCTTCCTCGACGCTTTCCGCTCTCTTTTCCAAGTTGTTTCTGACGTAGCCCAGAAACGTCTTCCGTTTGGCAAAGAAGAAGTATGACACCAGTGCAAACAACGCCGTCCAAGCGACAGCGGCCAAGGCGCTGTCAACGCGGCCTTCGCTGGATCGCGCTTCCCGGTACTTTAAAATGGCATTTTCGATGGCCTCTGCTTGCAGCCCGGCCAGAACTTCAATGTCCATCTGTTCGTGGTCGGCGTCAGCCTGAGTGGTAATAGTGACCATATGGCCGTCCACGCGTACGAGTTGTCCAAATTCAGCCTGGGAGATTTGGATGTCGACCGTTTTGCTCTCTGATCTATCCGCGACTTGAGCAATTCTTTCTTCAATCTTTGCGGCCCTGTCCGTTGCGGGCAATGCGCTGGATCCGCGGACGACAAAAAGCTCATCCCCATCGACAATAACCGGTGCTATGAATTCGGGATCTTCTCGCTCCTGCTGCGGCAGCAGTATTTCTTCTGACTGGGCCGAGGCTACACAGCAAAGAAGCAGAAAGGACATCACCCATATTACTAATGCTCTCATGTCTTTGCTCCTTCCACTGGGATCAGGTGAACATCGCGCTGCGGGAACGGTATTGATATTCCCTCTTGGTCAAACCGCTCCTTGGCTTGTCCCGTGAGGTCCCAATAGACAGTCCAGTAGTCGTCAGACTTGGACCACGGTCGACAAAAGATATTGACTGAATTGTCGCCAAGCTCACCAACAAATATTTCTGGATCAGGCGATTTCAGGCATAGTTCATGTCTTGCGACCAATTCCTTCAGAACATCGATTGCGTGAGCAGCATTGTCTGAATACGCGATCCCAAAAACCAGATCGACGCGACGCTCATCAGATGCGCTGACATTTGTGATTACGTCACCCCAGATCTTACTATTCGGCACAATGATAATCTGATTGTCGAAGGTTCGGATTTTTGTCGAAACGACCGACATCTCGTCAACAAAACCAGATGACCCGCCAACCTGAATATAGTCTCCGGTATCGAATGGCTTTAAAACCATAATCATCAGACCGCTGGCGAGATTGCCTAACGTTTCCTGAAGCGCAAAGCCAAGAATGAAAGACAAACCACCAAATATTGCAAACAAAGGAGTGACGTTCACACCAAACAAGGCAAGCACAACCAGAATGCCGAGAATAAAGACCGCCCAAAACACTGCGGTCGCAATGAATTTCTTAAGCATCCGCGATATTGTAGGTATCTTTTCAAGACCGCGCTCAGTTAAACGACGCACCATTTTGGCGACAAACATCATAACCCAAACAGCAGCCAAAACACCCAACCCAGCCAATAGTAGACCAGCACCTCCCTCCCAGGAAACCAACCATTGGAGAGCGTTGTGAAATAACGTCTGTAAATCCGTTGTTTTAAGCACGCCAGTTTTGAGCGCTAAAAGATAATCGGTATGCGGTTTCAGGTCTTCTTCGGCGGCACCCTTTAGGGCCCATTCGTTCAAGACCAGTGTGTAATTATCCAAAATTACAGTGCCAGTGTCGTTTATCAAAGAAAGCTGTGATCTCAGGTCATCTTCTTGCGCTTCGTTTCCGGCCTGAAGGCTAAGATTGATACGGGCAATTTCTTCAAGTTGGTTGCGAACATGGTCTTGCCAGGCAACAGCAATTTCCGAAAGCTCATCAGTCGTCAGCGGAACAAGCAGTATCTCCAGGTCACCGGCAGAAATTGATTTGTCGGCAACCTGAGTTAAGAGATCTTCTTGCTGTACCTCAGCAGGTTCCTGTTCACTCGCCGCGTTCTGTGCGTACGCTGGAACAGCGTTTGACGTCGAAACCGCCGCAGCAAAGAGCAAAATAACCAAACCGTAGATGTATCGCGCCATGACACTAAAGCTCCTACATAAAGTCTGAAGTGATCATAAGGAGACCGAAAAGGTCTGCCATCAAAAATAGTTGGGGGCGACTCACTCACTTGCCGCCCCCGCCCGTTCCGGCCAAAATGAAGCCCGAACGGAAACTGCTAACCGGTATGCATCAAAGATTGACCCTCAGCCTCAGTCCCAAGACCAGCGGGTCGTTCGAGTTTGATCCGGGATTTTTCAGGTATTGCACGTCTGCCGTCAGTGCCAGATTGTCGGCCAGGTCCAGACGGTAGAAAGCTCCAAGTGTCGTTTGATTGGGCAATCCTGGTGTCGTCAGGTCGGCAACAGTGGCCGCTATGCCAAAGAGATCATCATAGGTGCCAGGTCGCCACATCAAGCCTGCGTTGACTGCACGCCTGGCCAGCGCACCGCCGCCATTGGACCATCCCAGCCGTCCGAAGATCATCAGTTGGTTGTCGAATGTATGGTTGGCAGAAAGTGTGGCTCCATATGTTTCCGGTACGCCAACTTGTTGGCGCGCATCCGTGTGAAACATCCCCAGATGAACGTTTGTTAGAAATCGTTTGGATTTTTCGGGCGTCCAGCCGATCTCGGCGTATTTGTAAAATTCGCTACCCCCGGAAAACCACTCGATGTCTGTGAGAGACCCAATGGCGTCGCTGACCACCCCTAACGCGTAAATCTGATCCGTCAGATAGCCGCCGACCGTGACGCCAAAGCCTGGATCTGGGATTGGCAGTACAGGGCTAAACAGGATTGAATAGTTCGAAAAGGTCGTTCGTGGGTTCACGTACCCAAGAATGTCGGAGTAGTACCGCCCTGTGAGTATGTCATAGTTCTGCGCTGCGCGATTGTCTGCCGCAACGATGAATTCAATCAGTTTTTGGCGTAGTCGTAGCGGTTATGGCCTCTTGCGGCGCTCAACCCGCAAAGGGCCTCCCTAAGGAACCTTGGATTCTCGCGAAGGTCTGCGACGCGCAGGAAGCAGACGTTGCAAAGCCTTGATGTCGGCCGACTGCGTACATTTGGTCAAACCACAGTGAAACTCGACTGCAAGTCCAGAAGAGCGGACGCCATGAGGATCACTCTCGTTCTCTCCCGCGCGTTAAGTGCAGAATTAGAGATGCGAGTGAACAACTTTAAGCGCATGCTCAAAAGTTGCTCGCGCGAAATCGGTGTCTGTAAAGCCGAAGTCATATCTAATAGGCACCACTGAGGCCTTCCTCTCGGGTTTTGCCACCGGAAGCACCCGACCTTCCATGACGGTTCCCCATACTTTAACGTCTTTGATTTTCATGGGGTCCACTGAAAGAGGACTATCGTCGAGAATGGTGAAATTGGCGCGCTTTCCGGGTTCAATACTGCCAATTTCGTCTTCAAGTTTGAGCGAATAGGCCGCTTCAATCGTGATACCACGAAGCGCTTTCTCCGCACCCACCCGTTGATCTGGGCCTGCAACACGACCTGAGGACGTCACGCGGTTTACGGCACACCACATCAGGAAAAGAGGATCGGCTGGTGCCATTGGCATATCGGAATGCAGTGACCAGGAGATCCCCGCCCTCGAAACATCGCCAAGACGTACCATTGCGTCCGCTCTTTTTGGCCCGAGGCCGACAGAAGAATATTGGTCTGAAAGGGCGGTGACGTAGTATGGGTTGCCACTGACGATGGCTCCAAGCTCCGAAATCCTTTGAACCTGTTCTTCTGCGCTGACTGCAAAATGAACCAGAACGGTCCGATGGTCATAGCGCGGATTGCGTCTCAGATTCATTTCAAGCGCGTCCAGAACGCGATCAAGTCCAGCGTCTCCGTTCACGTGCACATGAATTTGGTAACCTGCATCCCAGTAGATGCGGAATGCGCGATCAAATAGGCTCTTGTCCATCATCCATTCGCCAGTGTGGCCATCCAGATATGGATCACGCACTTGCATGAGCAACGAATAGATTGCGCCGTCTGCAAACAGCTTGGCTTGCTTGGGCGCAAGGCTGGTCATCCCCCCATACCAGCTTTCCAGTTTTTCGGTCTCGGCGATCACCTGAGCATCATCGGGATAGGTGCTAACCAAGGTTTTTGCATCTGGCATGAAGGACCAGCGGAAGGGCATGTCGGGGCTGGACATAACAGCATTGATGCTGTCCTGAACGGGTTTGGCGAGAATGCCACCGGGTTCGTTGCCAATCGTGATACCCTTGGCGTGCATGTAATCGCGGGTCAGTTCCAAACCTGACTGCAATCGTTCTGGTGTCGCGGCGAGCGACGCAATGAAAGGCAGCACCGCAAACAGGCCCTGCTCCCAAAAACGGCCTTCCAAAATTCTGGATTGGGCCTGCTCCGTCGGGGTAAACGCGTCGATGATGTCCTGCGTGACACCTCCCATCTCCAATGCGGCACTGTTCAGGATCATCTCATGACAAGACCGTGCCCAGACAAGGATTGGTTGGGTTGAACTTATAGCGTCAAGTTCCTCCCGCGTAAGCGGACCAAAAAAGGCAGGGTGATACCCCCATGAAACGACTGGTTCAGACGGATCGGTACGTTGCTCAACCGCATTGGTTAGCCGGTTGATAAAGTCGTTTTTGTCCCTTACGGCAGGAACTGTGCCAGAGGGCAAAACCCAGTCCTCGATCGAAAGGATTTCCGAAGACATCGTGAGCGCCGCCAGAAGTGGGTGGTCATGCTGGGCAATAAATCCCGGCATAATGACGTGGTCGGCAAACGTTGTGTCAACTGTGTGGCGCTGCCCTTTCAAGATGCCTTGAACGTCCTCAAGGCTTCCGACCAAGAGGATACGACCGTTCACGACGGCGACGGCTTCTGCCGAAGGCTTTTCCGGATCAAGCGTCACTATTTCTCTGGCTGTGTAAACCGTCACCGTAGGAAGTGGTACGATTGCCGTCCCCAAATCTGATAGCGAATTGGATTGGCCGAACGCACCGCTGAGCGGCGTTAAGGCGGTTGCGCCTGCAATCCCTGTTCTCAAGAATCTACGTCGGCTAATTTGGGGCATTTCTGAACTCCGGCAATCAGGTTGATCCGACTATGCAGCAGGGAACCGGCACCGGACAACAATTTCTGCCGATTTGTTTTGCAATCTGAGATTGCGTTCTTGTAAACGACTGTTTTCCTCACGATCCCGTAAACGAGGGCGCAAAATGAAGGTCCGCTGTGGGCTGCTAGCAGCCCATCGCGCCATTTCAAAAACGGCGACACTTGCCCCTTCTTGAGCTGCTTTGGGGCGAGTTCTCCCCACTCATCAGCGCTCATGCTTTTTCGCGTTAGCCCTTCCTCTGAGGCAAACAGAGCCGCCTTGACGAGGAGAAAGGCCACCGTGATGGCGCCTACCTCGCAGCGTTTCTCGAATTCTCCGGTAGTTTCATTGGGCCTTTCTTCTGACATTCCCATTCCCGTCTGTATCTGAAGCTTTCGGGCAATTCGTTAACTTTGATTGTATTTCATTGCCCCGGAAAAGCCAGTTCTCGGACGTGCGAGCGCTGCTTCAGGAGAGGCTCTAATTCTGCAACAATCCTCGTACTTCAGTGCGAGTAGTTTGCGATGGTGTCGAAGGACGGGAGACCGGTTCCGACTCCTCATTTTTCGTTTTGTTGGGTGTCATCTGGCGGCACACCCTGCTCATTGTCAGACGTTGTTTCATTTTCCCGAATTGCCAACTCGGCGATTTTTCGAACCAAATACCAAACGCTGCTACGGCGTGTGTCCCCCTTGATCCAGCCGGTGACATCCTTTGCCGGGATGTCGAAATGTGGTGCTTCGTCTTCGAATACTCTGACCTTTTAATCGGAGATATCCGCAAGCTCAGTCATGTTTCCAGCGCGGGCTTCCGCGATTGGAGTTTGGTTTACATAAACAATAACTCTTAGCATCTTTTCTTTCCCATTTAGTAGTGTTCGCATGCATGGGCCCTCGTGGATTCCATTAGTTCCACGAGTGGTTTTTGGTCTTTTGATGCAGGAGACCCCGCAGCAACCGTCTCAGAACTCGCACTGATCTGTGCTGCTCATAGGTGCCTACCAGAGCTTCGATGTCGCCGAGATCCAGCCGAAAGAACTCAGTTCTCAACCAAAAATCAGCAGCAAATTCGCCCACCAGGCTCTGAATGATCGCAGGCAGTTGCTCCGGCGTTGGCGGCGGGATCTCATAGATTGTGCAGCGGCTGAGAAGAGGCGCAGGAACGCAACTCAGATCATTCGCTGTCAGAATCCAACTCACGTGGGAGGCGTCGACGTCAGCAGCCAGGTATTTCTCTCGAAATCGTTTAGCCTCAGAGGACTCGAGCAATGCCAGAAGTTCGCCAGCGGTGTCTCCGTTTCGGCTCGCATGCGTCTTGTCGATTTCGTCGAGAATGATCGCTGGGTTAAGGACCCGTGCCGTTGCCACCGCATCCGTCACGATCCCTGCATGCGCGGAACTCCATCCGATGGGAAGACCAAACAGGTGGTTTTCAGATTTGCCGCCGACATTTGCGCTCTGCACGTAGAGGCCGAGAGCTCTACAGGATGCCTTTGCAAAAGCTGTTTTGCCGACGCCGGGCTCGCCAACCAGTAGGGTGGGTTGGATATGAAGGATGTCAGATCCCATGCTCCATCGGCACTCGATATTATGGATCATCCCCTCGATGACGAAGTTGCAATGAGGGAGCCTTTCGGAAACCGCACGAAGCTCATTCAACTCATCAAGTGAGGCCAGCCGAGCAAATTTTTTGCTCCAGGTTGTGAGCTGTTTGACATGTTCCGGCATCTCTTTTCTAAGTGTTCGCGGCAGGTACTCGCCCCAGCGAAGTTTCCGCATCTCTCGCATGTCTTCTCGATCTCCTCGACACGTGTCTCCAGCTCACGCCGAGTTTCGACACGTCTTCTCCCAGGTGTGGTGACGGATCATATGCAAGCAACTCGAATTTCTGATTCAAATGTTTGGCGATCAGCTGCCCAAATGCGCCGAAACCGATGATACCGACGGATGTCGTGGCTTTTTCAACTGTCGAGCTTTTCATCTCATGACCTCAAAAACTGCCACCCGGCAAGAGATCATTTCGTGTTAAGACCGCTGTCAGGGCAGCGGAAAATTCACAGTAAAACGTCCGCAGCTATACAAGCTGAGGATAATAACCTTTGGAAATGTCGAACGCCTTCATCATGTGTAGCGAACTAGTTCACCATACAGGTTGAAGTCAACCACTTGTCTGGGAGCATTCCGAACCGGATGGTGTCTGTCGACGGTGTATCGAACTTTCGCTCGAGTAAGCGAGCCATCATTTACAATTCTGTTACCCTTAGGGCGCGAATTTTTTCCTACCAGCAACAGCATACCGACTTTCATTGCTTTGCAGGTAGCAAGCAATAAGGGCTCTTACCGATTTACTACGCCAAGGCCGGTCAGTTGGTATTCAAGTCACACTGAAGCACCAAGATATATTCCCCCACGTCGTCTTTTCTCATTGATCTGGCACTGACTTCGACAGATAGAGAGGTGTGCGGTGGCTGTCTTCCTTCTCAAGTGGCGCGTGTCAAAGCGCTACCGGAGGACCTCCGGTGGCCTTTGTTCATGGCTTACGCACCTGCCACAGCCCTATCAGAGGACGTCATGCCCCTTTCACCTGACGGACAAGACTGCGCCACTCGCGCCATCGACCCTTTGCCGATACGCATTATCAAGCGCGCTATACTGGTTCTTGTCGGCCTGTTTTATTTCCTCTTCGTGGCCTTTGCCCCTCTTCTTTGCGTTCGGCGCAGAGGGTTTCGGGGTTGGTAT
>NZ_JBXWQI010000036.1:0-15742 GCF_059612305.1 Ruegeria sp. CDSA033 | reverse complement strand
TTTCGACTGGATAGGACCGAAAGCCATTCACGCGCTAAACCCAAGTGCGTCAATAGACAAAAGTTTGCAACAAAGCCGATCGCAAGTGCTGCGGTGCAGCTTCGCCAAACCAGTTACTCGGTGCACGCCCGCGTGTGGCATCCCTATGGATGGCAGCTACGCGCAACGGAGCCTTTCAGGTAATTTTTTCGACAACAGCAAAAATATCAATGCTTGGATTAATCATAGGGAAAGGGCCGAAACACAGTTAGAAGTAGTTAACTCGGATTGAATTCCTCAAGAGGCGAAGAACACGCCGCAACCGGAAAGGTCTGTTAACTTGACACCGACAATTACGTTTGTGGTCATTGGAGCAATCATTCTTGTGGGATTGCTGTTCGCTCCGTTTTCACGAACCGCGATTTGGCGCGCCACAGTTACCCCGCTCGCCTCAATCATCGGGAGTGGTTTTCTGGTCTCCGCCCCGCTGCTTGCCCGGGAGTTTGGGGGTTTTGCTGCGCTTGCGATGGCGCTGTTAATTCTGGTGGCAATGCTGATTGGATGGACAATCCGTTACAATATAAGAGTTGTCGAACCACAATTGGCAGCCGACAAGGATCATGTCCTGCATTCGATTGAGCAACTCAGTCATATTGTTCTTGCATTTGCCTACTTCATTTCCGTTTCCTATTACCTTGCCCTTCTCGGGCACTTTGTCCTTCAGGGCGCAAATATTGACCGGCCAGAGTTGGCAAAACCCATCGCGATAAGTCTTTTGGTGGTGATTGGGCTATTAGGTTGGAGCGGTGGAGCGCAAAAAGTTGCCCGCGTTGAACGCTATGCGACAGCTTTAAATCTATCAGTGATAGCTGGATTTCTTGCGGCTCTCGCGGTTTTTGCATTCGGGAGGATCGTCGGACCGGGCGACTTTCTGTCAGCTGCTGGCAAATTCGAGCTTAAGTCACTTCCCGTTCTTCTCGGGTTGCTGATTGTTGTGCAGGGATTTGAAACGACAAGGTTCATGGGCGAGGAATTTGATGCGCAGACCAGAATTAAGGCGATGTGGAATGCCCAGTTGCTCTCTGGGGTTATTTACATTGTCTTCTTCATACTTCTTTCGCCGCTGCTGATAGATCTGTCTCAGGGAGAGGGAGTTGCTGCTGTTATATCTGTCTCGGCCTTGGTCGCGGGCATACTGCCGATTTCTTTGACAATTGCTGCGACAGCCAGCCAATTTAGTGCATCTGTTGCAGACAGTATTGGGGATGCTGGCTTGATCGGCGAGATCACTCATGATCGCGTAAACCCCAGCCACGCCTATGGTCTAATTGCGCTGGTTGGAATTGGCATTCTGTGGTCGACTGATGTTGACCAAGTGATAGCCTTGGCAAGCCGTGCCTTTGCCTTGTTTTACGCCCTTCAATGCCTGGTCGCATTTGAAGCTGCACGTAAGCGTAAGGGTGACGAGAAAAAAGCCGTCGCCTTTTTGGCGCTAAGTGTTGTGTCCGGAGTGGTTTTTATTTTTGGGGTTCCTGCTGGTTGAGTAGGATTGCATCAAGGAATGGAAAACTGAACGCTTTCAACACTCAGTTATGTCCGAACGAAGCCGACTTCGCCTCCTCGCTTAGATCAACTGAAGTGGCGTTAAAGGTTCGCAGACCCTGGAAATTTGACCCTCTAGCGCCCAGAACACCAATTGAGGTGACGGCTAGGTGCAGAACGCCTAACCTATGAAAGAAATTGTTCTTGTTCCCAAATTTATGGGGTCGATTCAAAAGCTGATTTCAAAAAGCGCCATATTCCATTGAGGCAAACGCAATAAAGGAGAGGGAAATGACCACTGAAGATCAACTTTGGGCAACAGAAGAGCGGCTGTGGTTAAACGGTTTCGATTCCGCACATTCAGAAATATCTGAAGATGCAGTGATTATCTTCCCTTACCCGGCGAAAATACAACGCGGCACGACTGGTGCGCAAGGCACGGCAGGATGGCGGACGGTTCGAATGAGCGACCGCCATTTCAATCAAAAAGGTGAGATTGCTGTTCTCGCATATCGGGTTTCAGCCGAGCGTCCTGACGCTCCGATTTACCATGCACTATGTGCGTCGACGTATCTAAATGATGCGGGTGTTTGGAAGCTCGTGTCACATCAGCAGACACCGGCCGACGATGAAGCATCAGCGCAGCCCGAGCTTTGATAGATTGATACAAAGGATATTGATCAGCCCTCCTTGAGGGGCCCTGTTTGATTGTTGGTGAATGATTGGCCACTGGCCTATCTGGGCGATGGTTTCCGGAGACGGAAGGCGGTAGCCCGGAGCGCTGCACGGTCGTTTGGTGTTGTATTGCTTACTCCATTCTTCGATCAGGAATTGGACTTCGCTTAGGCTGTCAAAATTCTCACCATTCTAGAGCTCATCCCAGAACCGGGCATTGAATCTTTCGAAGTACCCGTTTCCCAAGGTGACCCTATTTCGATGTAAGCCGTTTCTTGCACCGACGGCTTTGATCCAATCCTGTATGGCCGAGTCAGCGAACTCAGGTCCGTTGTCGGACATGATGTCGGCAGAAACGCCCCGCAGGATGAACAGGTCCATCAGGGCGTCGATGACTTCGATCGGGTTCAATCTTCGTTTCACCTTGATCGCCATACACTCCCGGCTGCGTTTCCCATGAAAAAGGCGCAACTATGCTTGTTGTGAAAGGCAAAAACCTGCAACCCATCCCGGAAGCAGACATTCATATAGGTTGCAGCATCGGTCAAATCGAGGTCTAAGAGGACCTCGGAGCAATCGCAGCATCCTGTGATATTGGACCGCGTCAACGTCGGGTTGTCGTTGTGGGTGGGCATGACGCATCGGAGGATCAGTCATGGAAACACCAAACTTACCTGCCATTCGCGCATTTCGCCCAGCCTGGAACAAAGGCCGTGTCGTGGGTCAGAAGCCCCCGCTGAAACCAAAACATGTCTGGGCAATCCGAGTTCGCCTCGAGCTTGCAGACAACCATCGCGATCTTGCGCTCTTCAACATGGCAATCGACAGCAAGCTTCGCGGCTGTGATCTGGTGAAGATGAAGGTGGTTGATGCCCTGTCATCGAGGCAGATCAAGGAACGCGCCTTAGTACTGCAAAGCAAGACGCAGAAACCTGTGCGCTTCGAGATATCCGAGGGCACCTGTGCCTCTGTTCAGAAATGGATGGAAGATGAACTCATGATCGGTCCAGAATACCCTTGGCCTGGCAGATTCCCCGAAAGATTACACATCTCGACGCGTCAACATGCGCGGATTGTTCGAGATTGTCACGCGAAAGGCGTTGGGTACTGTGCCGGAAGGCTTTGCAAGTAACGACCCCGCCGCGCCCTATCTGAAAATGGCTGGCCTGGGATGCCGCAAAGATTTGCCAGACGCTCTGCTGCTTGACGACGAGGTAATTGATCTGCTGATTTAGATCTTCCGCGCCGCCCGCCGGCTGGTGCGCTACTTCGACTGACTCTGCGCAGAAAGGATTGTGCGAGTGGGGTGTTTTCGTGGGATGGCGCTTCACCCGTGAACACAGTCTGCGTTCTCGGCAATGCAAAAAGCGTGCTTCATAAAGCTAATTTGTAGCGCTCTCACTTCAAATAGCCCGTTGATAAGTAAAACCCCCGCTGCCATCGGACAACGGGGGCTGTTTTTCAGCGTCGAGGAATGATTACATCATCCTTCGCGTTCCAACTTCTTACGTGCCAGCTTTCTGGCGCGGCGGATCGCTTCAGCTTTCTGGCGCGCGTTTTTCTCGGACGGCTTCTCGAAATGTTGCTTGAGCTTCATTTCACGGAAAACGCCTTCCTTCTGGAGCTTCTTCTTAAGAACCCGAAGGGCCTGATCAACATTGTTGTCGCGAACACTAACCTGCATGTGGTTTACACCACCTTTCTAGTCTGAAGTTTGCAATGATTTGCAGGAATAGGCCAAATAGCAATCTTGTCCTAGATTGTACAGCATACCGGTTGCAGGTGGGGCCAAAGGTAATCGCCATACTCACAGCATCGCCCATTTAGACTAGATGACATTGAATTGGCACACGGCCCTTTGCGGATGAGGTGGGTGGCTCCTGCTCCACCGGCATCGAATGTGCCAAAGTGCAGTTGTCATCGACTGCTAGGAAAGGAGCCACCCAATGACAATAAAGACGGTGGGTCTGGATTTGGCCAAGGACGTTTTTCAAGTGCACGGCATTTCGGAGAACGGCCGCGTTATCTTCAACAGAGCCATTAAACGCGCAAAGCTGCTCAGAATTTTCGAGGAACTTCCACCCAGCAGGGTCGGAATGGAGGCATGCGGGTCATCCCATCATTGGGGACGCCAGCTGCGCAAGCTTGGCCACGATGTGAAGCTCATGCCCGCCGGCTACGTCAAACGGTAGGTGAAGCGTGGGAAGAACGACGCCGTGGATGCCGAGGCGATCTGCGAAGCAGTTCGGCTTCCGACCATGCGCTTTGTCGAGATCAAGACGGAGGACCAGCAGGCTAATCTTTCGATCCATCGGACACGCGATCTTGCCGTCCGGCAGCGCACGCAGATGGCCAATATGATCCGCAGCCTGTTGCGCGAGTTTGGGCACATCTTGCCCATCGGGATCGAAGCGGTAACGGCCTTTGCAAAGCGCCACCTTGATGGTGACCACCCGGACATGCCTGAGATCGCCAACGACATGCTCGGTATCCAGTGCTATCAGTTCATCGGCTTGAACGCGCGCATCGAAGGCTATTCCAAGATGATCGAGCAACACGCCCTGCTCAATGCAAACGCGCGCAGATTGATGCGCATGCCTGGAATTGGGCCAATCACGGCATCAGCAATTGTTGCCACGATCGGGGATGCACATCAATTCCGGACTGGCCGCGATCTGGCTGCCTGGCTGGGCCTGCCACCGCTCAACAAGTCGAGCGGTGGCAAGGAATGTTTGGGCAAGATCACCAAGAAAGGCGATCGCTACATTCGAAAGCTGCTGGTCGTCAGTATGACATCGCGCGCCGTCATAGCGAAGCGCCCGCCCGAGAAGGTCGATCTGTGGACGGCGAAGATCATCGCAGACAAACCATTCCGATTGGCAACAACTGCCATGGCCAACAAGGCCGCTCGGACCATCTGGGCGATACTCACGAAGAAACAGGAATACCGGCAGCCCGCGTTCTGAGCGTGCCGACTGTCCACGAGATGCAAGACGTTGAAGTGATGATGCGGAAATAAGTCAGCCAAGAGCAAGGACACTCCTGGAATGGCAGCGACCCTCAGAGGTCGATAAGCCGATTGGAACCTCGCTCGCGGAATTCATCAAGGCCTGTGGCGACAATGCCGCCACACAAACAGGCCGGACAGACGAAGGTACTGACGAAAACGACCGCAGAAATCGCCAAAAAACTCTTGCAATGCAGGAGCCACCCACAGACGATCTTGAGCATGGTCTTAGAATGCTGCGATTGTAGCCCACATTCCGGACTTTAGCTGCAACCGCAAAATCGCAGTCGGTTTAGAGGTCGGGACCGCGGGACAAAGAGGTCCTTCGCTATGGTTGAATAACGACCGTTATTTATGCCGTCTTACAAAACGGGGAAGCTTTTTCCATTTCCAACGGCCAAAAACCGTTTCCCAAACATGTAAGCGGAAATATTTGGTAGCTACAATCGTTTCACGTCCTCGCCTTTCTTCCATATACGAGAACCGGGGCCGGGGTGCGGATTTTGGATCGATGGTTCCGGATGGTTTGGAGCGCTATAGCTCCGGTCGCACGGCAGTTTCCAGGCGTTAGCCTGTTCTTTTGGAACGGACCAAAAGAGGAGCGTAGCACAAAACAAACCCGCCGAAAGAAAGAAGCCAGAAGATGCCCGAAAGGTCGGTAAGGCTCGGTATTTTATCAGCGAATAGCCGCGCTGCAACTGCCGCCAAAAGCGCACAACAGATTGTAACCGTTATACGGTCTGCGCGCAGTGGACGGCCGGTGTGGCCCAAAGTGGCTCTGGTCATGACGGCAAGTGTCATCCCGCCGATAGCGCCAACCATCCAAAGATGTTGTGCTGCAGCAAGCCCGGAGCTGCCCGATAATATGGCCACTCCCAGCGCAAAGGCACCTACTGGAATGAAAGCGTAACAAACATGCAGCATCCAAAGCAGCGGTTCGGGTGCGGTCTGATGACCTTGCCAACGCAATAGGCGTACCAGATGGAGGACACTCAGCAAAAGAAGCAGCACAGCGGAGACTTTCAGGACCGGCTGAACCGTCCACAGCATTAGGATTGCCATCGTCGCCACAAGCACGACTTTGTCGAATGACTGCATCGGAGGCACCGGGAGCTTATTGCGCTGCCGCTGGACCAACCAGTTGCGCGTGAACGAAGGGATGATCCGACCGCCAATTACTGCAATCATCATCAATGCAGTTGCGAGCCCCATACGTAACCCAATGCCTTGGGCTGCATAGCCGCCGCGTGCGCTCTCGATATGGAACAGCGCGTTTGCAATCGTGAACAGGGCCAGCAACCCCAGAACCAACAGATTGCGCCAGTTCCTGCCTGCCACGATCTCACGCAATATCAGCCCGCCAAGGATTATCGGAAATATCAGATCAATGGCGGCAGCCCATCCAAGCGGAAGGAATGCAGAGGTCAGAACCGCGACGCGTCCTGCACACCAGATCGCAAAAAGTGCGATCAGAGGCCAGCCTACCAGAGGCAATCGACCGGTCCAGTTTGGCACTGCGGTGAGCAGGAATCCTGCAAGCACAGCACTAAGGTAGCCAAACAAAAAAGCGTGGGCGTGCCACGATACCGGATCAAACCGCGTAGGTAATGTCAGCACACCCGACAATATCAGGATCCAAAGCAGCATGGACAGTACGGCCCAGACCGAAGCGAACAGGAAGAACGGGCGAAAACCGTAGCTGAACAGCGCCAGTCCGCGCCAGGCGCGCATCTGTTGCATTGATGAGTTTGCCACAGCTAATCCCTAGCCCTCTGTTCTGCCATCGGCGATATCCATCAGGTGCCGTATGTGAGTGGCAAAATACCATGTCGCGGGTCCACCAATTACACAGCCCAATGCGATGGACCATCCGGTCGACAGAACCGGTCCGCCTATCCAGCTGAATATCAGAGACGTGAAGAAAACGTTAACTGCCATGGCGCCTGCCCCTAACGGATACAAAACCAGGGCAATACGGTTAACTGTCCAACTCCCCCGGGTCATCGGCGCGACACCAGCCAATGCACAACCCCCAGCGCGGCGATCAGCGTGACGCTGCCAACTGCGAACCAGAACTCGGCTGTGGCGGATTGGGCCTGCGGGATCGGGCGGTCAAAACTTTCGGCCCAAACCGGGGATGCGAGAAGGGTCAGGAAAAAGGGAAGGACACGCATATCAAGTTTCCTTTGTCAGAGTGCGATAGATGTCGGGCAATGCCCGGGTCAGCCGTTCGGGGTTGGGCAGCAGGGTGAAACCGCCACGTCCGAAGATGCGCGCGAACCAGTCCTGCCCGTCTTCGTCAATGATGACGCCATGCAGGCTCTGCCCCGCGCGTCGGGCTTCACGGACCGCCATGTGGCTGTCTTCGATCCCATGCTGGCCTTCGTAGTGGTCAAGATCGTTGGGCTTGCCGTCGGTCAGCACGATGAGCAGCTTGTGGGCCGCGGTTTCCTCAGCCAGTCGGGCGCTGACGTGGCGGATAGCTGCGCCAAGCCTTGTGTAGTGGCCCGGTTTCAGCGCGCCAATGTTGGCGGTGATGTCGGGGCTCATAGGGGCGTCGAAGGTTTTGCAGCGGGTCAGGAACACCCGGTCGCGGCGCAGTGAGGAAAAGCCCCAGATGCCAAGCCGGTCACCTGCCGCGTCGATACCCACGGCCAGTGCGCCCATCGCATCGCGCGCGACTTCGATCACCGAGGTGTCGCCGATGGCGGCCTCGGTCGACCGGGAATTGTCGATCAGGAAGGCGACCGACAGGTCGCGGTCGGTCTGGCGGGCCGCTTGCCAGATGCGGTCCGAGCCGCGCCCGGTCGCAGCAAGATCGGCGCGGGTTGTCAGCAGGGCATCGAGGTCCAGCTCTGATCCGTCGACCTGCCTCGGCTGTTTGATGCGGCGCGGGCGCAGGGCCTCGAACTGGCGGCGCACCTCGCGGCCTCTGCGTTCGTTGGGGTGGAAGGGATGCGCAGCGTCGGGCTGGGCGGGGGCATCCAGCACGCGGCAATGCCCCTCCATGTAAGACCGCGCGCGGTGGTTCCATTCGGGATATGTATGCTCACCGGCCAAGGCTTCGTGATCGGCATCGGCGGGGGAAAGGTCGAGATGCAGGCGCAAGCGCGTCGCCGCCTTGCGGTGCTGTTTCGATAGAATGATCTCGTCCTGATCCTCGGCCGCCTTCTGAGCGTTCTCGTCATCGTCGTCATCGACGCTGCGGTTGATGTTCATCGACTCGACCCAGGACAGGATCGATTCAAAGCGGTGGATGATGAAGCTGTCCTTGCGGTTCTGCTGATCCTGATCCTTGCGGCGGCCCAGTTTCCGGCTGGTCAGCGCCGCATTGGGCGGAGGGGCCGCAGGGTCGGCCTGTTCTTCGGTTGCCGCCGCACCCGATCCGGGGCGGACAAAGCGCAGCCAGATCGGTACCGGCGCAAAGGGTTTATAGCCGCGCGGGGCGGTTTCGGCGCCGATTGCCGGTGTTGCGCCGCAAAGCTGGTCGCGGATCGCGGTTTCAATCTGCGCCTCGCGCGCGGGGCGCATCACATCGGGGCGCGTGGCGCCGCAGTGTTCGGCCATCCGGGCGTAGTCTTCGCGCAGGCCGGGGCAGCTTGCATAGGCCCGGTCGGCGGCTGCGGCATTGGCACGAATTTGTGCCCCATCCAAGACAGCACCATCCCCTTCAAGATCGAAATCGATCACTTCGCTGACCGCCGCCAGCGCGGTCAGCCAGAAATAGGCGGCGCGGTTCAGGTGTGGCTCGGGGAAGGCAGCGATGGCCGGAGGCAGCGACAAGCGTTCGCCGTCATACCCCGCCACCCATTCCCGGTCCCGCTCAGCCCCCAGATTGCGGCGCACCGGACGGCGGTGGCGCACCAGCGTTGCCGGGGCCTCGGCCAGTTCCACGCCGGGCGCTCCGCCCAGCGCACGGAACAGGACCGCAAGGCTGGGTCGGACCGAGGCAAGGGAAACACCGGCCTCGGGGAAACTGACATGCGCCGCGATCCCGCTGGCCATCTCGTGCCAGAGATTGCCAACGGTTTCTTCGGGTTCCATGAGATCAAGAAGTCGCATGATGCTTATCCGTAAATGGTGGCAACCAGATCGCGCAGCGCCTGCTGCATGTCCGCCTCGTCGGTCAGGGGTTCGACGATGGCGGCCTCGATCGCCTGACTGACCCCCATGCCCCCGGCCATCAGCGTGGCGGCATAGATCAGCAGACGGGTCGACACACCCTCTTCGAGGTCCATGCCCGACAGCGCCCGGATATGACCGCCCAGACGTACCAGAGGCGCGACGCGGCCGGGTTCAAGGCGGCTTTCGCGGGCCACGACGGCAATCTCGATCTCTTCGTTGGGGAAGTCGAACGAGATCGACAGGAACCGCTGCCGGGTCGAGGGTTTCAGCCGCTTCAGCACGTTCTGATAACCGGGGTTGTAGGATGCCACGAGCATGAAGCCCGGTGGCGCCACCAGTTCCTCGCCGGTGCGGTCGATCATTAGCGTGCGACGCGTGTCTGTGAGCGGGTGCAGCACCACGGTCACGTCCTTGCGGGCCTCGACCACCTCATCGAGGTAGCAGATACCGCCCTCGCGCACTGCACGGGTGAGCGGGCCATCGACCCAAACGGTTTCCCCGCCCTTGAGCAGGTAGCGCCCTATCAGGTCGGCCGCGGACAGGTCGTCATGACAGGCAACGGTATAAAGCGGTTTGCCCATCTTGGCCGCCATATGCTCGACAAAGCGTGTCTTGCCGCAGCCGGTCGGCCCCTTCAGAAGAAGGGGCAAACCATTGTCATAGGCCGTCTCGAACAGCTCGCATTCACGCGCGACGGGCTGATAGAACGGCAGGGTCGGAGGGGTTTGCATGTTCATGGCTTACTCTCCGGGGACCGAGCCTGCGGAGCCGGGCGTGATGATCTCTTGCTTGCGCACGACCAGCATCGAGTAGATGAACAGAAGCACACCGATCACCACGGCGGCACCCGCGCCGAACCGCATCAGATAGAAGATCGACAGTGCGTCCTGCACATCCATGTAATAGTCACCGACAACCCGCTGCATATGGGTCTGGATGGTGCCTGCGAAGGTCAGCACGAAGGTCATGAACGCCATGCCGCCGGTCATCAGCCAGAATGAGACCATGTTGAGCACCTGATTGTAGGGCGCCCTGCCCCGCAGCATCGGCATCGCATAGGTGAAGACCGCCAGGTTCAGAGCCACATAGGCCCCGTAAAAGGCAAGGTGACCATGCGCTGCAGTGATCTGCGTGCCGTGACTGTAGAAGTTGACCCCGTGCAGGGTGTGCAGGAAGCCCCAAACACCGGCGCCAAAGAAGGCCACGGTCGAGGATCCGAGGGACCACAGCAGTGCGGCCTTGTTCGGATGGTTCTTGCGGCCCTTCCAGACCATGACGAAAGCAAAGCTCATCATCAGGAAGAAGGGTATCACCTCAAAGGTCGAGAAGATCGAGCCGATCCATTGCCAGTAGCCCGGCAGACCGATCCAGTAGAAATGGTGCCCGGTGCCGAGGATGCCGGAAAACAGCGCCGTGGCAACGATGACATAGAGCCATTTCTCCACCACTTCACGGTCTACGCCAGTCAGCTTGAGCAGCAGGAAGGCGAGGATAGCGGCCATAACCAGTTCCCAGGTCGCTTCGACCCACAGGTGCACGACGAACCACCAGTACATTTTGTCGAGACTCAGGTTGTCCGGGTTGATGAACGCAAACACCCAGAGCAGCGACAGCAGCCACAGGCCCATCAGCAGAACATTGGTGATCGCGGTTTTCTTGCCCGCCAGAACGGTCATCGAGACGTTGAACAGAAAGATCAACGCCGCGACGAGGATGCCGAACTTGACCCACAGGGGTTGTTCAAGAAACTCGCGCCCGCCATGGATGCCGACCAGATATGAGCCGACCGCACCCAGCGTCCCTACCAGAAGGATGATGAGTTGCAGATAGGCCAGTTTGACCGAGTAGATCTCGCGCTCGGATTCCTCGGGGATCAGGAAATAGGCGGCCCCGAAGAAGCCCAGCAGCAACCAGACAATCAACGCATTAGTGTGGATCATGCGGATGATGTTGAACGGCAGAAGTTCGGACAGGAAGTTGGGCGAGACATAGATCCAGCCCGCCAGAAGCCCACCCAGCACCTGTATGCCGAACAGGGCCATTGCGGCCAGAAAATAATAATACGCCACTTTTTGAGATTGGTATTTCATGTGGTTTCTCCTTGTGCCGCTTAGCCAGCGTCATTGGGCGGCCAGCCCTGCGTGTCGGTCTGATCCGCCCAGCGCAGGAACTCGGCGAGGCCGCGCATCTCTTCTTCGGTCAGATCGAAATAGGGCATCTGGCGGCGGCCTTCGACGCCCGAGGGCTGCGCCTTCATCCAGCCATCCAGGATTTCATAGGCGTCCTCGGGCGAGTCCATGACGTCCCAGCGGGTCATCACGTTGCCAAGCTCGGGGGCGAAATAGGCACCCTCGCCATGCAGGCTGTGGCAGTTGATGCAGGAATGGCGTTCCCAGACATGTTTGCCCAAGACGACTTCTTCGCTAAGCTCCATGCCTGCGGTTGACGTATTGACCACGTAGCGGTGGCTATGGACGGTCATCGCCACGAAAACTACGACGAAAAAGATCGAGCCCCCGTAGAAGATGTTTCGCGCCCGCGATTTGGTTAAGATTTCAGCCATGCGTCGGCCTCCTTCAGATCGGGATGACCCTTGCTAGCCCACGACCTGAGGTTGCTTATTGCGCCAGCGCAACGTTTGGCGTTGTTGCGGGATTAAGGTGAGGCTGGAAAGGAGCCGCCCTTGCCCCAGCCCTACCTTGACGATCCTGACCTACCGCTGGCTGATGTGATCACAGTGTGGCCGCAGACGATCCCCGTGTTCATGCGGCACGGGATGTTATGTGTGGGGTGTGCGGTGGGCCCATTCCATACGATCACGGATGCATGTCTTGAATATTGTCTGGATGAGCAGACGTTCCGTGCAGAGTTGCAATGCGCCATCTCTGACAGCGGCTGAGCCGGATCAACTTTGGCTGAGCACCACCAACGCGTGTGGGTCGCAGACCTTTATGCGCTTGCGCTTGCTTTCGACAATCCCTTGCTTTTCCCAGGCGCTGAGCAGGCGGCTGACAGTGTGCAGGGTTGTGGCGGTCAGTTCCGACAGGTCCTGACGGGTGATGGGAAAGTCGATCTCGATCCCGTCATCAACCTTGCGCCCGGTCTGGTTAATCAGGCGCAGCAGCGCATTGGCGACACGTTGCTCCACCTGCTGCGTGGCAAGTTCCACGATGCGGGTATTCATCTCGCCGACACGGTGACCCAGCGTTTTGTAGGTCTCGGTGGCAAAACCGTCATATTCGGCCACGAATGTCTCCCACAGGCGCGTCGGCCAGCTGAGGGCGATGGATTCGGTGGCGGTGACCGCCGTGGCCGGATAGGTCTCGCGCCCGATGGCCTTGGCGATGCCCAGCAGCTGACCGGCGGGAATGTGCAGCGCCGTGACCTGCTCGCCCGTAGGCGTAACCCTAACCACCCGAATATAGCCGTCCAGCAGCATGAAAAACCGCTCGGCCTGTTCGCCTTCTTCAAAGATATGGGCACCGGCCTCGTAACGACGGGAACTGGCCTGATCGAGAATCGTGCGAATCTGATGCCGCTCCAGCCGGGAAAATGGCGGCAGGTGCGTCAGCAGGCTTTCATCAAGCCGCGGCAGTATTTTTCGGACAGCATCCGTCATGGCCTGCCCGATTTGGCATATTCGCGGCCACAACGCCAGTTCGTTGGGGGCGGTAAAGTCGAGGAAACGCTACAAACCTTGCGCCAGCGCAAATTCCGCAGCGCAGAAAAAGGTAGATTCCGGGTCAAGAGATTACACAGGAAAGGATAATCCGATGATCCGAGCACTCACAACCTGCTTTGCTTTAGCCGCCCTGATTGGCGGTGCGGCATTCGCCGAGACGTTTGAGGTTCAGATGCTCAACAAGGGCAGTGATGGTGAACGAATGGTGTTCGAGCCGGCCCTTATTCAGGCCGCTCCTGGCGATACCATCAAATTCGTCGCCGCAAGCAAGGGCCACAATGCCGAAACCGTCAAAGGCATGTTCCCCGAAGGCGCCGAGCCTTTCGTAGGCAAGATCAACGAAGAGATCGAGGTCACGCTGGAAACCGAAGGTGTCTATGGCGTGATGTGCAAACCGCACTACGCGATGGGCATGGTGATGACCATTGTCGTTGGCGACGTCAGCGCGCCCGAAGATTTCCTGGAAGGCCGTGTCCCGAAAAAGGCCAAGGAACGCTTTCAGGCGCAGCTTGTAAACTTCTGATCCCTGATTTTGCGCGCGGGCCGGGTGCTTGCCGCCTCAATCCGACCCAATGGAGGATAAAATGACCAAATTCATCAATCCGGGCCTCATCAAAACCAGCCGCCGGAATGTGCTGCGCGGCTCCGTTCTGGCCGGTGCTGCCGCAATGAGCGGTGCCACCGCGATGGCCGCACGCCGCACGCCGTTGCCGCTCAAGGCGGATGCCACGTCTGCAAAGCTGTACAAGGTGGCTGGTGAGCAAACCGCTGACAGCACCGCCAAACCCGCCGATCTGTCCGGCTATACCCGCGTCAAGCAGGAGCTGGTCGCCCCGCCCTTTGCACCCGAGCATGAGCAGGTGGCGACCGGTGGGCCGAAGATCATCGAGATCACCATGGAGACAACCGAGCGTCTGATGGTGGTGGACGAAGACACCGGCGCGTCGGTCTGGGCGCTGACCTATAACGGTTCGGTCCCCGGCCCGCTGATCATCTGCCACGAGGGCGACATGATCGAGCTGACCCTGCGCAATCCCGAAGACAGCGTGATGGAGCACAATATCGACTTCCACGCTTCGACCGGTGCGTTGGGTGGCGGTGGCCTGACTCATGTCTATCCGGGCGAGGAAACCGTGCTGCGCTGGAAAGCGACCAAGCCGGGCTGCTTTACCTATCACTGCGCGCCGGGCGGGGCGATGATCCCATATCACGTCACCCATGGCATGAACGGTGCGGTGATGGTGCTGCCGCGCGATGGCCTGAAGGACGCGGATGGCAATCCGCTGACATATGACAAGATCGCCTATATCGTCGAGCAGGATTACTATCTGCCGCAGGACGAAAACGGCGAGTACAAGACCTATGAGGCCGCCGGTGACGACTATGCCGACAGCCTGGATGCGATGCGCACGCTGACCCCGACCCATTCGGTGTTCAACGGCGCCGTGGGTGCCCTGACCGGTGAGAACGCGCTGAAATTCAACGTCGGCGAAACGGTTCTGATGATTCACAATCAGGCCAACCGCGACACCCGTCCGCACCTGATCGGCGGCCACGGTAACTATGTCTGGGAGACCTCGTTCACCGATGTGCCTCAAACCGGTGTCGAAACATGGTTTGTCCGCGGCGGATGTGCAGTTGCCGCAATGTACACGTTCGAACAGCCAGGCGTGTATGCCTATGTGAACCACAACCTGATCGAAGCCGCGCTACTGGGGGCCACCGCGCATTTCATTGTCGAAGGGGACTGGGACAACAACCTGATGGAACAGGTTGTAGCCCCCCGGCCTTTTGCAACCTAACGCCGCTGGACTTCAGATCATGAAAGCCACTGCCATGCAACGGATCACCAATACAACCAATCTAGGTTGGGCAGGTCTGAGCGTGGCAGTGGTCATCTGTGCAGGTGTGATGTTTTGGAATGGGCCTTTCTTTCGAACACAACTGATGCCCGAAATGGCCGATAGTCCGGTCATTTTTCCTGACGGTGAAACGCTCTTCGTTCAACGCCACGAAGTGACGGTCACTGAATGGAATCTGTGCTACGAAAGCGGTGGTTGTACGCTGAAATTACGCACCCGGTCGGATCTCAATCCGGCTACAACGCCCGCTACCGGGCTCAATTATGTAGACGTGAGCGAGTACTTGCGTTGGATCAATGCCGCCACTAGTCACGATTTCCGCCTCCCGACAAAAGCGGAATGGAACCACATGGCATTGTCAGTTCTGCCTGAAGATCCCGACCCGATCTTTACCGACCCATCACTAACATGGGCCTCAAGTTATCTCACCGAAGGGCTCGCTCCTCGTGCGCTGAAACCGCAAGGCAGCTTTTCGATATCACTGCAAGGGATCGCTGATCTGGACGGCAGCGTCTGGGAATGGACTCAGGACTGTTATGCTGGGGCAAGCGAAGACATCGACCCCGATCGATGCCCCGCCTTTTTTGTCGGTGGTGAGCATGTCGCAGCGGTGCCATTCCTCGTGCGCGATCCAGCACGAGGCGGTTGCGCCGTCGGCGCACCACCGGCACACCTCGGCATGCGTCTGGTTTCAGATACAGATACAGATACAGATACAGATACAGATACAGATACAGAAAATTAAGTCACGGGCAATGTTTGCGGAAGAACCTAGCTAGACATTGGGGTCGGCGGCGTTATCACATTAGCTTCCTGCCCACCAAGGAATGCTGATGCTCTGATTTCAAGCGGCTCGAGTAGCGGCATCCC
>NZ_JBXWQI010000035.1:0-17244 GCF_059612305.1 Ruegeria sp. CDSA033 | reverse complement strand
AGCCTGCTCCTGTCATGTTCTAGTGCGCGCTACCAGAGCTACGCTCGACCTGACAGGTGGGGACAAAGTTTGCGACAAAACCCGCTTCTAACCACTTTCGGTTCGCTTATCACGAAATGTTAAAACAAATTGGATATGAAGGTTGCCGCGACCCAAAGCCCAATTCCAAAGCTGAGATGTGCAAAGACGCTCTTGAGCCGCGCAGCTCGTGGGTCGGGTGTTAACCGTGCCGCCAACCCCGCTCCCATGCCCGGCTGAAGGATCAGAAAAGGCACCAGCACTGTCAGTATTCCAAACGCAATCGCAGGCAGCAGACTCGGCGCTTCAAGCCAACCCCGACCGACAACGGCCAAAAAACCCAGCGCAAACACGACGCCCGTCAGATAATGTGCGCTCCAGCCCAACAAACGCTCCGCCGGAACAGGGTCGCTGGCCATGATGGGTCGATGAAAAAACCGTCCCTGGGCCACATGGCCGAGCCAACGACCGACCATCGCGTAGTTGAGCGATTGCTGAGAGAAGATCAGCTTCTGGGAAAGGGCGACCACATCCATGAAGGCTGTCGCTATTATACCGATCAGAACCGCGCTGAAGAAAATTTCTGTTGCCATGGAGGTATCGACCTTAGTTTCTGTTGATGTTTTGCAGTGGAGGGGCAACATGCAACTTCAAGTCCACTTGAGGTCAAGACCATGCTCGACATTTCTGAACTTTCTCGCGAAAGCGGGTTTTCTCCGTCAAAACTCCGCTATTATGAAGAGGTTGGTCTGATCCTGTCGGTGGGCCGAAGGGGGTTGAAGCGTCTCTATGAGGATGAGGTGAAGACGCGGATTTCCCTCATTTCTCTGGCGCAAACCGCCGGGCTTTCACTCGGCGAGATCAAAGAGACGATGGGTTCAGAAGGCAGGCCCGATCTGGATCGTACTGTTCTGGCAGCAAAGGCCGATGCAATTGACGTGAGGATCAAGGAACTGACGGCCTTACGGGACGGCCTTCGCCATGTCATGAATTGCACGGCTGAAAACCATCTGGATTGCCCTCGGTTTCAGCGCATCATCCGTGTTGCACTGACGAAGAAACAGGGCGATGCGAAACGTTCTAAAAGGAACCCCGACAAAGGGTGAAGGGGTTGAGCGTGGACCCCGATCCACCATTTTGGGGCTGTTGACGGGTCAGGATGCTGGGACCACTGCCGCCCAGACGTCACGCGTTGCTGGTGTTCAGCGCGGTAATTCGCTGAAAGGACAGACATCGTCCTCGAACGGAACATGCCGTCTCCTGAACGATGATCCTTCGATAATCTCTGGCCGGCTGATCCGATCCATACGAAAATGCCGGAAGTCCTCACGGCTAGAATCCCAGGCTACGAGATACCAGAGCCGCGGCAGGATGAGCATAGCTTGCGGTTCGACTTCGCGGCTTGTTTCCGCGCCCTTGGCGTCCCGGTAGCCGAAGCGCAGGTTTTGCCTTTGCAAAAACGCGGTCTCGAAGGCAGGCAAAAGCGCGAGGTCAATCGTGCCCATGTCCGAGATGTCTTGTTTGGGCGACAGCTGACCGACATGCAGACAGTCAAGGAACCTGCGCAGATCCCGCACCTTGTCCGACGGCAGGGCCTTCTCGATCTTGGCAAGCCCCGCGTCGGCGAGACCGGAGAAGGGAAGGCTTCGCGCAGCACGCATGGCCGCGACACTGACGAGAAGCGCAAACACCTCTGTGACTGAGAGACGGGCGGTGGTCTGCACGGATTGCGGATCAAGTTGCACGCCCCCGCCGCGCCCACATTCGGAATGGATGACAAAGCCCTGGTCGCGCAACGCCCCGATATCGCGCAATACCGTTCGTCTGGATGCACCGACCTGACAGGCCAGTTCATCGACCGTTGCGGTTCCGTTACGGCGAAGTGTGCGCACGATGGCATCATGGCGGAGACGAATGTTCATTTATTCACCTTAGCACGTTTGGTGACAAATTTTGTCACCGTAGGGTTCTAAGTCGATCCAGAACCACTCAGCAAGGAGAATGGACATGACGTCCCGAGACAAGAGTACATCCAACGGCGCATTACCGATCATCGTCAATCCACTGCATCTGCATGATCCCAGGCCAAACGGCTATAGTACGGCAGTCGTGTCTCCTGCTGCAGGACGGCTTGCTTTTGTCTCAGGACAGGGCGGACAGGATCAAACCGGAAGCCTATCGCCGGAGTTCGACAATCAGGTTGAGCAAGCCTACTCCAATCTGGCTGCGGTCCTTGACGCCCTCGGCGCTCTCCCCAAACAGGTCGTGAAGCTGACCGTGTTCGTGGTCGACCACGATATGTCGAAGCTGCGCGTGCTGACCGAAAACGTGAAGCGGATGTTCGGTGATACGCTGCCCGCGCAAACGCTGATCCCCGTTCCAAAGCTTGCCATCGACCCGATGCTCTTCGAGGTCGAGGCCGTCGTGCTTTTGGATTGAGCGCTCGATTGCGGCGGCGACTTGCCGCCGCAATCACAAACGCTACCTGGTTTGCGAAGTGGAAGCTGACGTTCGCAAACTGCACAGCACCGATTACTATGAGCTCGATGCTGACGCCGGAGCGATCACGACACCTTTTCGGCAAATTTGTCCTGCTCAGTTAAAGGCGGCCCTTAGGCGACATCCAACAACCAGCTGAGATGCTGCGTTTGCATCCCGCTTTCCAGACATTCGCCGTGGGGGCGAAACTACTCCGATAGTAAACTCAGCCAGCGACAAATTACCCGATCCGGAAACGCCCGTGAACACTACAATCTCGTTCCGGGGGATGCTTAAAGGTTGTTCCGGCGCGCTGCGCGGATGCGTTTGTTCTTCATGTTAGATCGCATCGTCCTTTCCGGCTGCTTGGCTCAGAATCCAGTCAACGCCGCGCAAAAAGTCGTCGATTGTCAGAGGATTGTTTTCTCCGCTGGAAGCCGAAAGCACAAAGCCATGCGCATAGTCGATTAGGAGGTGAGCCAGGACATTGCCACCGTCGCTGTTCTTCAGCTGATCCGTGCTGGCCTTGAGTTCCGCCGCCACACGGGCGAGATCCGCGCTCATGAGCGTCACATCATTCAGGATCGCGCGCACCAAATTGGCGTTCCGCAATGCATACTCGAAGTAGGCCGCCAGTATGCTGCGGGCCCGTTTGACCGGGGACGTCTCTTCGATGCCGTCCGCGACCCCCCCGAAGGCAAGCTCCACCAGATCGGTCAAAAGCTGTTTCTTGTTGCCGGCGTGATAGGTGACGGCCATTGGGGTGACGCCCAGCTGTTCAGCCAGCACACGAAAAGACAGCCCGTCAATGCCGCCTTTCTGAACGATTGGCAGCGCCGTTTTCAGGACCGCTTGCTTTGACAAATGTTGCGACGCCTTTATTGGTCGTCCAACGGACGCAACCATGGTCAACGTTTCACCTTATATTCAAGGTCCACCAGCCCGGACGGGAAGGCGGTCGACGACACCAGCTCCAGATCAATGTCCGTGTCATTGGAACCAAATATCCGGATGCCGTCGCCAAGAAGGATCGGCACGATGGATATTTTCATGTCCTCGATAAGCCCCGCCTGGATAAAGGACCGAATAATCGCGCCGCCATCGACATATGCCTGTTTCAAACCGCGCTTTTCCAACGAATCCAACAGGGATTTGGGCGCAAGTGTCGAAACCTCGACCTTGCCGCGCAGATCCTCCGGAATGTCTTCATCAGTCATAGTGCGGCTCATCACGATGCAGGGGATGGTGTATGGCCACTCCCCGAACCCTAAAACCGTGCGAAACGACCCCGACCCCATGACGATCGCATCCATCCGGCCTTGAAACTCCGCAAAGCCGTGATCTTCATCTTGCGTCGCTTGCTTATTCAGCCAGTCAAGCGCGTGGTCGGGTCTCGCAACAAACCCATCGAGGCTCATGGCCATCATGATGTGTCCGGTTGTCATATCCGTGTCTCCGTGAATCGTATTTATACAGCGTATAAATATTAAGCCGATGATGTTCAAGCAAACGAGGTCAAGATTAGCTGGTCAACCATTCCGAGAAGGCGGCCACGGCCTCCGTCGCAACAGTGTTTTGTGGCTGAACCAGAAAGTACCCGTAGTCGGGTAGTTCAATATCAGACAACCGGAACAGCAGTTGCGCCTCTAGGTCGGCCGAAACAAGGCCATCCATCAAGGCAACCCCTTGCCCGTCGATAACAGCCTGCACCCGGACGTTGGGGTCGGGGACGATCAACACATCTTGCCGCGTCTGCTGAGGCAGACCTGCGGCGGTCAGCCAATCGGACCAAGCATTGCTGTCGTCCCGGTCTCTGAGCAATGTGAGCTGTGATATCGCCACGCCCATTCCCAACGTCTCAACTTTTCGCGCCACAGAAGAGTTCCCGACGGGATAGGACGGCAATGCCATGAAAGGGATCACCACGCCTCCCCCCCATTCTCCATTCCCCCACCTGATCGCCAGATCAACATGTTGCATTTCCTGCTCAGAAAACTGGATCATCGGCTGAATGCGCAGCTGCACATCCGGGTGGCGCTGCATAAAGGTCATCAGACGCGGGGACAGCCATCGAGCCGCGAAATAGGTCGACACTCCAACAGTCAGGGATCGCGATACGCGTCCCTTCATCTCCAGAATATCAGCCTCGATTTCCTGATAACGGGTCTGGCAAGCCGCCAGCAGCTTCAGCCCTTCATCCGTCAGGGTAATGCCGCGTGTCGTGCGCCGGAACAGGACCATCCCCAGATCAGCTTCAAGCGTCTTTATCTGATAGCTGATCGCACCTTTGGTCATGTTCAGGGCCGTGGCAGCGTCCGAGAAACTAGAATGCCGGGCGATCTCGGCGAACAACCTAAGCAGGTCATGATGGCGAAAGTGTCGGCGCATATCAAGTTTGTACAAAATTTTTGAACGCTATGACCAGAAAATTTCGATTTCCAACCGCGCAGCAAACGCCGATCCTACCGGGGAACAAATGAATCGGAGCTTCGCGTTTGAGTGCTTTGAACACCACCACGGACTTCTCGAAACCAGCAGAGCGCCGCAGCCGTTCCCGTCGAGATCGACCGTCATGTCGCGACACGGTGTCTCCAGGCGCTCCATTCACCACGCGAAAAATCCCTGCATACGCGATGCTGAACGATACTGCTTTGGCGCGGATCGAAGATCAGGCGGACTGGATTCTGAGCAAGATCGGGATCGATTTTCGAGGCGACCAAGCAGCGTTAGAAATGTTTGCCGAGTCAGGCGCTCACGTCGAAGGTGAGTGCGTTCGGTTTGACCCGGGGCATGCACGCGACCTTTGCGCGACGGCTCCGTCTGAATTCAAATTGCATGGTCGGGAATCCACCAGAACCGTGACCCTTGGCGGCGATAACATTGTCCTGATGCCGGGTTACGGGTCTCCCTTTGTTAGCGATCTGAGCAATGGAAGGCGATACGCGACGCTCGAAGACTTCCGCAACTTTGTCAAACTCACATACAACTCCCCTGCCCTGCATCATTCCGGCGGCACGGTGGTCGAACCAACGGATGTGCCTGTGAACAAACGGCATCTGGACATGATGCTTGCCCACCTGACCCTGTCGACAAAACCCTTTATGGGGTCCGTCACCGCGCCAGAACGCGCGCAGGACAGCATCGACATGGCACGGTTAGTCTTTGGGCGCAACGTCATGGAACGCAACGCGGTGATGCAAGCTAATATCAACATCAACTCTCCGCTCGTGTTCGATGACACCATGTCCTCCACGCTCCGCACCTATGCCAAAGCAAACCAGTGCGTGTGCGTCTCTCCGGCGATTTTCGCTGGGGCCATGGGGCCGCTCTCGCCTGCGGCAGTGGCAGCCCAAACGCTGGCCGAAGCTATGGTCGGCATCGCCCTGACACAGCTTGTCCGCCCAGGGTGCCCGGTGGTCATGGGGTCGTTTCATTCCAGCATGAACCTCCGCACGGGTGCGCTGACCTTCGGATCGGCGGAAGCGAACATGGTCACCATGGCGCTGTCGCAATTGGGGCGCAGGCTCCGCGTTCCGGTGCGCTCTGGCGGTGGACAGATCACCGCGTCCAACGCCCCGGACGGACAAGCGATGCAGGACAGTACGGGGGCCATGTGGTCCACCCTTCTGTCCGGCGCGCATCAGGTCTGGCATGCGGCGGGCTGGCTCGAAGGTGGATTGGTCATGTCCTACGAAAAGTTCATCATGGACGTCGACCATTGCGGCGCGATGCTGAAATTGTTGCAGGGTTTTGAAGTCGACGATGAAGCCTTTGGCCGCGATGCCTATCTCGAAACCGGCCCGGGCGAGAATTTCCTCTCCACTAGCCACACGCTGCGCCACTACAAATCGGCGAATTTTGAACCGCAAATCCCGGATGCCGGCCCGTTCGAGACCTGGACGGAGAACGGCGCGCTCACGTCAGACCAACGCGCCACGGCGCGGTGGCGCCAGATGCTGGACAACTATCAACAGCCCGAAATCAACCCCGGCATCCAGACCGCGCTCGAAGACTTCGTGTCCGAGCGCAAGGCAGGCGTGCCGGACCAATGGTACTAGAAAGGAAGACCCATGACCGACGAACTCAGCCGCACATCCGCCCTCGCATCGCGCCACGCAGCGCTTGGTTCAGGATTGGAGGACTGGAACGGCATGGGTACGGCCTGGACCTATAACTCGGATCCCAACGATGAGCACGATGCGGTCCGTGAACGGGCCGGTATGTTCGACATGTCTCCCCTGAAGAAAGTGTTCGTTCGAGGCCCCGAAGCCCGGGATGTGTTGGATCATCTCACCACGCGCGATCTGTCCAAAGTCGGACCGGGCAAGGAAGCCTACCTTTGCGTTCTGACGGATCAGGGCCGGATCGCCGACGATTCCATCGTGTCGAACAATGGTGGCAACGAATGGATGATCGTGCACGGCTCCGGCGACACCATGGCGCTATTGGAAGCCTCGGCGGCTGGGCGTGACGTTCAGATCGATTTTACCGACGAACTGCATGACCTTTCGGTGCAGGGTCCTGCCTCTTTGGAGATTCTGAACGCCCACACGGATATCGACCTGTCCGAAATGGCCTATTTCGAACACGCGCCTGCGGTTCTGTTCGGCCATTCCTGTCGTATCTCACGCACGGGCTATTCCGGCGAACGCGGCTACGAGATTTTTGCAGATGGGACAGTGATTACGGATATCTGGGACAAGCTCGTGCAGGAGGGCGTTATGCCCTGTTCTTTTACCGCTTTGGACAAGGTGCGGATCGAAGCCGGGCTCTTGTTTTACGGCTATGACATGACCGAGGACAACACCCCATGGGAGGTCGGCCTTGGGTTCACCGTCAGCACAACCAAGGCCGATTATCGCGGAAAAGCGACCGTCGTGGCGGCAAAGGGGGCCGAAAAAGTAAACAATGTGTGCCTGGATATTAATCACCCCGACATTGTGGCCGGTGGTGAAATGCTGTCGTTGGATGGTGAACCTGTCGGCGTAATCAACAGCCCCTGCTACTCACACCGGATGGGTAAATCCCTTGCCCTTGCGCATGTTGTTCCAGGACTGGGCGTTGGAACGACGCTGGCCGTGTCAGGCGATGGCCTGAACACGCAAGCAACCATCGCAGCAAACCCCATCTACGATCCAAAGAAACTTCGCACCCACGAATAGAGGGGTCGTTGCCAAGTGCTGTAGAGCGCGGCCCAAACCGGTCACTCGACCGAGGGTCGAAATGCCGCGTTCGCAGCCCGCATTCCAGACCTTCGCTGCGGGAGCATATCGGTGTCTTAGGTTATGACGGGAATGCGGACAAAGTTGCCGTTACTCACTGTCTCAGGTCTGATCGGACTTCTTTCTTTTTTGCCTGTTGGCAACGCGCGTCTCAGAAGACGACGGTGTTGGTCCAGAACTTGGTTCGCCTACAGAAACCCAACGAGAGGACATCCGCAGATCTTCTTCTGTTCTAATTCTGGGTAAGTCGTCATGTATGTCGACCCACGGGATTTGACTTTCCACTCCATAGTGCAGTTCGGGTGGAAAATCGGCTGGGTTGTCCAGTGTTCCAACCCGGATTGAATAATACCCGATGTCGCTAATGTCGGTATAAATGCTCGTCCCGCAATTCTTGCAAAAGGCTCGCTCAGAGAGCTTCGAAGAAGCATACAAACCGGGTTCCTCACCCTCGAAAGTCACATTTGGCTTCTCAAAAATCGCCCATGCATTCACAGGAGAGCCAAGAGCCAGTTGGCAATGCCTGCAATGGCAAAAACCGACTGCAACTGGCAGAGACCAGACCTGATACCGAATTGCGCCGCACAGACATCCACCTGCAGTGACCGGTTCACTTTTCGCCGCTGTGAGGAAAGGCCACCCAATTGGCTTCGCCTCTTCACCGGAAGCTGTCAAAGTCGAACGATAAGCGCGGACAGGCTGAACGATGTTTTTCAGCTTTCGATGGCCAATATCTACAAACGAATGCTCAATCTTTTCTTTGACTTGGTCCAAGACGCTCCCGGAGACGCAGAGCTCACCGGGTTTGGCAATTTCTTGAAGTCGGGACGCCTGATTGACACCGTCGCCAAAGATATCGTCGCCTATGACAACAATATCACCAAGATTTACGCCAATACGAAAGGTGATTTTTTGTTTACCCGCGTTATCAGCTTCACGTTCAGCCATAACCGTCTGGACTTCCAGCGCGCAAGCGACCGCATCAACAGCAGTAGGAAACTCAATCAGTAGGCCGTCGCCCATCGATTTGACTACACGCCCGTTATGAGTCGAGACCAGACGTGACACGATGCCGTCAAAATACATGCCGAGCCGCGTCAGAGTGCCTGCTTCGTCTCTTTGCATAAGGCCCGAGTATCCCACGACATCGATCGAAACGATAGCAGCAAGTTTTCTGATCTCTGGCTTTGGCATGTGGTCAAGTTACGGCAGTTTAACTAGCACGCATAGTCTGCGTCGTTGGTTGCGATGATTATGATTTCGCCTGAATTTCAGACACGCCACATAGCATTTGAACGACTGCCTGGAGCTCAGAAACGGTCATTCAGTGAAATCTGTTACATCTGGTATGCGGGCGGAAGCTGCCGTCCGGTACGTGGAAGTGGATACCAGCTTCTAACTCTTTTCAGAGCGAAGTTCCCAATTTAGCAGCCTTCACACGGTAAAAGGCTTCTACCGCGATCGCGGTGTCCTGTGCGCCAGTTCCCGTCAAGTCGCAGATCGTCACGGCACCAGTTGGGCGCGAAAATTGGTCCGCTCCTGAAATGATTGAACCGAGTTCTAATACTTTTCTGCTGCCTTCGCCTAAATTCTGAAGCTCGCCGCCGATGACGCACTGATCAATCACATCACAAACCACGACGTTTGCGCGCTCGAGTACGTTCGAATGTAGTTCTTGTTTACCTGGTAAATCTGACCCCATGGCAGTGATGTGCAAGTCAGTGTGAAGCCATTCGGCCATAATGATTGGCTCCGTCGCAGGGGTCGCAGTGACGACAACTTGCGCAGACGTCACCAAATCCGCGAGGGACTGGCAGGGTTCCACCGGAATTCCAAGTAGACTTGTCATTTCAGTACAGTAGCTCGAAACAGATGCCGCGCTGCGCCCATAAACCAGAAGGCGTTCGAATCTACGCACAAGGGCGAGGCTTTCAATCTGATATCGGGCCTGAACGCCTGTGCCGACCACGCCGACAGTTTTGGTTTCTTGGGGTGCCAGGTACTTTGCAGCCACCGCACCGGCAAGTCCGGTGCGCAGGTTCATCAAATATCCGTTGTCTAGGAATATACAATCAAAGGCACCTGTCTTTGCGCTCATCAAAGCGATGATACTACTGCAACTGGGCAGTCCGATCTGCGGGTTCCGAAAGAAGCCGGTGGCGATTTTGACAGCAAGATGCTCAATGCCATTCACAAAAGCGCCCTTTGTGTCGACAGCACTATCCTCATCAATGTCGATATGCATAACTGGCGGCATTGAAATACGCCCTTCCGAAATCCACGAAAAGGACCGCTCGGTTGCGCCCAACGACCCTTTGTCTATCGGAAGACAATTTCTCAACTCTGCTTCGGTGACAACCAAGGTGCCCATCGCAACTACTCCTTAGCGCGTATGCGAACGGTATTGCATAGCCTACTGTAGTGTCATCCGCGAAGTCGCGAACCAGACTTTCGCCGCGAAACGGAAATCTGGCAAAGAGGGTTCCTTGCAGACCTCGGTGCGGACGCAGCATGTGAACCCTTGAGCCACCGCGCCTCGTCGAGGACGGCCCATTGCGGTCATTCATCCAATCGGAACCAAGTTGCGGTGCGCCCGTCAAAGCCGCCATTCGCTGCGTTCGCAATAGTGGGGTCACTTGATCCGAGAAAGCAGTTGAAACACCGGCATCAGTTTGGCGAACTCGGCAGTTGTTCGTTCCGTCAGATTCGACTTTAAAACAAAGGCTGGGGTCTCGGTATCC
Organism: Ruegeria sp. CDSA033; assembly: GCF_059612305.1. Lineage (NCBI taxonomy): Bacteria > Pseudomonadati > Pseudomonadota > Alphaproteobacteria > Rhodobacterales > Roseobacteraceae > Ruegeria > Ruegeria sp. CDSA033. The sequence goes on along the minus strand of NZ_JBXWQI010000035.1, from coordinate 6,785 downwards.
ATCCAAACTGCAAAGCCCTTGCGCCGCAACGCTTCCTCAAGGGGGTGGTCTTTGTCAAAACCGGAGGGAACGCGCTTCAACTCCGGCTCACCGATCCTGTAACCCCGTTCTCGCAACTCTGTGGTGGTCTGTATTAACTCTGCCCCCAAGGGCCCCACCATGGCGTCGCGGAATGCGTCCAACGATCCTTTTTCATACTGAAAAACCCCACAGCCGAGGGAAAGCTTTTCTGGGGAAAGGCCAAAGAACCACATCGGCGGCTGTACCGCCTGCACTGTCGGTATGAACGCGAGGTGCAGGTGCGCGTTATAGGGTGTCTTGTCTTTGGAAAACCGAACATCTCGGTGAATTCGAAAGATCTTGCTGCCGTGATCTTGCCCAGTAAGGTCATGTAGCGCCAACTCCATCTCTTCGGCGAACAGCTTGCTGGGTGACTTAATGTAGGTCTCATACGTCGACTTGTTCGCTGCAAACCAGTCCTTGGTATTGTTGGCCTTCAGTTCTTGCAGGAAGCCTACTGCCTCGGCAGCAAAGCAATCGAATTGGGCCATAAGATTCTCCATTCAGTCTTTCTTGGGCAGCGCCGCGGCATGCTCGAAGCACAGGTGCAGCCACCGCAGCAAAGCAGCGTCATTGCAATCCGCTTCCTCCACACGGACAAAACCACCCAGCTTGCGGGTTCCGTGAACCAAAGCGTGGGCCGTGGGGTCCTGCAATGTCGCAGGCTCGTTCACCTTTCCCACCCTGAACATGAACCGGCCCACGCCATCCTGATGTCTGCGTGCACCACAAAGCATGTTGCCGTTCAAAAAGAAGCACAGGCCGCCCATCATCCGCTTTTCAAATATGCCCACATGCGCGGCCAGAGCGTCTCGCATGCGGGCGTTGAGTACTTCATCTACCGGCATCAATTGCCGATCCACAGCTGCCAAAGGATCGCCAGCGCAAGCACCAGCATGGCCAAAGTCGTGAGCGCCGCCCCTAACGCGCGCCCTTTGCCATTCACCGAAGTGCTGAGGCTGAAATAGTGAATGAGGCGGGCGAGCAGCAGCACGGCACCGCAGGCAGCGACCAGCCAGGGCGCAGTTCCCGCGATCTCGGCTCCCGCTAGGGCCAGAAGCGCAAGCGGTACGTATTCGATGAAGTTCCCATGCGCCCGCATCAGCCTCAGCAAGCTTTCATCCTCACCGTGAAGCAAAGATATCCCAGTCTTGGTGCGACGCACACCAACGGCAATCGTCATCGGAATACTCATCAAAACGAAAATGGCTGTTACGACCAGTGCGATCTGCGGAAACTGTTCCATGTTATGCCTCCTCTATGATCGCGCTTAAGACGCCATGCTTTCGTAAGTGATCAGCGCGAACCGTGCCCCTTGCGGGTCAGTCAGAGTGGCCATGCGGCCAACCCCCGGCATATCCATAGCAGGCTGAACAATCGCGGCACCATTGGCTTCGGCCTTGGCGGCACTGACGTCCACATCGGCCACCGTAAAAAAGATCGTCCAGCTACCGTTTTCCTCTGGCATCGGGGAAAAGCCACCAATTGCGGTTTCGCCCACCACGGCGGCAGAATAGCTCGACCCATCCTGCATGGGCATGTCGTTGATCGTCCAGCCCAGCACCTCATGATAAAACGCTTTGGCTTTACCCTGATCTGGGCCAGAATGTCCGATCCAGCCGGAGTTTCCGACGGTGGTCATCTCAAGAATACTCATGTGCTTCTCCCTTGGTTACACCCGCACATACGGGTCTGATCCAAGGACGCGCGAAGCCCAGTGACCCCTACATGCCGCGCAAACTTTCTTGGCTGATCTTAATTCTCTCCGTGATCGCAACACGTTCGGGCGTGGTTGGTCTGAGCGTCATCACCGTTTCGAAAGCGGCAATCGCGGCATGGTGGTCACCTGCTTCTTGCAAAAGCCCGCCGCGCATCGCGTGGTACCAGCGATAAGTGGACAACTCCTGTGCCAAAGGCTCCATCGCCTTTAGCGCATAAATCGGGCCGTGCAGCTTGGCCTGTGCTGCAATCTGGTTAAGTCGCACAACAGGCGTTGGCTGCAATGCATAGAGAGCGGCGTAATGACTTTCGATCGATGCCCAGTCAGTGTGATCAACCGAGGCCGCATGGGCATGTGTCGCTGCGATTGCAGCCTGAATAATATAAACGCCCTGATGTCCCGTCCGGTGGGCCTTTTGCAAAAGACCCGTCGCCTCGGCGATGTTCGCACGATCCCAAAGACTGCGATCCTGATCGTCCAGCGCGACAAGCTTGCCTTCTGGATCAATACGCGCACGCCGCCTTGCGTGTTGAAATAGCAATAGCGCCAGCAATGCGGCCTGTTCCCCCATCGCTGGAAATAGCGCCGCTAGTAGACGGGCCAGACGGATCGCCTCTCCACACAAGGTAAATTTGATTTGCTTTGGACCGGCCGAGGTTGACCACCCTTCGCTAAACATCAAGTAAACCATCAGAGAAACTTCACCCAAGCGCGCACCCCGCTCAGCCGGACTGGGTGTTTTGAAGGCAACCGGATTGCTCGCTATCTTCTTTTTGGCACGGGTGATCCGCTGTTCCATAGTCTTGGGCTTGATGAGAAATCCACTCGCAATTTCGTCTACGCTCAACCCCAGGACCACGCGCAGTGCAATGGCAATCTGATCCCGCCGCTCGAGTTCCGGATGGCAGCAGATGAACAGAAGCCGCAAAACATCATCGCGCATTTCGTCAGGATCCGGGGTTTCGGCAGGCACCGGTTTAAACTCCTCCACATGACGCGACAGGATTGCGGCGCGGCGTTGTGATTTGCGCACATGATCAAGGCCAGAGTTGCGTGCAGTCGTCAGCAACCATGCTAACGGATCACGAGGTTCACCATCATTTGTCCAAACAGTCAGCGCCTTCAGGCAGGCATCGGCAAGCGCCTCTTCCGCAATATCGATGTCCCGAAACATCCGGATCAGGGCAGCAAGCGCACGCGGTCGGTGCAGAGTGAAAGTGGCCTCGAGCCAGTCCGACATGTTCTATTCCGACGAGATCACGCCGCCAGCCCAGGCCACCGGTCGCACCTCAAGCCTTGCTACAGGGGATGAGATCATTTTCGCGTATTCCAATGCCTCATCAAGGTCTTTGAATTCAGCAGCATAAAATCCAAGGAAGTTCTCCTTGGTCTCGGCGAATGGACCGTCGGTGATCAAAGGCGCTGAGCCTTCGGTTGGAGCAGGCTCGACCATCACGGCAGAGGTCGGCGGCATCAATTTCATCGACACGAACTCCCCGCGCTCTGATAGCGCCGATTGCAATGCGCCATGGCCCGACATCACTTCGTTCTGGCGATCTTTGGGCAGCGCTTCGAATACGCCCGGCTCCCCATAAATCGTGATTGCGTATATCATCTTCGCCTCCATACTTCATTCACATGGTGCAAGGACGCGCGAGGACATGCAAATCCGACAACCGGTCCACAATGCAAGATCGCAAAATAGCCACTTGGAACACCTAGACGCTAATCGAATGCTAGGCAGGTTCCCAAAGCTCAATTGGATTTCCTTCTGGATCGTTGAGCCACGCGAACTTGCCATTTGGATAAGGCGAATCTGGATCGCGACGGATTTCAACGCCCTTAGATTCGAGTTGTGCGATCATTTTCTCAATGTCGCGAACACGAAAATTCAGCATAAATGGCTTTTCTTGGTTCCCGAAATACTCTGTCACTTTTTCGAACGGGGCGAATACAGTCTCGCCTGCTTCTTGCTTCCAACACGGTGTTTCATAGTCGTTTGGTACGAGATCAATGCCCAAATTGTCACGATACCATGCCGCCAAGTCGACGGGCTCGTTTGCCCTGAAGAAAAACCCGCCAAAGCCCAGTACTTTTTCCATCTTCGATTTCAAACCCGGATACGCTATCGGAAAAGACCACTCCAATATGTGGAATTTGATAAGTGCGGCCCTAACCGGACACTGACCAACCGTGCGGTCGCTGCGGCGTGGCATCTGCTTAGCTGCCGTTCGAAAGTTGCGCAGATTTGCAGAACCCAGGTCCGGCATGTGCTTGACCGGCGGTTTACATCAGCGCGACTGAAGCAGGTTCTCATAGCAACATATCCCAAGGGAATTCGCATAGTGCATCGACCCTTATATGATAGCATCGAACCAAACTCTCTCACTCACAGTCGTCCAAGCGAACAGAGGTACAGAAAGACAAATATTTGCTGTCACTTCGGACCAAAGATATCGAGACTGCCTACAATGCGCTCGCTCTTTGCGCAGGGTTTTTGGTTGCGCCGTCAGTTGGCGGCGCGGTCAAGCTCGGGTTTGAGATCAACGACGTCAGGGCTTCGCTGACAAGGGCCGACAAAACGACGCTCAAGAACTTTGCGGACAAGATGATCTCAAGTGCGGAAAGCGCGTTGGAGGGATTTGCGGCAGATGCGCCGCCTGACGCGGCAGTCCTATATGCCCAGATGCTCGAGCTTTCCGCGCCGAAAGCTACGGATATCTCTGGCAGCGCCCTTAACGCCGATACTCTAGCCTTGCACATGGTCGAGCAACTTGAGGATCCCGAACACAAATCCATGCGCGATCTCTTTGTTCTGCTGACCTCGGCGGCGTCAAAAACACTTCTCGCCGATCCGGATTTCGTCGAACAGATTAAACCCGCGATCTACGCCCAAATGTTGTCAGGCACACAGGCCATACAGCGCGACCTGGCTGGGCTGGTTCGGAAACACGGTAGCCTCGACGCTGTCGTCGCCACAGTCAAAAATGCCGCCGACGCCGAATTTCGAATTCTGGCGGCGGCTTTCAAGCTGCCCGACGCGGAGACCGCCCCGCGCAGTAAGCTTATCGCGGATATCATCCACAAAGCCCAGGAGTGCGATCAGGTTCAGGCGACACTTGACGACATCGATGATACCGATCCGGTCGTGCAATCCTATCTGGAACACGCCCAGACCGCGTTGAGTCAGATGAATCTTTCTGCGGCGCTTTTTCTTTTGAGAGAGGCAAGGAAAGTGCTTGAAGACAACTCTCTGTGCAAAACCCTGGAATTCCGCGCCAACATTGCGGAGCCCGAAGCGATGGTGCATCTCCTGAACTCTCAACTGCAGGAGGCGTTCCGGCTTTTTGAAAGCACCGCAAATGGCATGGCGATGGTTGACGAACGTGACGCCGCCATGAGGCGCTCGAATTATGCACTTGCGCTTATGGCTTATGGCGACCGTTACGGCACCGACGGGTACCTCTACGGGACGCGCATCATCGACCCTTTGCTCAGTGAAGCGGCAGCAGAACTGCCGGCCGACGTTACCGCCCGTCTTTTTCTGCATCGGGGCACGATACACGCTAAATTCTATGCGGCCCTGGGGCATTTGGACGGGCAAGATCACTTCGAGGCAGCAGAAGAAGATTTGATTTCCGCTCAGATTATTGCTGCGGACATGTTGTCCGATTTTCACGGCGCGGCAACGGCGCGGGCAACGGCGGGATGGCTCAATCTGCAGGCCGCTCAGTTCACCCTTGATGCCGACGCCGATCCCTTTCTGCAGCAGGCCGAAGAACTCCTCTCGATTGCCCGCATGCTCTATGAACAGTTGGATGCCCAATTTGAGTTGGCGCTGGTGAAACTGGACCTTGCCGATCTGCTGGATCGAAAATCCGTTCGCGTTGGCCAAACAGAACGGGCGACGATATGCCAGAAAGCGATCGACTTGGTCGCTGAAAGTGAAGAACAACTCGTAATGGGCGATCATCCCGCCGAACTGGCCCGCGCGCGCTATCTCGCTGCAAAGCTCCTCTGGAACGAAGCGGTTCATAGGCTTGGCGCGGGGGGTGCTGAGCTGCTCAATTCGGCGCTGGCCTTTGCGAACAGCGTGCTTGAACTGCGCGCCATAGAAGCGGATCCTCTGGGATGGGCCGAGGCAACACTACTGATCGGCGAAATCCGAGCGGATCAGGTGATCCACAATAGGGAAGAAGATCGAATTGCCGGTTTCAGAGAGGCAGTGAAAACCATGCAAACCGCGATCAGGATCTACGAGGATATGGGAACTGAAGAACAGATCGCAAAAGCGCGGCGCGCGTTCCAACGTTTGAGCTGGCAGATCGAGGAGGAAGGCAACGTTGACACTGTATGAAGCTCTGGACCGGGCCTCTTGCACCGTCAGCGGGTCAAACTGATGAGCCCCTTCGTTAATATTCGTATTCTGTTCCGGCCCATAAGAGACATTCGGCACACCAGCCCGATGCTGCGTTTGCAGCCCGCTTTCCGGACATTCGCTGCAGGTGCAAAATTCGGCGCTGGTCGAACTCACAGATCGCAGACAATGCTGACGTCTTTCGGCCCAGATGAATTATGTAGAAATGGTCAAACCGGGAACTCTACTGGTTTCAGCGCGAAGCCTCGTTACAACAAACGTCAATTGGCCGTCTGGCGTTCTTTTTCCGGCCAGATTTCATCTACTACGACAAATGCAACGATTACAAAAAATGCGGCGCTGGCAACTTGTAAAACTCGAGTGATGCTCTTGACGTCAGCCTCGTCTGAAAATGGCGCAACCGACCCGCCATATACGATCAAAGCAGTTGTAATTGCTGAGCCGGCAGCGGCGGCGAGTGGGGCTTTAGACTTTCCAAGTGCTCCGAGAGTCAGGCAAAAGAAAAAACAGAGCAGAATGGGCGTCAGAATAACCGGAGCTATTACGTTTTTTTCATAGCATATGATGGAAACTGCCGCCCCAAGGAGGTTTGCCGTCAGCATAGCCTTTGCAACGGTTTTACCTGCG
>NZ_JBXWQI010000034.1:0-23332 GCF_059612305.1 Ruegeria sp. CDSA033 | reverse complement strand
AGGTGCCCGAAGGTCTTCCTGTCAGCAATCGCCCTCGCAGCACTCGTTATCTATTGGCTATGAGTCCTGACCCTAGCTCGCAGATTTGCGACGGAAGACAGCATAGAGCAAGAAAGCAATTGTGGGTAGATCGCGCGGACCACCGGGCCTATAACGATCCCAAAGCGGTACGCGCGCGATTGGAAGCGGCGGGGATTAACCCGCTTGCCGGATCTGACGGCTCGGGCGGATACGTCGAGTCACCGGCAATAGCGGGCACCCCTGCCCTGCCCGGTGCGTAAGGTCGAGCGTCAACGCTCGGACGTCACACTGAGCAAGCGTTCACCGGCTGGGGCGATGCGTTTAGTGAAGTCGCGGCGTTCGCAGCGCAAAACACGCAGGCACAGCAGCAAAATCAAAAGTTGTGCGAACAAATCCGCAAGATTACAACTAGAACAAACGTTCCCGGAATTTACGGATAAAATCGCAATGGCATTGCTGCTAAAACTGGTGAAGTGGTATCTGGTGATAGGGCTGGCAGTGGGGTGCCTGTTGACGACACTCATAGAGATAACATAGACCCTCGGCGCGATTTAAAAATCGAACATTACTGCACTGGTGTAGGTGTAACAGAGATAAATAACAAATGGACGCGCGGAGGGGTAGTCGCACCCGGCGCCGACTGCGAGCCATGGGGAATAGATGAGGTTGCAACCGCAGTCGTAGTCGCCGGACCGCAAGTCGCATGGAAATATTACCGCGACTTTGTAGGTCAACCCTACGCGCGTCCATGGGCGGGCAGTGGAAAAAGTGCGAACGGATTTCCCTACAAACGTCAAACCCGGTTATTCTAAATCGCCATCGCGCAATCACGCGCTCCGGCATTTATGGTCGGGATTTTTTGAACGACTTCTAACCAACCACAGAAAAGGAAAACACATGAAAATGCGTTCCATGTACATGGATGCAACCAATCGTCGCGTCGAATCGATGATCCTAGGGGGTCGTTTCAGAGGGGGAAAATTGGTTCCGGTCGGCGGTGTGCCGTTCATGCAATCCGAGGGCGGGTTGTCCCGGCAGGCGGCGTCATTCGAGCAAGACAAAATCACGGGGCGAGTAGCAACCGAGATGGTAGCGGAAGTCGTCTGTTTATTTGTCCCAGCGCTCGCAATCGAAATGCTAAAAGACCCGGATGCGGAACATCTCGGGAATGAGCAAATCTTGCGCGAAAAGTATCTTGCGAATGAAGCCGAATTCGGACAGGAAGCCGAGACAGAAATCTCCAAGCGAATGGGCGTCGTACCGCGTTCAATCGCGGGTGAACAAAAAAGTCAATGAAATGACGCGTTTGGCTCATAACGCGGCTATCAACTATCTGCGTCGTCGGGAGCATGTGAAAGCCTCCCAACTGCTGGCGAATAACACCGCAATCACCCCGGACCTGATCGCGGAAAACGTCCTTGATCGGTTTAACGCGGTGTTCGATCCCGAGGATCGGATTAACGGGGCCGTAACGCTGGAAGGACAAATTCCAGTGCGGGGCATGGGGGTGCGAGACGGTGCGACGTCTGCATCCGCGAGTTATTCCTCCAAGCAAAGCGACGGGACAACGGAAACGGAAACAGGTTGGGCGTCCCATACTTGGCAAAGCCCGATGCCCGGTGGGCACACACAATTGTTCGTGGAAGAAAATCCGGATAATCCGGGTTTCCCGAATGTGCGCGTCGATTTCCAGAATAACAGTAATCAGCAACTGTCGATTGCACTGTTTTATCAGGCCACGAAGATGGACCAATTGACGCGCCAACTACGCGGGCTGGTCGAAATACCCATAGCGAAATTGTCCCTCGGCATAGAACAGACTGTCCGCAATCCAAAGCGCACTGAGGGTTGCATCGTAAGCGTCGGTCGAGGTATCGGCGCTGGCAAAGCTGGTGTCGACGTTCGATGACATGATACCGATGCCGAACTCCAGCCCGCCAAACAGCTGTCCGCCCGCGATCTCACCCAAAGGCAAATTCGCGCCATAGCGCAGACTGCCGCTGTTCGTCGTCATCTCGCCTTCACCGACATCATAGCTGTCGCGTTCACCATCGGCCATAACCCAGAACTTTGGTCCAGCGGTTGTCGTCAACTCAGTCAGCGCCCGGCTGACGGTCAAGGCTTTGGAACCGTTGCTTTGCGTCTCAGTTCGGTTGTGTACTTGCGAAACTGATGAACTAACATCCTTTGCATTCCCTGGTTGGCCGAGGTAATGCGACGAGCCGTCGCCATGCAGATTCCAGCACTTACGACAAGCATGAATACTGTTGCGGATGCAATCATTGCCTTTTTAATCTTTTCGCGCCTTCCAGCTAAGCGTGTTTGGCCCGCTGTGTGTGCAATCAAATTGGCGATTTGCGCCTCAGATTGATTGCGCTGACAGGTCAAGGTTTTGAGAAAACGCATCAAGTTAACACCCATTCTCGTCGTCTTGCGCAACTGGGCGGCTCAATCAGGTGAACACTGGCTTCGCGGCATCCACCTGCCAAATTGAAAAGGAGGAATTCGACGAGCGTAGCCATTCTGCCATTGGCCGAGTTTGGTCGAATTTTTGCTTAGTGCGCGCAATGGCAAAGCTCATGATTGGTTCGCAGCCCAAGAATTTAATAGGTCTTGGGACTCCTTCGCCGTCGCAGTGTCTAGCCAGCTAAAGAGGCTAACCACTTGGAGGGAATTACCGGTATACTTCGCTCCGCTGTTCACACAGCCGGGTCTCCTGCGACATCGTAGGCCCAGCGCCTTATACGCTTGATCACCGTACTAGCATCAATGTCAAAAACGTTTTTAAGCTTTCTTGCATCAATGTCGACATCAGGCACTTCAAGGAAATAGAAGGTTATGCCGCCGATGCATCCCGAATTCCCGCAATCGTCATAAGCTACAAATGTTTTCCCTGAGCTTCCCGCAATCGACATCATGCCCTGAAATTGCGTTTGAGAAGTCGGCGTGTGTAGGTCAAATGTGTCTGCAAAGGCCGCCACGGACATTGCTGCAAGAACGAAAGAAACAGCGGGTGCAATCATTACTTTTTTCATTTTGTAGCTCCCCTGAGTGAAGCGTGTTTGACACGCAGTGTGTGCCCTCAATTTGGCACACTGAGGCCGAGGTCAATTGCGCTGGCACGTCAAAGTTGTGGGAAAAGACATCAAGTTATCGCCTGTTTGCTTCACCTTCCGTAGTGGGTCAACCTCAGTCAGGTGAACACTGGTTTCGCAATAGCCATCCGGGAAACGGAATATGTGGAAGCCAGCAAATGCGACGCAGCCGTCCAGCTCTTGCTAGGCCATACCAAGATGGACAGTCCGGTCCAGTATCTCGGCGTCGAACTCGAGGATACCTTGGCTATCGCCGAAGCCATTGAGGTCCAGTGCCAATAGGTCGCCGTCGTGGACGGCCGATACCAGTCGTTCAAGAGCCCCGCGCAGAACGGCCTGTTTGGGCCTATAGTATTTGTTCCCGTACTCCTTCGGTCTTGCCCGAAGTTACAGAATCCAACCTGTAGAAAGAGCTAACCACAATAGCAGTCGCCTTCCAACGGTTTCAAAACTGCCTTGCATGATGTGCATTCATAAAACCACTGGCACGAGTCGGTTGGCATTATCTCGGTTTCAATATGCCCACATTCAGAGCAAGTCAAAGTGCTATCGAGTACCACAGTTTGTTTTGTCATTGTCTCAGATCTACATAATCAGATACCGATCCTAAGCAAGAGGTAGTCCCATGCACCATTCATGCCCGTTGCAACGATATTGATGGCAATTCCAAGCAGTGGCGCTTCCTCAAGATGTGGATCTGGAAGCGACAGATCAGCTTCTCTGATGATAAAGAACGCCGCCAACACAATCAGTGCGCCTTCTACGACGGCGGAAAGATACTCGGATTTTTGTGACCAAAGGGGTGGTTTTCGTCGGGTGATATATTGGCAACCCGAACTGCGAAATCCGCCAGCAGCGCCGCAACGGCATTCACGGTTTATTCCATTGCGTCTGACAACATTGCCACTGAGCCCGTCAACCACCAAGCGAATAATTTCAGGGCCAATACCGCGAGGGATATCGGAATGGATCAAAGAGCGGTTTTTTGTGTCCCTTGGCCACGTCCCTCACTCAATCATGAACAGAAACTCGGGCGGTTGGTGGGCTCCGATTTTAGAATTAAAAACAGTCGCTTGGTGAAAAGGAAATAGGCCTTAAGGTTTCCTAATTGCGATCGGCTACAGCATCTGGCATCAGCTGCATGGCGCCAAACGGCAGTTACTCCGAGGGAAGCCCAGTCGACGAAACGGGAATGACTTTGAGATAGGCCGCAATTGCCAAACGGTCGTCATCTGTGAGCTGAGATGTATTCTCGATCACCTCAACCATCTCGCCACCAGCGCTGTCATAATCCGGTGTGAAGCCAGATTTCAAATACTCTGCAATGTCAGCCTCGGACCAATCAAGCTGGTCAGATGTCAGGCCTGGTATGCGCCCTTTGCCATTAGGATTTGGCGCACCTGTCAGCCAAAGATCCCGTTTCAAACCCCCCAAACCGTTTCGTGGCGTATGACATTCAGCACAGTGCCCAAGCGCTTCCACCAAATATCGGCCTCGGATTTGTTGGTCGGTCAAATCGCCTTCTAACACCCAACCTGGCGCCATGAACAACAGCTTCCACCCTCCCAAACCCCGCCGAACGCTAAAGGGGAAACCAACCTCATGCGCTTTGCTTTCAGTGGCGACCGCAGGAAGCGTGCCGAGGAATGCATGGAGCGATACCACATCCACTGCGGTCATGTTGGCGTAGGTCGTATAGGGAAACGCCGGGTAATAGTGTTGCCCTTTGGGTCCGGTTCCATGGATCAGGGCATTGGCCAATTCCAACGTGGACCATGAACCAATACCGGCTGCCGTATCACTGGATATGTTTGGGGCAATGAAGGTGCCGAAGTCCGTCTCGAACCGACGACCGCCAGCGAGAATAAGCTTTTCTTCTCCAACGGCGTCCGGCGCAGAGTGGCAAGAGGCACATCCAGCTGCGTAGAAAACGATCTCACCTCTCGTAAGATCAGAAGAGACCCCATGCAGAATAGCCTGGTCGACGCTTTTTGGCCGGGTCAGAACCAACCCAGCCAATCCGACCAAAAATGCAGAGACAGCAGCGAAGAGGAAAAGCCGCCGCACAGCTATCTACCAGTCAGTCTTTCGGTGCTCTGTAAGCTTTGTGACATGCCGAGCAAGCTCCACCCAGATTACCCATTGCCCCCTTCAGGGCTTCAACATCTTGCCCTGCCGCAGCCTGCATCGCAACAGCGGCGTCAGCCATGGCCTGCCCCTTAGCAGCTACGTCCGGGAAGTTTTCCCAGATTGCGGGCAGAGCACGTGTGGAAGGGTCGGATACATTATCTGATCCAGCCGGCCACATTGCGGATTGATCAATCTGCGTCAGAACGACCAGGTTATTCGCGGCCCGTGTTGCCGCCTCCGCATCGTATTCTGTCTCTCCTTTGGCCATGCCGCCAAGAGTACCAAGATTGAATGCATAGAGCTGCATGATTGAGGTCCGAGCTTTCACAGCCGGGTTTTCGCTTTCATGGGCGATGGCAGCGCCAATTGCGGCAACTGACAATACACCTGCCGCGAAGATTGAGAACTTCTTCATCATGATGTGTCTCCCTGTTCAATAAGCCGAATGTAAGCTTGAACGAAATTTATTGTAATTGTTTGTTATTCGTCGTCACTTGTTAATATATGAACAACGAGAATTGGGATAACATTCGCTACGCGCTTGCCGTTAGTAAACACGGTTCATTGAATGCAGCTGCCGCGGCATTGGGTGTCACGCATGCCACGGTCCTTCGTAGAGTTGCTGCATTCGAAGAGCAAAATGGCTGCATGATTTTTCAGAAGGGTCCGTCAGGGTATTCCGTTCTCCCTGAAGCCGGTGCGATCTTATCGGCTATGGAAAGTGTCGAAGACGCAGTACTTTCGGTGGAGCGAGCTATTGTGGGCGCAAATCGTTCTCCTGTGGGCCATGTACGCATTACATCCACCGACAGCCTTTGCCAGATAGTTCTACCGCCAATACTAAATGAGATCTCACGGCTTTACCCCGGCCTGAAACTGACTTTGCTAAGCGGAAATAGTCACCATGATTTATCCCGGTTGAGCGCAGACATCGCAGTGCGCCCATCGGTAAAGCTGGGTGAAGGGTTAATTGGGCAGCATGCAGGAACACTGTCGTTCGGAGTCTTTGACGACGGCTCTCCCAATCGCAAATGGATGAGGCTTGATGGGTCGTTAGGCCGTTCACTTCCTGCCAAATGGCTGGAGGAGAATGTCGGTGCCGACGAAATGACCAACGGTGCAGATAGCTTTTTAGTGCTACAGCAGATGGCCGCTTCGGGAGTTGGCAAAACGTTTTTGCCAACGTTTTTTGGCGACGCAGATTCCCGGCTTCGAAGGTCGCACGACGCGTTCCCAAGATTTGAGGTTCCGCTCTGGGTCGCGACGCTGGACGAAATAGCGAACACTCCCAGATTTGCAGTCGTTCAACGAGCGTTGGTTGAACGCTTAGCCCTTGTTCTGACTGGATGACGTTGCTTGTTGGAATCAGTCACAGGCACTCGGATTGCACTTCTAGCAGGTACACGACATGGAGCCTTTTAAACTCGCATCAAAACCTTCGAGTGACCGGAAGGCAGAACGCTTTGGCCTGTCGCACGGTCACTACTATGACTGAAGTTGCTGGCGCTCAGTTTCGCTCGGAACGGACCTTGGCGCACACCGGAGCGAAGGATTGCTTCCCGCCCGTCCCGGCGGGTAACTGTGCACAGGCGGCGGGCTTTTCGCGATTGCGGCGAACGGTAGTAGTGTGGCGACGGTGTTGAAAAACATCGTAATGCTGACGCAGAAATCGATGTCCAGAATTTGTCGCGAGTGCCTTTCCAGTCAGGCTTTTCGCATTTGCTGCGGTGCGGGACCATGTGCCATCAGGGCGTCCGACCTTGTCGATCACCGGAATATGGGAAGCGATCTTGCGGTCAACCAGCCAGCCCAACATCGGACCAGATCCTTAGACCGTGTCTGCGATCAGCCTCTCAGGGCGAAGATCGAACCGCCTTTTGACTCGATCCAGCATGGTCTTTGTCGACCCCACTTCAGCCTACCGGAAGGACCTGGTCGCTTCAACGTCAATGATAACACTATGGTCTGTATCAACGAGGTAGTTATCAGAGTATGCAAAGAAGGCTGGTGCCTTGTGCGCCGCTGTCCACTGGCTGGCAGGGTCAGAACATGATGTGAACTTAGGCTTGACCGGCGACGCAGCACCAAAAGCTGCCTGATCCAAGGTTTCCAGGTATTTCCGAACAGCACGCGGTGCGGTCTTGGCATCGATCTGTGCAGTATCCCATTCCTCTTGTGATGTTGAATACTGCTTGGTCGCTTCCGCTTCAATCAAGCTGGCATCAATCACTAAACGCTGGTCGCTCACCAAGTCTTCCGCAATGCACCGCGCTACGGTTGTCTCGAAGAGATGTCGCAGCAATTCACTCTCGCGGAACCCACCATGACGGTTCTTGGAAAAGGTCGAATGATCCGGGATACGGTCAGTCAGATCGAGACGACAGAACCAGCGATACGCAAGGTTCAAATGCACTTCCTCGCACAACCGCCGTTCCGACCGGATGCCAAAGCAATAGCCCACCAACAGCATTCGGATCAGCAGTTCTGGATCGACGGAGGGGCGACCAGTATGGCTACAAAAATCTGCCAAATGGCTGCGGATACTGCTTAGGTCAACAAATCGATCAATCGACCGCAGCAGGTGATCTTTCGGGACGTGATCTTCCAGCGAGACCTCAATCTCCTGCATTCCGTGAACGACAGCAATGCGGGCGAAACCGCAGAAATGCCATAGAGCGCCCAACGGCGGAGATATGGTCTGAAAAGAAGCGGATGGTTCTGTCGAAAATTTCTTGAGCTCTGTTAGAATTGAAACCCTTGAGATACCGGCAACCCGAGTTTCAACTTGGGAGTGCAGAGAAGATAGTTTCGTTCAAAGGTGCGCATTTTCCGAAAGACGTGATCCTGCATGCGATTTTTTCAATCTGCGCTACGGTGATTCATACCGGGATCTGGAAGAGTTGATGGCGGAACGTAGCTTTGATCTGGATCATGCAACGCGGAACCGCTGGGTCAGTCGATATGCCGGCCTTTTTGCTGACGCAGCGCGGTTTAGAAAGCGTCCCACGGACCATTCGTGGCGAATTGATGAGACCTATGTGCGGGTCAAAGGCAAATTGGTTTATCTTTTCCAAGCGATCGACGAACACGGCAAGACCTTGGATTTCATGTTGTCCAAACGCAGGAACAAAGCTGCTGCGACGAAAATTGTCGCGCGCGCTTTATTTGAACGGTCTGCAGCGCAAGATCGTCATCGTCAAAAGTGGCGCTAACGCAGCTGGCATCCAGGCAATCAACATAAACACTCAAGAGCTTTGGTTGTCTAATCCCGATCGACATGGACTGACGGAAATACCTAAATAGCATCATTGAACAGGATCACCGTTTCATCAATCGAAGGATCAGACCAATGCTGGGATTCAAATCTTTCGCTTCATCCGCATCTGTCCTGGCAGGCATAGAACAGGTCAACATGATCCGCAAAGATCAATTCACGCCCGGACTCCGTCCGTTTCAGCAGTTCGCCCAACTGGCAGAGTAAACTGCTCACCAATTCCACTGATGCTCTGCCAAATAAAATGTTTGCGACAGAACCACTCAAGTGGGGCGAAAGTTAACGTGACAACACGGCCGTCATGGCAACAGATCGGATACCTTGCTGAACCCCGTCAGATCAAATCCAAAGGAGATCGGGTCTCCTACGGTATTTTTACTTTCGATCGTCAATTGGTTACCAGTCCGCATCGCAGACATCCATTCGGACGAGACAGGGGAACGGGCAAAGCAGCCTTGAGCCTCGCAGGTCAGAAACTCCAGGCGAGCAATTTCGACGTCATCGACTTTCGCTATCAGCCCCTCAGAAAACAGCAGGCCAAACGGCAAGGTCAGCACAGTTTCGGTCTCATCTTTCCCCGCAGGCTTCACAAACGCAATTGAGGTAAGCCTCTGTTTGTTTTCGGTCAAAACAATGCTCTGGGTCATTTCACAGACCAGCTCGGTTCCGGTGCCCGGATTTCCACAATTTACCGACCACGGGAGTGTGCCGTTCTCTTGCGCGGCAAGAGGGTGTGCCAAACCCAATGAGACCCCTAATGCGCCAAGCCAAATTTTCATACTGCTGTCCCTCATTGCTTAAAATTGTAGCCCAAGGCCCAGACCAACCTGGAGAGCCTTGGTTGAGTCCCCGAACATATGGTCGAGGCTCAGATTGATAAAGCTGCTGTCATCCAACGCAAACAGCCCCAATCGCGCCGAAACCAGCCCATGGGCGTCTCCGATAAAGCTGGTATTCGTAAACCCGCCATCGGCTGCGCTTGCGCCTGCAAAACCGGCGCTTACTGATACTGTGTCGTTCGACGAGATGATGGCGCCGGCGCGGAAGCTTACGCGTAGTTTTTGAGAGGCGCTGAGAATCTGTTCTGTCCCGATCTCAAGCGATGGGGTCACGGAATAGATCATCTCGCTATCATCCTGCAGGGCGATCCCCGAAAGGGTTGCATCACCGTTGCTTTCCGTCGCCAGACGGGTGGCGTCAACAGCGATCTCTGGTCGCAGATAGGAACTGCCACCGGCAAATCTGTGATCATAGGCAAAACTCAACCGCAGGTTCTGCTGGTTCATCTTGTGTTTGATCGAACTGACGCCAACGGTGTTAACCACGTTTCCGTTGGGCAGCACACCACTGATACCACCCGACCGGTCGGAGTCATAGTCTGACCAACCGGCTGACAGCATGGCCGCGAACTCCCACGGGCCAGTGTATTTGGTCAGCGAAGCACCCAGATTGAACCGGTCACCGGTCGCATTGTACTGCGATCCATTCCGAAGGCTTACTTGGTCGTGACCCAACGCGAAACCGGCATAGAGCTCATCCCCAACCGGCAAACGGACACCGGCAGACAGGTTGGTATTGTTGATGTCCAACTCATCGTAGATACCAGTCTGCTCGCGGTCGTAGAAGGACCTTCCTCCGGA
This sequence comes from Ruegeria sp. CDSA033, assembly GCF_059612305.1. Classification (NCBI taxonomy): domain Bacteria; kingdom Pseudomonadati; phylum Pseudomonadota; class Alphaproteobacteria; order Rhodobacterales; family Roseobacteraceae; genus Ruegeria; species Ruegeria sp. CDSA033. The sequence goes on along the minus strand of NZ_JBXWQI010000034.1, from coordinate 13,172 downwards.
GAACCAGACACAATTGCGTGGATCGTCTCCGGCTTGGTAATCGGTAAACCGCTCGCAATTATGCAGTGCGTCTGCGAATACCCGGGTACCGTAGTAGGCATCTACCGCATCCGCGGCATAATCGGCCACAGTGAATGCACCAATTGCCGCGATAACGTCAGCTTCCGAGGTCATATTCCCGATCAGAGCGAACAACTCACCCTGTGCCGCCGAACCCTGCCCGTTCAGCACCTGATTGATGTAGTCACCAACGGCCGCCTCGTTCGCGTTCATATTCGCGGTCGAATAGTCCGGAGTTATCACCAGATCAATCGAACTGCCGTCCGATGTCGAACCGTTCAGGCCAATCGAGTAATCCAGCACCACAGTGTCCTGAATCGTCGTACCCGCATCCGCTGCTGTCCCATTCGGGTTGACGATGACTAGAGGCAACGCCCGTTGAAGCGTATTGAGCTGTGGTGTCAAGGTGCCGCCCATAGTGGCGTCACCGCTGACATTGACCAGATCGCTATTGCCACCCGATGCACCCGTGGTCAGGAAATATGCGTCGAAGGTCGAGGATGCCGTCGCACCAAAGGCCAGGCTTCCCGTCAGGTTCGTGGTCTGGCTGACGTTTCCGGTAAAGACAAAGTCACCCGACTTAACGGTCGGTGTCATGTCCGTATTCAGACCCCAGTTCGCCCCCAAAATAAAGTCGCCATTCACTTGCATCAAACCAGCAGCGCCCAGATTGACCGTGTCCAGCGCATAAAAGGCGCCCCCTTCCTCGACAGTCAGACCGTTGGTGCCCGCTCCAAGGTCCAGATTGCCAAGGGCTGCACCTGAAAGTGAGATCTGTTCATTGCCGTCTCCGCCATTCACCAATTGGTTATTCCCGGCGAGAAGCACTGTGTCCTTGGACAAAGTCAGCGCGTTGTTCGCGCCGCCGTCCACGACGATTGATGCAACTGCGTCTGCTTGCCCGGTCCCGCCCATGACGACGCCATCGAAGCCAAGTGTGATTGCACCCGCTCCGTCGCGCCCCTCGGATTGGGCCAGGACGCCGATACCGCCTTCGCCCACGGACAGGATATTGCCGTTCAGCGCCATGTCGATGGTGCCACCGGCCCCGGCACCGCCTGCGGATCCACGGAAGACCGAATCCACCATGCCTCCGCCACCGCCGAGCGACTGCGCCACAACACCAATCGCGTTTTCGCCGGTGGTGACGATATTACCGGATTGCGTAAATCCTATATCACCACCATCGCCGCCATTGTTGGCTGAAAGATCCACGGCGATCCGGCTGGCTTCCAAGTCTGTTGAGACGAGGCCGCCACCGCCACCGATGCTCTGAAGAACGAACCCGTGCGATCCGGTGCCGCTGGTGGTCACGTCACCGGTATTGGCAAAGTCAACATCACCGCCGTCACCGGTCGAGCCGTCCTGCGCACCCAGCGTAATATCAACCTGACCTAGTCCTGAAATGACAACTTCACCACCGCCTGCCCCGATGCTCTGGACACTTTGCCCAAAGGAGCGGTCGCCGCTGGTGAACACGTTTCCATCCAAGGAAAGGGCAATATCACCGCCGTCGTTATTGAAGCTGGGGTCGGACCCCAGGATTACCGAAGCTGCTTTGTTTGTATCCGCCGCGCCTGTGCTGTTCAGCACAAGTTTACCACCGCCGCCTCCGATAGACTGAGCTGCACCGGCCGTGGAAAACGCGCCGTCAGTGCCCACATCTCCGGTCCGGCTGCCGTTCACGTCGCCGCCACTGGCGTCATCCGTGTTAATCGCACCCAATCGTGCTGTGATGTCGATACCGTCACCGTCCTGAATATTGATATTGTTAGTGGAGGTACCGCCACCGCCGCCAATGCTCTGCAGCATCGAACCAGTCGAGCGGTCGCTTGTCGTCGCGATATTGCCGGTATGTGATTGCGCAACCTGACTTCCCGCCATGTCTGAAACTTCATCGCCACCCAACGAGATGTCGCTGATGTAGACACTGTCTGTTCCACCAGCACTGGCGGTCTCGGTGGTGAAATCAACCGAAGTTTCTACATTGCCGCCGCCACCATTCACGGACTGAGCGAAAATAGCCTCGCTACCTGTACCATTCACAAGAATGTCCCCGGTCGAATTGACGGTAACAGTTCCAACCGACCCAGTGGCACCCTCGCGCGCACCAAGCAGTTGCGACACCGTGTAATCCAATGCCGAAACCAGCGGGGATGACACTGAATATCCGGCGTTTCCGCCGCCGCCACCAACAGATTGCGCAAAGATGCCAAACCCGTTTTCTGCATTCACGACAATCGCGCCTGTATGGCTGACCGTGACGTCTCCGCCATCTGCGCCATCCCCGCCCGAACCGCCAATGGCGATCTTCGAGTAGGACTTGCCGGTCATGGTGTTCTTGAGGTCATTTACATCCATCGCAACGGCCAGCCCGCCATTGCCGCCACCGCCGCCAACGGATTGCGCCATGATGCCGTATGCACCCGCACCATCAACCCGGATGTCACCGCTGTTTGTTACGACCACGTTGCCGGCGATGTTGCCGCTGCCTCCGGAACCGCCAATATTCAACTGCGCTGTCGGAGAACTGCTGTCGCCCGTCTTCAGTCGCAGCGTCCCAGTGATCGAACTGCCACCATTGCCACCACCACCACCGATGGATTGGGCGAAGATACCATGCGCACCTTCACCAGTTGTCACGATCGTCCCTGCATTGGTCACCAAGACGTTGCCGCCCGTGCCCCCAGTACCACCCGATCCGCCGAGACCGAATTGTAGTGCCCTCCGCGTGCTGGCCTCAGCCCCGCCATAGCGCCCGTCGACCGAGATCGTAGAGCCACCATTGCCGCCGCCGCCGCCGATGGACTGCGCAAGGATGCCATGGCTCTCCTTACCGGTGGTGCGGATAGTGGCATCAGCTTCATTGACGACAGTTACCGTGCTGCCAGACCCGCCAGTGCCACCCGTGCCACCAATCAGAATTGCATTTGTCGTTGCCCCGTCCGAGGACCGGCCCAGAATGATGTTGCGCACCTGTTGCGCATCGCCACCCCCGCCGCCGACGGACTGCGCGTAGATGCCAATGGACTTGTCACCCGTCGTCTGGATTAGGTCCCGATTTGTGACGGAAACCGCTGCAGACATTGCACCGGTTCCGCCATTGCCACCAATGGACAGAGTCGCTGTGTTCCCGATGTCTTTACGCAGGCTGATGATCCGATTTTCAACCAGACCACCCATACCGCCACCGCCGCCAACGGACTGAGCGAAGATGCCATGAGCCATCGTGCCCTCGGTCGTGATGATCCCATCGCTGACGACAGTCACGGTATCCGAAGTCATGCCGTCGCCGCCTGTGCCGCCGATGTTAACTGAAATTGTCGTGCCGACCGTCGACGGATTGACCACGGCTTTGATTGTGTCGAGGTTCGATTGACCCGCCTGAACCATGCCGCCGGTGCCACCCGCACCACCGATGGATTGCGCCATCAAACCAACTGAACGATCGCCGAAGGTCGCAATTCGTGCAGTGTTGGACACGTCGACTTTGCCGCCTACGCCACCTGTGCCGCCCGTGCCACCAATGGAAAGCGCAACAGACGTACCCTTACCGGCTGAATTGCTGGCCTTGCCACCATTGCCACCGCCACCACCGACGGACTGGGCGAACACGGCGTGAGCATCCGTCCCCTCTGTGACGACTGTTCCTGCGACAACCGCCGTCACATCGCCCGCTTCGCCACCAGTGCCTCCTTCAAGCCCGACTGACAAGCTGGCTTTGTTGCCCTTGCTGTCGCCGGTCTTTGGCGTACCTATGCTGACTGATGTCGAGGATGAATTGCCGCCGCCGTTGCCGATAGACTGAGCGAAGAAACCATATGAGCGGTTACCAGCGGTGCGGACGATGCCATTCGAGCTTGCATAGACATCGCCACCGCTTCCGCCGGTGCCACCGGTCCGACCGATTTGAATGTTCACGTTGCCGCCATCAACAGATGTCGAGGCAGAGTTGTAGCCCGCGTTGCCGCCGCCACCTCCAACAGATTGAGCGAACAGACCATGAGAGTCCGCGCCGCTGGTCGTGATGTCCCCGGTATTGCGAACATCAACCGAACCGCCGATACCACCCTCACCCGTACCGCCACCGATTGCCAAGCCAAAGCCCTTGTTGGTCGCGTCTGAGGCCAGTTCGTAGGTCATACCAAGGTTCAAAGCCGCGTTGCCGCCGCCTCCACCAATGGACTGGCCAAAGACCCCGTGACTACCGTCCTGCAGCGTCACGATATCGCCATAGTGATCGATATCCACGGTGCCGCCGTCCCCGGCCGTTCCAGCATCACCGCCTATGGCGATAACAGCCGACACGCCGGTTTTATTGCCGGAGGAGTCGGCCGGGTTCACCTTGCCTTCCAACTCATCAAGAACGGCGTTGTAGTTGGCAATCACCGAGTCATCGACGCCCGTGTTGGTGGGCGTTTTCCGGTCAGTTGAATCGCCGGTTCCGCCATTGCTCTTGCTTCCGGTGGTTTTACTGATGCCCACAACCGCGTTGATACCGGCATCACCGCCGCCGCCGCCAATGCTTGAGGCTTCGATCCCGTGCGAACCGGCACCGTCAGTCGTGATGGTACCCGCAGCCGCAGCCGCGGATCCACGCGCAACCGTGACATCGCCTGCATCGCCGCCGCCACCGCCAAAGCCGCCGATACCCATCGCAATTGGCGAGCTGTCTTTCGTGCCGACGAAGGTCGCATTAATCCCACCGGTGCCGCCGCCGCCGCCTATGCTTTGGGCAAAGACACCGCGCGCGTGATAGCCATTTGTCGAAATATTTCCAGATTGCGTAACTGAAACATCACCAGCATCCGCGCCGGTACCGCCGTGGCCACCCAGACCACCCACAATGCTCAGATCGGTCTTGCCGTCGGAGCTGTTAGAGTCGCCATAATTCAGCTGTCCGGTCACGTTCAACGCGCCGTTACCACCCCCGCCGGCGATGGACTGTGCCAAAACACCGTGCTTCCAGTTACCTGCCACCGAAACGGTGCCGGTATGGCCCACGGTCACATCACCCGAAACATTGCCGTCGCCGCCAAAGCCGCCGACACCAAAGGTAACCGAAGGGATCTTGCCATCTTTGCTCAGCGCAATACCGCCCGAAACGTTCAGACCGCCGTTACCACCCCCGCCGCCAATGGACTGTGCCATCAAACCAGCTGAGCCATCCGTATCCGGTTTTTCTTCGTTGAAGACACCCATATCGATGAACAAACGTTCGAGCCCGAAGGACGAGGCCAGCTCTTCGGTGTCGTCGACAATCGTGTCGCCGAGGAAATCGCGCAGCTTGTCTTCAAATGTTGTCGTATCGGGAATAGAGATATCGTCCGGGTTGGTTGTGACTGTGATGTCAGCCTGCGACGTGACCGTGACGTCTCCTGCCTTGCCGCCGTCACCGGCGAAACCCCCAACACCAACAATCAACGAGCTGTCGGATACGATACCACCCGACACATTCAGGCCGCCATTGCCGCCACCGCCGCCAAGGGATTGAGCCAACAGACCAGATTGCCCGGTTCCGTGCGCCCTGATCGTGCTGCCTGCACCGATATTCACATCGACATTCCCGGCATCACCGCCGCCACCGCCGAACCCACCGACACCTACAACCACCGCATAAGATTTACTGCTGGCCGTTTGGCCCGCACCCGGCTTGCCGCTGATCGCGATGCCGCCGGAGACATTGGTACCGCCATTGCCACCGCCACCGCCCAGCGACTGCGCGATGATACCACTGGCGCCTTTGCTTTGGTCGACGGCAAATGTGCCGTCGGGTTGCCTGACCATCGGAACGGCCTGAACATTGCCGGTGTAGTCCAGATCAACATTGCTGGCATCGCCACCCGATCCGCCAAAGCCGCCAACACCAGCCGCGACCGAAAAGATTGTGTCCGACCCCGAGGGCTTTGTCAGCGCCAGAGAGCCCGAGATATTCACGCCGCCTGTGCCGCCACCACCACCGAGGCTTTGCGCAAATACGCCATGTGACCCGTCACCAGTCGTAACAACATCACTTTCCACATCCAGAGTTACCGCTCCGGCATCACCGCCACCGCCGCCAAAGCCGCCGAGGCCCAAGGCAACAGCCGCACCGGATTTACCTGTCAGGTTAACGGCACCCGAGACGTTGAGGCCGCCATTGCCGCCGCCGCCGCCAACGGATTGCGCCATGACACCGATGCTGTCAGCACCGGTTGTGACAACCGAGGTCGTCGCGGTTCCATCCGTGCGGGACCGCAACGTGCTGATCACTTCGCCAGCGTTGCCGGCGCCGCCACCAAAGCCTCCAACGCCAAGGCTGACCGATCCACCATTTTCCTGACTGATGCCCAATGAGGCCGAGATATTCGTGCCACCATTGCCACCACCGCCGCCGAGACTCTGTGTCAGAATACCTGTGCTACGATCTCCACTGGTGGAAACCCCACCGGTGATGGTCGATTGCACCAGCGCGCCAGCATCTGCGCCGCCGCCGCCAAAGCCGCCTACGCCGATACCCACGGCCGCATTGGCCGACCGAGACAGGGACAACGCGGCCGAAATGTTAGTGCCACCATTGCCGCCGCCACCACCTAGGCTTTGCGTCAGAATCCCGACCGAGTCGTCTCCTGTCGTTACAACATTGCCGGTGACTTGTTGCGTGACATTGTTTGCATCACCACCATCGCCACCAAAACCACCAACGCCGATCCCGAGACCGCCTGAATAGTCGCTGGCCACCGAAATCGCGCCGGAAATATTCGTGGCACCGTTACCGCCGCCGCCGCCGAGGCTTTGGGCAATAATTCCCGCCGAACGTGAGCCCGAAGTGCTGACATTGCCCGAGAACGTATTGTCGACGGCCCCGCTGGTACCGCCACTACCGCCAAAGCCGCCCACTCCGATGCCCGCAGCACCGGACCCTGTGCGCGCAATGCTGAGGGCGCCTGAAATGTTGACGCCGCCATTGCCACCGCCGCCTCCGACGGACTGAACCAGAACCCCAGTTGCGTTATCGCCGCTTGTGGTTACGTCACCGGTAACCGAGCCCGTAGCCGTGCTTGCATTACCGCCGTCACCGCCAGACCCACCGATGCCAACGCCAATAGCGCCGCCGCCGGTGCCCGAAATATTCACGGCCGCAGAGACATTCAGCCCTCCGTTACCGCCGCCGCCTGCAGCGGACTGAACCAAAACACCGCCCGAATTATCGCCGGCCGTTGTGACATCACCCACAACCGTGCCGTTGGCGGTATTGGCATCACCGCCGCTGCCACCGCTGCCGCCAAGCCCGACAGATGCGCCCCCGCTGCCGGTTCCGGCAACCGTGACTGTGGCAGAGACGTTCATGCCGCCGTTGCCGCCACCGCCCCCAAGACTTTGAACTATGAACCCGCCGGACTCGTCCCCTTGGGTCGAAACGTTGCCGTTCAGAGTGGCCTCAGCCGTTCCTCCGTCGCCACCCGTTCCAGATGCGCCGCCCAGACCAACGGATGCGCCACCCGATCCCGTACCTGCCGCTGCAACCGCGACTGAGATGTTCATTCCGCCATTACCACCACCGCCGCCGACGGATTGCGCCAGCAGACCGGTCGAGGTTTCGCCCAACGTCACAAGGTTCCCCGTCACGCTTGCTGTTACCGCTGAGGCATCGCCTCCGCCAGTTCCCCGACCACCTAGACCCACTGCAGCTGCGCCAGAACCAGTTCCGGCACCGCCGACGGATGCAGAGACATTAAAGCCGCCGTTGCCGCCGCCACCACCGATGGACTGGGCAACAACCGCGCTTGATTGCGCGCCTTCGGTTTGCACATTATTCGCAACCGTCAGACCAACGACACCGCCGGTGCCACCGCCACCGCCAGATCCGCCCAGACCGACGCTGATCGCGCCTGAACCGGTGCCCGCACCAGCCAATGCAGGTGAAATGTTGAAGCCACCATTGCCGCCGCCGCCGCCAACGGACTGTGCCAGAATACCAACTGAAGCATCGCCTTTGGTCACAACGTTGGCCGTTGTGCTCGCGGTCACCAGGCTGCCGTCGCCTCCGTCCCCGCCTGAGCCCCCCAGCCCAACCGAGACTGAACCCGCTCCGACGCCTGCGCCTGACAAGGTCGGCGAGACGTTAAAGCCGCCGTTACCACCGCCGCCGCCAAGGGATTGCGCAACAAAACCGCTGGAAGCAAAGCCATCGGTCAGAATAGTGCCATTTGAGGTCAGCGTCACGTCGCCACCATCGCCGCCCGTATCACCAGACCCGCCCAACCCGACGCTGACCGCGCCACTACCGGTACCGGCACCCGACAGAACCGGCGAGACGTTGAACCCGCCATTGCCGCCGCCGCCGCCGATGGATTGCGCCACGACGCCCGAGGACTGGTTACCACGGGTTTCAACCGCATTGTTGGACGTCGCGATGACAGTGTTGCCATCACCCCCGCCCGCGCCATCGCCGCCAAGGCCAACCGAGACTCCGCCCCCGCCAACGCCAGATCCCTGGACCGAAGCACTGACGTTGAACCCGCCGTTGCCGCCGCCGCCACCGATGGATTGGGCCAGAAACGCCGTCGCCGAGTCGCCCTGAGTCAGGATTGTCCCGCCGGAGGTCAGAGTGACCGCACCACCATCACCACCGCCGTCGCCGTCGCCGCCAAGCCCCACGCTAACTGCGCCGGACCCGACACCGGCGCCCGTGCCGGTGCCTGAGACGTTGAAGCCACCATTGCCACCGCCGCCGCCAATGGACTGAGCGACCACGCCGGATGACCTGTCTCCGGCCGTTACGATTGCATCCGTGGTCGTCAGATTTACCGTGCCACCAGTTGCACCTGTGCCGCCACTGCCGCCCAGCCCGACTGAAACGGCACCGCTGGCCACACCCGCTCCTGCCAGTGAGGCGCTGACATTAAAACCACCATTGCCACCGCCGCCGCCGACGGATTGGGCCAACACAGCTGTCGCATCTGCGCCGCCGGTGCTAACGGTTCCGCTAACCTGGGCGGTCACCGATTGTCCGATGCCACCGCCAGACGCGTCTCCGCCAAGACCAACCGTCACAGCTCCGCCGCCTGCACCTGCACCCGCGATCCCTGCCGTCACGTTGAAGCCGCCATTGCCGCCGCCACCGCCTATGGATTGGAACACAACGCCGCTGGAATTATCGGAGAGAGTAGTAACGTTGCCCGCCACTTGGCCTTCAACCACGCCACCATTGCCGCCCGTTGCACCGTCACCGCCAAGACCAACGCCAATTGTTCCAGCACCTGCCCCCCCGGCAGCCACACCGGCCGTCACGTTGAAGCCGCCGTTACCACCACCGCCGCCAATCGACTGGATCACAACGCCGGTCGAGCGCATACCTTCGGTGCGCACGTCACCATTGACACGAACACCGGTGACACTGCCGCCGATACCGCCGCTGCCGCCTTCGCCGCCAAGCCCGACACCAACGGTTCCTGCACCGGCACCGCCTGCGGCCAGACCCGCGGCAACACTGAAGCCGCCATTGCCACCACCGCCACCGATGGACTGAACTACAACAGCACCAGAGTCATCGCCCCGTGTTGTGACGTTTGCGTCAACTTGCGCGGTCACTGCGCCGCCGTCACCGCCACCGCCTGCTTTGCCGCCAAGGCCCACACTGACAGACCCAGCTGCGGCACCGCCAATATCGGCGCTGGCTCCGACGCTGTAGCCGCCATTGCCGCCGCCGCCGCCAACGGACTGCGCGACCACGCCGCTGGAAAACGCTCCGCTGGTTTCAATTGTTGTCCCGCCGGCGATCAGAGTGACGTCGCCACCGATCCCTGCACCACCGCCATCGCCTCCAACACCCACGTTGATCCCAACTGCAGCCCCGGCGCTTGCACTGATGCCCGCCGCGACGCTGCCACCGCCGTTACCGCCTCCGCCGCCAACGGACTGCGCTATTAGCGCGCTGGAACTGGTTCCGGTCGTTGTGATGTCTGCCTTGGTGTAAACCTGCACATCACCGCCGTTGCCGGCACTGCCGGCCTGACCGCCAATTCCAATCGAGACATTGCCGGAAAACAGCGCAGAGGCACCACCGGTCGCAGCCACGGCCAAACCACCATTGCCACCACCCCCGCCAACGGATTGGAACAGCATACCTGTCGAACGGTTCCCGGTTGTGACTACGGTGCCTTCAAACCCGGCGGCCGTCGGAGAACCACTGCCGTCAAACTGGCCGACCGTGACCGTGCCGCCTTTGCCACCCGTGCTACCATCGCCGCCGACGCCAACCGCCAAAGAGCCCGAAACCGGACCGCCCGAAACAGCAACAGAAACCGCGTATCCGCCATTACCACCACCGCCGCCAACGGATTGCAGCATCACGCCGATTGCGTCGTCGCCTCCGGTCTGCACTGAGGCCGACCCGCTGCCGCTAATCGATACATCACCGCCGTCGCCGCCATCTCCGGCCGAGCCACCGACCGACACTGATGCTGCGCCGAAGGCCCCAACCGCCACAGATACTGCACCGCCGCCATTGCCGCCGCCGCCGCCGACGGATTGCGCGAATACACCGGTCGAGCGGTCGCCCGAAGTTTGAATCGCCGATGGCTGACTGCTGTCGGTGTTTGACAATGTGACATCCACGTCACCGCCTTCACCTCCGGAGCCGCCGTCGCCACCGATGGCCACTCCCACGAATGCGCCGACCGATCCGGAAGATCCGCCGTTGCCACCACCGCCACCAATGGACTGGGCCAGGATGCCCATCGCATCGTCTCCGGTGGTTGTTATGATTCCGTCATTGACAATGGTCACCGTTGAACCGGCACCGCCGCCGTCGCCGTTGCCCCCAACGGAAACCATCCCGGCGGACGAGCCACCATCGCCGCCGCCACCACCAATGGATTGGGCAATGATGCCCCGCGCACCATCGCCTCCGGTCTGGATTTGACCGTAGTTGCTTACGCTAACCGCATCACCTGTGCCGCCCCGCGACCCGGTACCACCAATTGCAACCAGACCGTACGAGTTCGCACCAGTCCCGCCGCTGCCCCCAATCGACTGCGCCATGACCCCATCGGCACCCTTGCCCGAGGTCAAAATGCTGCCGCTGCCCTGAACCGTTACGCTGACAGCGCTGCCGCTGCCGCCATTCGATCCGACACCGCCCAGAGACAACGCAACCAACCCGCCCCCTGCGCCGCCGGAACCGCCGCCACCGCCAATCGACTGCGCCACGATCCCGCGCGAGAAATCGCCCTGTGTCTCAATCGCGCCAGCATGAGAAACCGTGACCGTGCCACCGTCACCACCGTTGTCGGCACCACCAATCAAGGACACCAAAAGGTTGCCGCTGGTGCCCGCAGACCCGCCGGACCCGCCAATCGACTGGGCGTAAATCCCGTTAGCATAATCGCCGGTTGTCAGGATGCTGGCGGTCGATGTGGTGTTGACGGTTACGGCTCCGCCGCTGCCGCCAAAGCCGCCGTCGCCCGAAGAGCCCACCAATCCCCATTGAGACCCTCCATTACCGCCATTGTTCGAAACGCTCAGCGCGTAGATACCATCGGCTGAGTCTCCGGACGTCGAAATCGCACCTTTCTGCGTGACGGCTACGTTACCTCCGTCTGAAGAATGTCCCCCGGTACCGCCAACTGGAGCCGCGAATGCGCCGCCGCCATTCCCTGCCTTGCCGCTTCGACTGAATGCGAAAATTCCGTCGTTGTTGCTGCCCGATGTCTGAATAGTGCTGCTGCTTTCCTGCGTTGCGTTGACCGTACCACCCTTGCCTCCGTCACCGCCATCACGCCCGTCCCAAAAGCTCAGATACGAATCCCCACCGTTTCCTCCGTCGCCGCCGACACTACCGACCTGCCACCCGATATTGCTGGTTGCGTTGACATCGCTGCTGAGGTTTTTTGTTTGCGTCGGACCGGTATCACCATTGCCACCCGAGCTTGGTGGCACGAACAGTGCGCCGTCCCTACCATTGCTGCCGCCCTGACCATAGACAACTTGGTTCACGCCGTTTGGTCCGGACACATCCTCGGGAGGCGTCACTGCGCCAGGGGTGCCGGAACTATTGAAGTTGTTGTTATATTGCGAAAGGGTCAACTGAGTAGACAAGCTGGCCGTTTCGGATGCCCCTGAATTGCTGATCTGAGCCGTTGTTCCAGCAACGGAAACAATTTCGAATGCCAGCGGAGGATTGTCGGAATTGTAGATTGTGTCGCCGACATCTTTGACTAGGAAAACGTAGCCATCTGCTGTCTCTACAAATGCTGTTGTTCCGGCTGTCGGTGTCGAGGCCGGGTCGACAATCAGTGCACTGACAGTGGTGTCCATACCTGTCACCGGGTTGGCCACCGTGTCGCCTACTTTTGAGTCTTCCGTGGGTGCTGCGAATAAAGGCGTTGAAATTAAAGCATAAAAAGAAACAGCCAGCAGCAATCTTGATTTCTTGGACACCCTTGCACCCCATATACGGCTTAGTCACAACACATGGGGGCACGCTGCGTTCGCTTAGAACGGCAACCTACAACTCAAATTTCCCCATCGCACGTCGGAGTAGAATAAACACAAGATTAAGGAGATTATCTATTTTAAGCTCGCCCTATTGGAGGTACGGCTCGTCCATTGCAAAAATGCAACGGTAAATCTCTAATCGATACTTTTAGTGCTGTTTGGGGTGTTGCCACAGGATCTGTTGCAAAATTTTGGCCATTGACGCTCGTGCCACCAGCGGGTGAATGACTTTCGAATTATCAAGTCTAAAGTCAGTTCGTGATCTCTTTCAAAGGTTCTCTGTATCCGAAGGGCGTTATCCTGTTCGCGGTGTTTCTCTATGTCCGATTCGGCGTGTCATACCGGGATCTCGAAGAAATTATGGCAGAACGCGGCGTGTCAGTGGATCACATCACACTGAACCGATGGGTCACACGTTATTCCGCTGCGATTGCGGAAACAACGCGCCGCCGCAAACGACTATGTGACCGTTCCAAGAGTATGGATGGGACATACATCCGAGTGAAAGGCACTTGGGCCTATCTTTATCGAGCAGCCGATAAGTACGGCAGTACACTTGATTTCATGCTTTCCCCACGCCGAAACAAACCGACCGCCACGAAGTTTTTCGCTCGGATGTTGGAGACCAATGG
>NZ_JBXWQI010000033.1:0-24678 GCF_059612305.1 Ruegeria sp. CDSA033 | reverse complement strand
CCTGAATAGGCTTCTTCTGCGCCTCGCGCGCGATTTCAATGTCCGATTTATAGCTCATTGGGCAAAACCCCCGGTTGGAAAAGTTTGACAACGTCTTGGCCAGAACGGTGGTGCACCGATCCAGATTCGTCTATTTTTCTTTAAGGTAAATAATTATTCCCGTGGGTCAATACGTGAGATGTAGCTGCCAAATAACCCACTGCCAAAGTCACCATCAATGCCCAGTCGCCAACGACCCAAATTAGGCGTATCTTTTTCGACCTGCACTGAGACCCAGCAGCCAATCTTCGACAATTAATTGCTCTGGAAAAGCACTGTTGAAAGGTCTTTTCAGCAGGTAATATCCTGACTCAGTTCGCACCGATGCACCCTGGACTGGTCTGACCAAGGCGCCGCTTTCAAGCAATGGGTCAACAAGATGGGCCCAACCCAATGCAATTCCCAACCCATCAACCGCTGCCTGTACAGACAATGGGTAGGTGTTGAACGCGACGGCCTGTTCCATTGATGACGTCGATACACCATTGCCACTGAACCATGCACGCCATGTCATCCATTCTGCATGGCCGCTGGTGACCTCAATAAGGTCAAGTTCCGGTAACGCAGAAAGATCCGCCGCATTGGGATTACTTTTGAGGTACTCGGGGCTGCAAACCGGAAAAACGGTTTCTCCGAATAGAAGCTTTGCCTCATACCCCGGCCAGTCGCCATCCCCCCGCAGAATTGTCAGGTCCATAGAATCTGACAGGCATTCTGCATCACTGTCAGAAGACACCAAAGAGATGCGGATACGGCCATTGGATTTGTTGAACTTGCGAAGTTGCGGCATCAGCCAAAGAGACGCAACAGAATTAGTCGCCGAGATCGAAACCGTATTGGCCTGATGCTTGGCCAGCATGTCACGGCTGACATCCCGCATCAGGTCTAGTGATTTTTCCACGGTTGCCAACAGGATGGCACCCTGCTGAGTAAGGGAAACAGAACGATGCCCCCGTACAAACAAGGGCACGTCATAGTGCTGTTCCAGCAAGCGCACTTTGCGGCTGATTGCGGTCTCTGAGATGTTCAGCACCTTGCTGGCTTGCGCAAAACTCTGTGCCTTGGCAGCGGCTTCAAATGCCAACAAATAGTCTAGCGGCGGCAAGACTTTCCCGGTGACTGGCGCTTTTTTTGGCATTTGGGGGCCTTTTCCCGAGCTGGACGACGGCGCGATCAAAAACATTTGCCCGCATCAGGCGGCATTCGATCAGGCAACTGTCTGTTAAGATAGCAAAAAGTCGGATTAGCCTCAAGAAATTATGGTCAAAGCCCCTCAAATTTCTGTTCTGCACATTAGACGATCTTGGGCAGAATGCATGAATTCGGGGCCGGAAGAGTCCTCAACTCAAAAATGAATGTCACTCAGGGAGCAAACATGAAACTTACAAACCTACTTTCTGCTGCAACCTTGGCAGCAGTAGCGGGAACTGGCGCGGCTGCCGAAGATAGCAGCGACCCGATCGTAATCCCCATTCACAACTGGTCCAGCCAGATCGTGATGTCGAATGTTGTAGGCCTGATCTTCGAAGAGATGGGCAACAACGTAGAATATGTCACCACCGACAGTCAGGCCGTCTATGAATCGGTACGTTTGGGCGATGTCGCGCTGGAGATGGAAGTCTGGGAAGGTGCCTTCGGTGCATCCTATCGGGCGGCACTGGAAAAAGGTGGTCTGCATGATGCGGGCGATCACGATGCGGTCACGCGCGAGGATTGGTGGTACCCGATGTGGACCAAGGAATCCTGCCCGGGCCTGCCGGATTGGCAAGCTCTGAACGACTGCGCGCACCTGTTCGCGACAGCTGAAACCGGCGACAAAGGCCGATATCTGGATGGGCCGGTCGACTGGTTGAAGCATGGCAAAGAACGCGCCGAGGCACTGGATCTGAACTTTACAGTGATCAATGCGGGTTCAGCCGCAGCTCTTTGGGCCGAAATTGGCGCGGCTGAGGCCGACAAAACACCGGTTTTGGTCTTTAACTGGACGCCAAACTTCGCCGAAGCTGTTTGGCCAGGTGAGTTCGTTGAGTTCCCAGCTTGGGAAGATGGATGCGACAAGGATCCGGCCAAAGGTCCCAACCCGGAAGCGCTGTATGATTGCGGCAACCCTGCCAAGGGTTACCTGAAAAAGGCAGCTTGGGATGGCATGAAAGACAAGTGGCCGGCCGCGTATTGCGCCCTGACCGAGATTTCTTTCACCAACCCGCAGATTGCTGAGATGGCGAAGCTGGTCGACACTGATGAGCTTGAGCCGGAAGAGGCAGCCGAAGAATGGCTGGACGCCAACCGCGCCGTCATTGATCCTTGGATCAGTGCCTGCAGTACATAATACGGTTGCACCCACCGAAACTGGCGCGGCCTTGAACATCTCAGCGATGCAAGGCCGCGCTCAACACGAAAGAAAGGCAACCATGTCCGCCTCAGCGCCTGTCATCTCAGCCAAAAACGTCTGGAAACTGTTTGGGCCCTCGCCAGAGAGCTATCTGAAGTCTCTGCCCGCTGACCGCAGTTTCGATGAGATTCGCGCGGATGGGTACATCGCCGGGGTCAAGGACGTCTCGATTGAGGTCGCTCGTGGCGAGATGCTGGTCATCATGGGCCTGTCAGGGTCAGGCAAGTCCACGTTGGTGCGGTGTTTTTCGCGCCTTCACGACATTACAGGTGGAACGATCGAGGTTGACGGTCAGGACATCATGAGCCTGAGCGAGCGCGAGCTGATTGAGCTGCGCCGTAACAAGATGGGGATGGTGTTCCAATCCTTCGGTCTGTTGCCACATCGCACGGTTTTGGACAACGTGGCCTTTCCGCTCGAAATGCGCGGGCAAGATCGCTACGACCGGCGCGAACGCGCATTGGAGGTCATCAAATTGGTGGGCCTCGAAGGTCGGGAAGAGTATTTCCCGCGCGAACTCAGCGGAGGTCAACAGCAAAGGGTCGGCATCGCCCGATCACTGGCGATTGAGCCGGATATCTGGTTTCTAGATGAGCCTTTCTCGGCGCTAGATCCGTTGATCCGCCGTGAAATGCAGGATGAATTCCTGCGTTTACAAGAGATGCTGGGCAAAACCATCGTCTTCATCACGCACGACTTCGATGAGGCGCTGCGCCTGGCCGACCGGATTGCCATCATGCGCAATGGCGCGGTCGAACAGTGTGACACCCCCGACCAGATCGTGATGAACCCTGCCACCGAGTATGTGGCCAAATTTACCGAAGATGTCGACAAGGCCCGGGTCGTACATGCGAAGGGGCTTGCAAAGCCCGTGAATGGTCATGCTTTGGAAGGCGCGCCGATCAATGGCGGCTCGACTATTCACGAATTGGCGCGGGTACTGGTAAATGACAAGCGCATCCTGTTGCCGGTCGCGAATGACAAAGGCGTTGTCACCGGCGTTCTGGAACGTGACACCGCGTTGAATGTTCTGCTTGGGGCGGAATGATGGCGACGCTGTCCACCGACATATCGGACACAACGGACGGCCCGTGGGGGCAAACCAAAGTCCTAACCGCGCTGCTGGTCACCGCTATTGCACTGATCCTGGCTAAGGCGATTGGCATTCTGCCCGAGTGGCTGAATCGCATTCCTGAGGCTGCAATCCCGCCAACGGCACAGGTTTTGGACGCGATTTTCAACTTCATTCAAAACGACCTCGGTCTGATCTATGTCACCCGCTTTATTGCTGAAGGCCCGCTAGAGTTTCTGCTGGACACATCGGCGAACCTTTTGGAGGGCAAGCGTCGCTGGCCCTATCTGGGCCCGATCCCATGGTCCGCAATTGCCGCTGTGGCAGCCGTCGTCGGCTATGCCGTCGGTGGATGGAGGTTGGCTGCCTTGGGCGCGGGCACCTTCATCTGGACCGCGGCAATCGGACAGTGGAAAATCGCCATGCAGACGATGTCCGTCATCGTGGTTGCGGCTCCATTGGCATTCTTGCTGGGTCTGGTACTAGGCATCGCAGCCTGGAAATACGGCTGGTTCGAACGGTTGCTGAAACCCATCCTGTCCGTACTGCAAACCCTGCCGTTCTTTACGTATCTCTTGCCAGCAGTGATCTTCTTTAAGGTTGGACCGACAGCTGGGGCCGTCGCAACAATTACCTTTGCCATCCCACCGATGATCCTGATGACCACTCTGGGCCTGAAAAAGGTCAGCCCCGAAGTGATCGAAGCAGGCCAGATGTCTGGCTGCACACGCTGGCAGATGTTGCGCCACGTCTACGTTCCAGCCGCGCGGACCGAGGTACTGGTCGGCGTCAATCAGGTGATCATGCTGTGTCTTGCGATGGTTGTTCTGACGGCCTTTATCGGAATGCCCGGTCTTGGCGCGAAACTGCTGGCGATGATGGGTAGTTTCAAACTGGGCCGTTCTTTCGAGATTGGCGTAACCATCGTCCTTCTGGCTGTCACGTTGGATCGGATGTCAAAGGCCTGGGTCGTCAAGCAGCCGGTGCACTTCGAACGCGGGACACCGTGGTGGAAACGGCACCAGATTTCGCTGGTCGCGCTGGGTCTGTTTGTTGGATTTACTCTGCTGGCACAGGTGTTCCCGATCCTGGCTGAAGTTGGTCGCAAGCAGCATCTCAGCCAGGGCAAGGAAATCGACGTGGTGATCAAGTCATTCCTGGCCATAGACGCGATCAAGGGCACAACCGAATGGCTGCGCTGGTTCCTAAACGTCAAAGTTTTGATCCCGTTCCGGAATACGCTACTCGCCATTCCGACTCCTGCTTTTATCCTGCTGGTTGTATCCTTTGCGTATTGGGTCGGTGGCCGAAAGCCCGGCATCTACGCCGCGATCTTCTTTACGATTGTCGCCTTCTCGGGCTGGTGGGATCGGTCGGTCATCACGCTTTATACTGTGATTTCAGCAGTCGCGCTGGCGACTATGATCGGTATCCCCTTGGGCGTTGTTGCAGCGCGGTCCAACCGCTGGTCCAAAAGCATCCTGCTGGCCTGCGACACCGCGCAAACCTTCCCAAGCTTCATCTACCTGATCCCCGCGATCATGCTGTTTGGGGTCAATGATGTGGCAGTTGTGTTCTCAATCCTGATCTTCGCCGCCGTGCCGCTGATCCGGTACACGATTATTGGACTCAGTAATGTACCGCCGGAAATGACCGAGGCGGCAGACATGTCCGGCTCGACCCGTCGGCAAAAGCTGATGTCGGTGCAATTTCCGCTGGCACTGCCGACAATGGCGGTCGGGTTTAATCAGGCAATCATGTTCGC
The DNA here is from genome assembly GCF_059612305.1 of Ruegeria sp. CDSA033. Taxonomy (NCBI): domain Bacteria; kingdom Pseudomonadati; phylum Pseudomonadota; class Alphaproteobacteria; order Rhodobacterales; family Roseobacteraceae; genus Ruegeria; species Ruegeria sp. CDSA033. Next base: position 19,410 of record NZ_JBXWQI010000033.1, on the reverse strand, counting down.
CTTTTTTATGGTTATCATTGCCGCCTTCATCGGCACGCAGGATCTGGGGCAGGAGCTGCAGCGAACACTGGCGGGCACCGAACTGGGCAAGAACTTTGTGCTGGGTCTGAACGTGTCCCTGATGGCGCTGACCTTTGACATGGCGATCAGCAGTTGGGCTGAAAAACGCAAAAAACGGTTGGGGCTTGATTGAGATGGCACAGCATCAAATCCCACGCACCGTTACCCGTTTCGACGATCCCGGATTTGTCCGGATGCGTATGGAAGGCCGACCCGACGAGCAAGTCTGGTGGAAGAATGTCAGCTTTGATGAGGGAACCGGGCAAGGTAGCTATCTGATGAAGATGGCAGCGGGCACACGTTCAAGCCCGCATATCCACCATGGGCCAGAAGAGTTCTTCATCCTCGAAGGCGATCTGACAGATCACGATGGATTTTGCTATCGCAGCGGCGACTTTGTCAGCCTCGGCGCTGGGTCCAGCCACTATTCGCGAACCGAGGCGGGATGCCTATTGGTTGTCACCCACCGCGGTGCAACCGAGATCATTCAGGAAGATGCACTATGAATGTGAAGCCGGTATTCGAAGTTCCGTTCGAACGCAGCGGAGTTCTGGCCCCCGGCCTTCCGATCCTGCCACATGGAACGGAACGCCACCCGGTCCCCGGAATGGGGTCGCGCGCTGTTCCGGTTTCCAAAGGTGATACGATAACCTTGTTGGACCGCGACGGGATGCAACAGGCCGAGATGGTCTTCTTTGCCCCTGACCGAAGTTCTGATGCGGCCATGCTGGGTGCTTTGGGACATGGACGTCCGGAGGGATTGATTGCGACGCTGGCCAATGGATCGCCGTCTGGCAAGAAAGTGCTGCGCGCTCTGGAAGTTGCCGGATTTGACATCGGAAAAGGTGACGCGATCCGGGCGTTTACCGACGGGTCGCGCCCCGGTGACATGGTGCATTTCGTCGCCGAATGTGAGGGCCTTCTGATCGTGGCTGCACCCGGCAAGGCGATGCGCCCCGAAGATAACAACCCTCCTACGGATATCATCCTGTACATTCAGCGCTCTGCACCCGGTTTGGAAAAACCCGATGTGGGACCACCCGAACCGCTGGCCGATCCGCTCAGGGACTTCAATATTCAGCCGGGCATTGCCCACTCGTACGAGGTCAGGGCCGGTGAGTTCATTCAGATTGTCGATGTTCGCGGGCGTGAGTGCTCGGATTTTCAGGCCTTCAGCCGACGGGCACTGGATCAGGGGATCGAACGCGAGATTGATCCCACAACAACGCGTAGCCTGATGGGCAGCTTGTATCCGAAACCGGGGATTTTTTCGAAGTATTGGTCAGTTGATCAGGAACCGCTGATAGAGATCGTTCAGGATACGTGCGGACGCCATGACACGTTTGGCCTTGCCTGTACGGCGCGGTATTATGAAGATCTCGGTTACCCCGGCCACGTGAATTGCTCGGACAATATCAATAAAGACTTGGATCAGTATGGCATCAAACCACGTGGTGGTTGGCCTGCGATCAACTTCTTTTTCAACACGATGCTGGACGACACCAACGCCATTGGCATGGACGACCCCTGGTCGCGCCCCGGTGACTTCGTCTTATTGCGCGCGCTGACCGATCTGGTCTGCGTCAGCACCGGCTGTCCCTGCGACATTGATCCAGCAAATGGCTGGAATCCAACCGATATTCAGGTGCGAACCTACAAGGCGACCGAGGATTTCAAAAGATCCTACGGCTATAGAAAATCTGCGGAGGCGGATGTGGAAGAAACCAAGAAAACTGCATTTCACGACTGCTTTGCACGGCACACCCGTGATTTCGTCGAATATAACGGCTATTGGCTGCCCAACACGATGACCAATCACGGCGCGATTGCCGAATACTGGGCCTGCCGCGACAAAGTTGCGGTAATGGACCTCAGCCCCTTGCGGAAATACGAAGTTGTCGGACCCGACGCAGAAGATTTGATGCAGATCTGCGTGACCCGCAACATGAAAAAGCTGAGCGTTGGTCAGGTCGTCTATACGGCTATGTGCTATGAGCACGGCGGCATGATTGACGACGGAACCGTCTATCGTTTGGGTGAGACGAACTTCCGCTGGATAGGTGGGAATGATACCAGCGGATTGTGGCTGCAGGAGCAGGCGCTCAAACGCAATATGAATGTTTGGGTGCGCAACTCAACCGACCAACTGCACAACATAGCGGTTCAGGGACGACATAGCCGCGAAATCCTTTCGAAAATCTTCTGGACACCGCCTCAGCAACCGACGATCGAAGAACTGCCATGGTTCCGGCTGACCGTCGCCCGGGTTGGTGATGTGCAGGGGACATCTGTGGTAATTTCCCGGACCGGGTATTCAGGTGAGCTGGGATATGAAATCTTCTGCCATCCCAAAGATGCTGTTGAGATCTTTGATCGCGTCTGGGAGGTTGGCCAGGACTATGGCATAGCTCCGCTTGGACTTTCGGCACTGGATATGGTGCGGATCGAAGGTGGTTTGATCTTTGCCGGATCCGAATTCGACGATCAAACCGATCCCTTCGAGGCTGGCATCGGCTTCACCGTACCATTGAAATCAAAGTCCGACGATTTCATCGGGCGGGCAGCGATTGAAGAACGCAAGGCCCATCCTCATCGCAAACTGGTTGGTTTCGAGGTTGAGGGAGGTACGGTCCCCTCGCCTGGCGACTGTGTACGTGTAGGAAAGGCGCAGGTTGGAGAGATTACCAGCGCGATGAAATCACCCATTCTGGGCAAGGTCATTGCGTTGGGCCGGGTTTCGGTCACTCATGCCGTCGTCGGAGCTGACATTGAAATCGGGCAACTGGACGGCCAGCAAAAACGTCTGAAAGCCAAAGTCGCGCCTTTTCCGCATTTTGACCCGACAAAGGAACGCGTAAAGGGCAACTATTCAATTGTTGATGTTCCTGATGCAGCAGAATGACGACTCTTTAACAAAAATATTGATCACAGGGATTCTCCCGCCCGGGCGCAACGTATGCGATTGTTTGCCGTGCTAAAACTGCACGGCAACAGGAGTTCTGTCTGCCGCGCTCCAGCGTCCGATATCGAACCTCACAATAGTGTCTCGGTGTGTTTTTGGCTTTCACTTGTGACGGTTGTGTTCGTTCAACCGACCATTGGACTGGCTGGTGAATGCGCACAAATTTATGCGCTTGAAAGCTATGATGACACCGAGATTGCGCCTGTTGGGTCCGTATGCCAGCCATTTGACGGCTTGGGTAATTCACGCGGCGTTTCGTGTTACTGGGAATTTCAGTTCAGAAGCGATGAGGCCAAAAGCTACTTCCACGACACATGGGCTGAAGTGGCGCGTTGCCGAGACGGTACGCCTGCTCCGACTGATAGGCAGGTCAATCACCCAGACAGCTATGAACTTAGAGAATTGGACGCCGGAATCCGCGTCTATCGGGTTGCCATTAAAGACAAGAGCCAAGAGAAGCGCACATTGGTTTTCCTGAGTGTCGAGCACGGCAACTGAGACGCTGTCTGACATCAGTACCAATGAGATCGGTGAAAACTGCGTTTCCACCACCTTGAGTGTGCAAAAGTTTCTGTCAGTTGTCAGAAAACGCGATCTATAGTGGCTTTGTCGCAAACTTTTGACCCCTCTGCCTGAGGTCAGGCCATCGTGTTAAAGGCATTACGGAATTGGACAAAGGCTAACCGTGGCGAACTCATTCGAGGGCGTGCATTTTCCAAAATAAGGGTTCCTGCATGAGGTGTTCTTCCACCTCCGGCACTCAGGTTCGGTTTCCCGATCTCGATTGACATAGTTAGCCGGAAATTTTTGATTAACTTCATTGAACATGATCATCGTTTCATCAAACGGCTTGTTTGATCCGAAGATGTGATGGTGTGATCCATTCGATTGAATGGAAGGGTCCCTTATGGGACTGATACATCACGGCTGCGCCACGACAGCGCACGCCATCCGAGCAACAATACAGAAATCGCAAGCTTTGAACGCGGAGCTGAGCCGCGAACCTAGCATTAACGTGAAAACCGTTTCCAAATGGCGAAAGCGCCAAACGGTTGAAGACAGGACCAAAGGAGCCGAGATCGACTGTTCCAAGCAAAGATGAAGAGGCGATGATCGTTGCCTTTTGGCGTCATACTTTGCTACCACTTGATGACTGTTTATATGTTCTACAGCCCTCCATTCCTCATCTTACACGATCTTCATTGCATCGTTGTTTGCAGCAACACGGCATCTCACGACTGCCTAATATGGATGGGGACAAGCCGAAGCGGCAGAAGTTCAAGCGGTATCCAATCGGCTATTTTCATATCGACATCGCCGAACTCCGGACCGCCGACGGCAAGCTCTTTCTCTTTGTAGCCATTGACCGAACCAGCAAGTTCACCGTGGCCCGACTGGTAGAAAAGGCAAACAGAAGGGCGGCTTGGGAATTTCTGGAGCACCTTCTGAAAGCGGTGCCCTACCATATCCAAACCATCTTGAGTGACAACGGCCTCCCGCTCGTAGAGCAACCCCGGAACCGGAACACCATTTATTCCAGGCTGATGCAGTTCGAAATGATCTGCGAGGCCAACGGGATTGAACATCGTCTGACAAAGCCAAACCACCCATGGACCAACGGTCAGGTCGAACGCATGAACCGCACCATCAAGGACGCAACCGTCAAGCGGTATCACTACGAAAGCCACGACCAGCTTCGCTCGCACTGGGCCGACTTCCTCGATGCCTACAACTACGCCCGTCGTTTGAAAACAGTAAGCGGTCTCACGCCATACGAATACATCTACAAAATCTGGACTTCAGAACCGGATCGATCCATTGTCAATCCGATCCACCAGATGCCGGGACTTAACGCCTAGGCATTTGTCGGTTTTTGCATCCTAACCCTAGCTCATCCGTCACATACTACACACCATTTTTGGCTGTACAATTCCAGGCGGGCCGAATTCATAAGACAGTTTGGTGATTTTTTGCTAGTCTATCTTATTGTCACTGCACTCGACTTTACGTGGGGGCGTTGGTCTATTGAAAAAACCTATTTTAACAGCAGCAGTCATTTTGAGTACATTCTGGCCGCTTAGTCCGGATAGTGTTGCGGCGCAAACCGCAGAAGAGGTTGAGACGGGCAACCGACTAGCAGCGGTGTTGCGAGCTGGCCGAAGTGTGGTGTCAAACAGCCAGGACCTAATCAACAATCCGGATATCACCGACAAAGGGCTGTCCGGTGATGTGTTCTACGAGCAAGTTATTGAGGCCTACTTGGAAGCCAATGGCGAACCACCGCTGCATGATGGGTTGGACCCACTAGAGCGCAAACTTACAGAAACGCAGCTGGACGCTATGGTCACGGTGATCAACGCTAACCAAGATTTAATAAATGCCGAGGGAGTTGCATTCAAAGGATTTATTCCAGCCGTTTTTGCGCGGCTGGTAAATGAACAGTTCGCAGATGAAATTGGCACATCTGCAGTGGTCAAGGTAACGGCGCCCTCGGAACTTGTCCGCAATCGCATGGCCCGTCCGGATACTTGGGAAAACTCGGTCATCGAGGAAAAGTTCAAGGACTCTTCTTGGGCAGAAGGTCAGCCATTTTTTGAAGAAGCTGACGTTTCCGGGATGCCCGCATTCCGGATGCTGATCCCAGAATACTATTCTGATTCTTGTCTTTCATGCCACGGATCGCCAGCGGGTGAAACGGATGTAACCGGTTTCCCAAAGGAAGGTGGGCAACTTGGTGATCTGGCGGGTGCAATTAGCATAACCCTTTTTAGATGAAACAAGAATCTGGTGTGAGTAACAATTGGCGGTGGGTGTCCGAAAACACTATTCCGGTGCGCATAGGATCACTGTCAGCGCTACTGTTAACCGCTTTGGTCGTGAGCACCATTGTGATGGTCTACGATCTGGCACGTAACCAAGCCCGCATACAAGACGCAAATACTGAGTTTCACCGGCTGGAAGTGGCAGGCCAGGCAGATCGTCAATTTGGAGAGATGAGGTACTGGCTGACGGATCTTTCTGTCAGCTTACTGACCCTTTCTGAGCGGCGCGCCAACGAAGCAAGTACAAAGCTCAATAGCAGCCTTGAACAGCTCGCCGCTTTTGCACCCGAGTCCGCAGCCAGTGTACAAGAGCAGGCAAACTCCTATTACGAAACTTCTATGCGAGCGGCCGATGCTTACACAGATGGTAACAGGGTGCTGGGAAACACTTTACTTGCACAGGCCCGAGTGGCCAGTGATGCCGTCGACAAGACGCTGACGCAATTGGTCGATGACCTATCGGAAAGTGCCGACCGAACCAGAAATGAAGCAACGGTTGCCGCCAAGGCTGCGATGAACCGAGCGATCATTGCATGTGTTGTCATTGTGATATTGGGAGCGCTTCTTACGTGGCGTGCTCTGAGGTCAATCGTTGTGCCACTGCATGCAATCAACATTGCGATTTCAGGCCTAATCCGGGGTGAACGGGATGTCACGCTGCCGCCCGAAGGCCCTGATGAGCTGGGCCGGATGTCCCAAGCGCTAAGGGCCCTTCGCGACAGCCAGGACATACGGCGCGAACTAGAAGAAGAAGCGCGTGCCCAGCGCAATACAATCCTCACTGCGATTGAAACAATCCCAGATGGATTTGCGCTGTTCGACAACGAGGATCAACTCATACTCTTTAACGACCGGTTCCGCAGCATTTTTGCACATGTAGACGACATACTTGGGCCGGGCACGCGGTTCGAGGATATCTTGCGGCTGCAACTGGAACGAAAATCGGTTGATACCGATGGTGTGCCTGACGAAGAGTGGATTAGCAGCCGGCTTGAACGACATCTCAGTCCTGATGGGGATCACCAAGAAGTCTTACTGGGTGGCGCCTGGATTCAGGTATCGAAACGCAGGACTCCAGACGGGGGCACGGTCGCCGTTTATAGCGATATTTCTGACCTTAAGTCCAAACAGGAACAACTTGAAGAAGCCAACGCGCAGGCGATCGCCGCCAGCTCTGCAAAAAGCCAATTCCTGGCTTCCATGAGCCACGAGTTGCGCACTCCTTTGAACGCGATCATCGGTTATAGCGAAATGCTGTCTGAAGATGCGCAGGACTTGGGATTCGAGACTGCGACGGATGATCTGGAGAAGATCATGGCATCCGGGCGACATCTTCTCTCGCTTATCAATGACGTTCTTGATCTATCCAAGATCGAAGCGGGCAAAATGGAAATGTACCCGGAACGCTTCGCCCTCCGACCCTTGTTGGACGAAGTCGCTTCAACGGTGGTGCCCTTGGTGAGCAAGAATGGAAATGAACTGGTTCTCTCTTGTGATCTCGCAGACACTGACGAGATCGAAACCGATAAAACCAAGCTCCGGCAGAATCTTTTCAACCTGTTGTCCAACGCGGCGAAGTTCACCGAAGGTGGTAAGATTGAGCTTCTCGTCTCTAAACTTCGGAAAAATGATACGGGTTTCTTTCGATTTGCAGTGCGAGATGAAGGTATCGGCATGACGCCGGAGCAACGCGACAAGCTGTTCCAGGCGTTCGTACAAGCTGATCAGTCTACTACGCGAAATTTCGGGGGTACCGGGTTAGGGCTCGCCATTGCGCAGGAATTTACGCGTATGATGGGCGGACACATATCTGTCGATAGCAAAGAGGGTGTTGGATCAACCTTCTCTTTTGAAATTCCGGCGCGCTATGCTGCAGTGTCCACCTTGGTTGACGATCACAGTGAAGCGTCACCGGACACTGCTTTGGGCCGCGTTCTGATCGTGGATGATGAAGAAGACGCACGGAACGCGGTTGCACAAATCGTGCGCGAAGAAGGGTATGATGTCTTGCTGGCATCGAACGCAGCGGCGGGCATGGAAATGGCACGCGCGCACAAGCCCGACGTCATTCTTCTGGACGTTATTATGCCTGAACGCGACGGCTGGTCTATGTTGAAAGAGCTCAAGGCAGACTCGAAGTTGTGCGAGACACCCGTTGTCTTGGCCACGATTGTCGCGGATCGCGACATGGGCCTTGCCTTCGGAGCGATCGAACACCTGATAAAACCGATTGATCCAGCGCGGCTGATTGCAACGCTAGATTCAATCGCCTCGGGTCGCGACAAAGACGTGCTAATCGTTGACGACGATATGTCAACGCGGAACCTGTTTCGCCGTATTTTGACGCGCAACGGTTGGACAGTGCGCGAAGCGGCGGACGGTCACGGCGCGCTCAGCCAATTGAAATCCAAAAGGCCGACTCTGATGGTATTGGACATTATGATGCCTAATGTGGACGGTTTCGATGTTCTCAAAACGGTTCGCACAACTGATGGGCTTGCCGATTTGCCGGTTATCGTAGCCACGTCTAAGGACCTGACGCGGGACGAACTGGATTGGTTGAAAGCCCATTCAGATGAGGTCATCCGCAAAGGAGATACCGGTCGAGGTGATCTGATTGCGGCGCTGAAACGTCAGTTACAGGACTATTCATAAGTCGGAAAGTTTAAGGCGATGGCAAAGATACTTATTGTGGAAGACAACGATATGAACCTCGATATGCTGTCGCGCCGGCTGCAGAGAAAAGGATACGAAACCGTATCGGCCCGCGATGGTCAGGCTGGCGTCGAACAAGCCCTATCGGATAAACCAGATCTGATTTTAATGGACATGAGCCTGCCCGTAATCGACGGTTGGGAGGCGACAAGACAAATAAAAGCAAACCCAGACACGAAAACTATCCCAGTTGTCGCTTTAACTGCCCATGCGATGCAAAGTGATCGCGACAAAGCCATGGAGGCAGGATGCGACGAATTCTATACCAAGCCGATCGAACTGCCTGGGTTGCTGGAGATTATTAAAAAACTGCTGGACGGGTAGCGCGGCATGGTTTCCAAGAACCGAAAAGACAAGTTGGCACTAGCTACCCGCATTTCCCAAAACCTCAATGGGCCGTCAGAAGCGATCGTAGGGTTTCATAACCTGCTGATCGAGGAGGTGCGCAAAACTGGGCCAGAAGCCGCGTTAAAGGATTTGCAAAAGATTGGCGCCGCCGCCAGCAACCTTGTTCAGATGATCGAATTGTTGGGGAAAAGTGCGCACCAAATCTCGGCCGACAAAGACGCTCAGGCAAAATTACGGCATGATTTACGCTCACCGATCAATGCGATCATTGGTTATTCCGAAATGGTTCTGGATGATTTCGAGGCAGATCTGAAGCCTTCCGCTCGCAGCGACATAAACGCGATCCTGAACGAAGCGCGTAAGCTGGCGCTACAAATCGACAGCACCATCAGTGATGCAGACATTCAGAATAACTCTGAGGACAGTGACCGGGATCAGGAAATTGCGGCCAGCCTTGAACGCAGCCTTGCGAGCTCAGATGCCGGTCGCGAAGCCCTGACCGGACGTATCTTGGTGATCGATGACGAGGCGGCCAATCGGGAAATCCTGACTCGTTTGCTAGAGCGCCGAGGGCATAGTGTGCAATCGGTCGGCTCGGCTAGCGAAACTTTTGAAGCACTAGATCGCGAGGGGTTCGACCTTGTTTTGTTGGATATCCTAATGCCAGAGGTAAATGGCATCGACGTCCTCGAAAGAATGAAAAAAGATCCGTCTTGGTACGAAATACCCGTGGTTATGGTTTCAGGTCTTAACGAGACGGACGCAATCGCCAAATGCATCAGTGTCGGCGCTGAGGACTATTTGCCAAAACCTATCGACCCGGTGTTACTGCACGCGCGCGTGGATGCCTGCATGGAACGCAGCCGCTGGCGCGCTCGGGAATTGGCGCTTGCAAATGAGATAAAATACGAACGTGACAGGGCAGACAAATTGCTACACTCGATGCTGCCCGCGCCAGTTATCAAACGCCTAAACGATGGTGAGATAAACATCGCTGATCGCTTCGCTGGCGCAACCATAATATTCGCGGATATCGTAGAATTCACTCCGCTGGTTGCCCGCATGGACGCTGGTGACTTAATCCTGGAATTGTCAAAATTGTTTACTGCATTTGATGACCTGGCCACCCTGCACGGCATCGAAAAGATCAAGACAATTGGAGACGCCTATATGGCGGCATCGGGGATCCCCGTGCGTCGCGAGGACCACGCACACGCGGCAGTAGGCTTTGCACGAGACATCCTGAGAACGATGTCTGACAGCACAGTTAGCAGCGCGGGGCTGCAAATCCGCATAGGTATCCATTCCGGACCAGTCATAGCCGGTCTGATCGGGCGAAAACGGTCAATTTATGATGTTTGGGGGGAAACCGTGAACCTTGCCAGCCGTCTCGAGGCCACAGGCAGGTCGGGGCACATCCACATCTCTGCCCAAACCAAAGATGCTCTGGGTGACCATTTGCCCAACACGGAAGCGCAAACTCATTATGTCAAAGGAGTGGGTGAGATAACATCCTACTTCGTATCCTAAGGTTTGTGATGCAGATTTGAGCCTTAATCAGTTCGACCATTGGATAACTACGAACTGGAACTCGACCATTCAACCCGATTTGTGTTGCGAAAGGCGGATGACTTCGCTCCAGAACCCTAGGACGTGTTGACAAAATGAATTCAAAATTGCCGACCGACGTGATTCAAGCTCGTAACTGTGATGGAGACCAGCTTGGTACGCGACCTAATAATAGACGAATAATGCGGCTTCTTTGAAGGCGTTGTTCTAGCAGTTCGAGCGCCTAACGGGCGCAAACCCACCGATCAACGCCTTGTTCTTGATTGCATTTTCTGGATGACCTGGACAGGCGCACCGCGGCGTGATCCCCGGACGCATGGTAATTGGTCAAGCATCTAGCATCAGTTCCAGCGCTGGACGCTGGAGGGTCAATGGGAAAAGATCATGGACGCCTTGAACCAAAGTGGGGCTGTGCCTGATGCCTTGCAAATGATCGACAGCACCGTAGTCCACGCCCATCATAAGGCAGCAGGCGCTAAAGGGGACTCCGCGACAGGGTTTTGGCCGCTCAAGAGGTGGCTTTTCGACCAAGATCCACCTGCTCGTCAACGCACACGGCTTGCTATGAGAACCGAGATCACGCCGGGCCTGCCATCTGACTATCGTGATTTCTACTTGGTCATGGCAAACAATCTGCCTTACCTGAGTGTGTTGTTAGCCGATCGGGGTTACGAATCCGATAGAGTCAGGCAATCCTTGGAATTAAAAAAGTGCTGCCAGTGATCCCAATGCGCAAGCCACGCTTAAATCGCATCGGTGTAGATCGTTCTCCCTACGGTTTGCGGACCCGGGTCGAGCCCTGTTTCAACAAGCTCAAGAACGCCCGACGTGCCGCAACACACTACGACAAGACTGCTGCAAGCTTCATCGGTATCACGTCGAACCGGCTGTGGTTTCGCCATTTGTCATCGTGATCCAAGTTCAATGTTCAAAAACTTACAACAGGGCCACGTTGGAACCTGCGTGATCGTCACTCCAGACAAAAAAGTTTGCGACACAACCGCTAATCTGACGCTGATTTAGCCGAGTAATAAAATGCGATGGCTTGCGCCCTGTTTCTAACTGACAGTTTTTCATAGATATTCGAGAGGTGAAATTTCACGGTATTGGTGGAAATCTGTAACTCTTTTGACAGTTCCCGGTTGGACATTCCCTTCGACAGTGCCTCAAGGATAGCCCGCTCTTTGCGCGACAAGGTCTGAAGAGGACTATGTTGCACAGTGCGCACATCGATGAATGGGAAAACCATCTTACCTTTAGCAACATCAACGCATGTCTCCAGCAAGCCTTCAACCTCACCGGAACGAGGCGCAAACCCTGCGGCGCCTGCTTGCATGGCCAGCCGTGGGACATCACCTGCCTCATCACCATAGACCACAAAACGCGGTGCATTTTCCTGTTCGCGCAGCACTTCAATCAGTTTGGCTGCACCCAAAGCTGGCAGCTCCCAGGACACCACGCAGACCTTTACCGGCACACGCATGACTGCCCCAAGGAAACCTTCGGCAGTTGCAGATGTCGCCACCAACGAGAATCGTTTGTCTCTCTCGAAGATTTCGGACATCGCCGAGAGGACGAGAGAATTGTTGTTGGCGAGCATGATGTCGATTGGAGGGGGCGTTGTGTCGAGCATTGATTTTCCACCTAATTTACCCAAGAACTACCATGTTGGGTAGGTAATCTCCCGGTATACATCGGTATATTTGCCAGAATGGGTAGGTTTTCCCCCACCCAAATAGCTACCCTAAAGCAGTAGTAAGTTACGTTGCGCCCTGACGCAAGGATCGGCTTTTCTTTTTGGTAACGCGACAGACGGGGCGCATTACAGACCCCGTCGCCGAGGAGGATCGCCAATGACGTTTCAAAGCTACCCGACGCTCGAAATTCCGGAAACACTGGCTGCGGGACCCGGACCAGGCAATACCGATGCCCGCGTTCTGCATGCCTTCGCAAATGCGGGTGTTGCGGATCACATGCAGGGTGACGTCCTGCGCGGCATGATCGAATGCAAGCACATGCTGCGCAAAATCTGGGGCACCGACAATACCTATACCTTCGCGGTTGCTGGCACCGGCTGGAGCGCGTTGGACACTATGTTCTCGGCCGTTATGCCTGGCGACAAGGTGGTTGCGTTCACCAATGGCACCTTTTCCGGCATTGACGCGCTGACCCTTCGGATTAAGGCAGCCACACCTGAAGAACATGCCGCCAATCCACTTGATCCCAATGCGGCCAGCGTCACCGTAATCGAAATTCCGCATGGCCAGCCCGTGACCGGTGAGATGGTCGAGGTCGCATTGGCAGAACACAAGCCGAAATGGGCTTTCATGGCGCATTGGGAAACCGGTTCCGGCCGTGTCAACGATGTACAGGGATTCTCGGATGCGTGTGAACATCACGGCGCCATGGGATTGATTGATGCTGTGTCTTCGTTGGGTGTTGCAGACTTTCGCATCGACGACTTCCCCGGCATCGCAGGCTGGGCTTCGTGCCCGCAAAAAGGCCTGTGCTGCCTGCCCCTGACCTATGCGCCGGTCAGCTTCACCGACGCCTTTATCGAGGCGCTGAAGACAACCGGTGCTTACTCTTACGTCCACAACCCGATTTTCGAGGCCCGCCATTGGGGCATTGTCGACGGTCAGGATGTTGAGAAAGGCACCTATCACCGGACCCATTCGGGCTATGCCGTCGCCGCCTTCCATGAATCTCTGCGTCTGACCTTGCAGGAAGGGCTGACCAAACGCGCGCATTCCTACAAAACGCATGAGGCCGTCCTGCGTGACGCTGTCACCGCGATGGGCTGCGATGTCACTTCGGACATGCCAAGCCTCGTAGTGCTGAACCTGCCCACAGAACTGGCTGGCCGCGAAATGGAATTGGTACAGAACTGCCGCGCGCGTGGCTTTGGCATCTGGCCGACACTCAGCGCCCCGGTACAGGTGCGCATCGGCATCCTGAACCAACTGAACCATCAGTCGATCAGCCGCATCGTAAAACTGTTTGGCGAGGCGATCCGCGAACTGGGCGGCACAGTGGATTTTGAAGCCATCGAAGCGCTGCTGGAAAGCCGCTACGGCACGTCGATCGCGGCCTGACCGCACTGCATGAACGGGAGGAAGATTGCAGATGGATATTCACGAATATCAGGCGAAAGAGGTTCTTTCGAATTTTGGTGTCGCCGTGCCTTCGGGTGCGCTGGCCTACAGTCCCGAACAAGCGGCATATCGGGCGCGCGAGCTGGGGGGCGATCGTTGGATTGTGAAGGCTCAGGTCCATGCCGGAGGCCGTGGAAAAGCCGGTGGTGTCAAACTGTGCAACACCGAGAACGAAATCCATGAAGCCTGTGACGAGATGTTCGGACGCAGGTTGGTTACGCATCAAACCGGTCCCGAAGGCAAGGGCATCTACCGTGTCTACGTGGAATCCGCCGTGCCGATTGATCGCGAGATCTATCTGGGCTTCGTGCTGGATCGCTCCAGCCAGCGGGTGATGATCGTGGCCTCGTCGGAAGGCGGCATGGAGATCGAAGATATCTCGGCCGAACGCCCCGACAGCATCGTGCGATCGATCGTCGAACCAGCCGTGGGCCTGCAGGAATTCCAGGCGCGCGAAATCGCATTTCAACTGGGTTTTGAGGCGAAATTGGTTCAGCAAATGGTGCGCACGCTACAGGGCTGCTACGCCGCCTTCAGCAATCTGGACGCCACCATGGTCGAGATCAACCCGCTGGTCATCACCGGTGACGATCGGGTTCTGGCGCTGGATGCCAAGATGAGCTTTGACGACAACGCATTGTTCCGGCATCCGCAGATCTCAGAGTTACGCGACAAAAGCCAGGAAGACCCACGCGAAAGTCGCGCTGCGGATCGTGGCCTGTCTTATGTCGGTCTTGACGGCAATATCGGCTGTATCGTGAACGGTGCCGGGCTGGCCATGGCCACGATGGATACGATCAAGTTGGCGGGGGGCGAACCTGCGAACTTTCTGGACATCGGCGGTGGCGCCTCACCCGAACGTGTGGCCAAGGCCTTTCGTCTGGTCCTGTCAGACAAGAACGTGCAGGCGGTGCTGGTCAACATATTCGCCGGGATCAATCGCTGTGACTGGGTCGCAGAGGGCGTCGTTCAGGCGCTGCGCGAACTTGAGCTTGAAATCCCTGTCATCGTGCGGCTGGCCGGCACCAATGTCGCGGAAGGTCAGAAAATCCTGGCCAAATCCGGATTGCCGATCATCCGCGCCACCACCCTGATGGAAGCCGCCGAACGCGCTGTTGGCGCGTGGCAAAACGATCTGACCCAAAACACCAAGATGAGGGCTGTCTAATGAGCATTCTTCTGGACCGCGACAGCCGTGTTATCGTTCAGGGCATTACCGGACGAATGGCACGGTTCCATACCAAGGACATGCTGGACTACGGCACTAATGTCGTCGGCGGCGTTGTCCCCGGCAAGGGCGGCGAGACCGTCGAGGGAGTGCCGGTCTTTGACACCGTCAAACAGGCCGTTGAGGCGACCGGTGCCGATGCCAGCCTTGTTTTCGTGCCGCCACCATTTGCCGCCGATTCCATTATGGAGGCCGCAGATGCGGGTATCCGCTATTGCGTCTGTATCACCGACGGTATCCCGGCACAGGACATGATCCGGGTCAAGCGGTACATGTACCGCTATCCCAAAGACAAGCGCATGGTGCTGACCGGACCCAACTGCGCGGGCACCATCAGCCCCGGGAAGGCTCTGCTGGGGATCATGCCAGGCCATATCTACCTACCCGGCAATGTCGGCATCATCGGTCGATCCGGCACGCTCGGCTATGAGGCCGCAGCCCAGCTGAAAGAACACGGCATCGGAGTCTCAACCAGTGTCGGGATCGGTGGCGACCCGATCAACGGGTCTTCGTTCCGCGATATCCTTGAGCGGTTCGAACAGGACAAGGATACCGAAGTCATTGCCATGATCGGCGAGATCGGCGGCCCGCAGGAAGCCGAGGCCGCAGAATACATCCGCGACAACATAACCAAGCCCGTCGTCGCCTATGTTGCAGGTCTGACCGCGCCCAAAGGTCGGACTATGGGTCATGCTGGTGCGATCATCTCGGCCTTTGGCGAAAGTGCCTCCGAGAAGGTTGAAATCTTGTCGGCGGCGGGGGTGACCGTTGCTGAAAACCCGGCGGTGATTGGCGAAACCATTGCCCGCGTCATGGGAAAGGCTGCGTGATGACCAAACCTTCAGTCCTTGTCACCCGTCGCTGGCCCGCCGCCGTCGAGGCGCGACTGGCCGAAGACTACAACACTGTACTCAATACCGGGGATACTCCGATGTCCCCGGCTGAAATCCGTGACGCCCTGAAACACTATGATGCGGTGCTGCCCACCGTTACCGATACACTCAGTGCAGAGGCGCTGGACGTCCCCGCAGCACAGACCAAAATTCTGGCCAATTACGGGGTCGGGTACAGCCACATTTGCGAGCCCTCAGCCCGCGAACTTGGCATGACCGTGACAAACACGCCTGACGTTCTGTCCGAGTGCACCGCAGATATCGCGATGACATTGCTGCTGATGGTGGCGCGTCGGGCCGGCGAAGGTGAACGCGAGCTGCGCGCCGGAAACTGGACCGGTTGGCGGCCCACGCATCTGGTCGGCACCAAGGTCAGCGGTAAGACTCTGGGCATCATCGGCTATGGCCGCATCGGGCAGGAAATGGCCTGCCGCGCCCATCATGGCTTTGGTATGGACGTGGTTATTTACAATCGCAGCCAGGTGGCACCCGACATTCTGGCTAAGTGCAATGCCACTCAGGTGGATACTGTCGATGAGCTGTTGCCGCAATGCGACTTCGTCTCGCTGCACTGCCCCGGAGGGGCCGCAAACCGGCACCTGATCAACGGTCGAAGACTCGACCTGATGAAACCCGACGCCTTCCTGATCAACACCGCGCGCGGCGAGGTCATCGACGAGCACGCCCTGATCCAAGCCCTGATGTTCGACACCATCGGCGGCGCGGCGCTGGATGTGTTTGACGGCGAGCCCCGCATTAGCTCGGACCTGCTGCAATGTGACAACCTCGTCATGCTGCCACATCTCGGAAGCGCGACTAAAGAAGCACGCGAAGCTATGGGGTTCCGCGTCATTGAAAACCTCAATGATTTCTTCAATGGCAAAAATCCAAGAGACAAAGTGATCTGATGCAAGCGTTGGCTCAGGATACCCAGCCGTCCAGTCTACCGTCCGCATATGCCGACGGTCTTCGGGCTGAATTGCGCACGCTATGGCGAAACATCCTTTTGAAAAGGGCGCCGCATGTCGCGTCTTGGGCCGAAGCCAAGCCGCTGCCTTCCATACCAACTGGCAAAGCCGCAATCCCGTTTTTGCAGGCCCTGTCGATCTGGTTTCAGCTTTTGCGCATCATCGACGAAAACGCAGATGTGCGGGATCGTCGACAAATCGAAACCCAAAAAGGGGCCCAAGCGGTTGAAGGTGGATTTGCCGAAGTGTTGTCGGACCTTAATCTGAGTGTTGGGGAAACCGAAAAGTTGGCAGGTAGTTTAATGACTGGCCCGACGCTAACTGCGCATCCGACCGAAGCCAAACGCGTCACCGTTCTTGAAATTCACCGCCGGATTTATCGTATCCTGGTCAGCCTCGAAGCTCAGCGCTGGACGCCAATTGAACGTTCAACATTGCTGAATGATCTGGAAGGCGAGATCGATCTACTATGGATGACCGGAGAATTACGCTTGTCACGTCCCAGCTTACGTGACGAGATCGAATGGGGTTTGCAGTTTTTCCGCGACGCAATATTCGATGCTGTACCACAGGTCATCGACCGGTTCGATCACGCCAGTTTGCAGGTTTTGGGTCAGACTTTGAATGTGACGCCCAATGTCCGATTTCATAGCTGGATTGGCGGTGACCGGGATGGCAACCCGAATGTAACCTCCGAGATGACCAAACTGGCTCTGCAACGTGGGCGCGAGACAGCGATTGATCTCTACTGTCAGGCTCTTGATAAAGCCGCGCAAAAACTGAGCATAAGCGCCCTGATCCTACCACTGCCCGAGCCTCACTGTGAACGGTTGCAGGCAATCATCAACCGCGCACCCAAGAATGACCGCAACCCGAACGAACCGTTTCGGCAGGCCCTGAATGCCATCCGCCAAAGACTGACAAGTGCCGGTTATCAGCATATCTCGCAGTTCGAGTGTGATCTCGACGCGCTTGATGAGGCGCTTTGCGCAGTAAACGCCGATATTCTGACAAAGCGGCATATCCGACCTCTTCGCCGGGCGGCAACCGTTTTCGGATTGCGTACCACAACCTTGGACATACGGCAGAATTCGACGGTCACGACCAGCGTTCTGTCAGAAATCTGGTCTGCATTCGAACCTGCGCCCAAATACGGAACACCCGAATGGTCGACCCGTCTGCGCACCGAGTTGGCAGACCAGAACCTGCAGTATCCTCAGCGTGACGGGTTGAGTGATCAGGCTCAGGAATTGCTAGCCTTACTAGCCCTTATGCACGCTGTTCGAACAGGGCCGGATCCCAAAGCTGTTGGACCATTCATTTTGTCGATGACACGTTCGGCAGACGACATCCTGGGTGTCTATCTTCTCGCCCGCTATGCCGGGTTCGGATCAGAGACACTGGATATTTCTGTGGTCCCGCTGTTCGAGACGATCGGCGATCTGCGCAACGCCTCAGCCATTCTGCTGGATGTTCTGGATGTTCCGCTTGCCCGCCGCAGCCTTAAGTCAGATGGCAATGTGATCGAGGTGATGTTGGGATA
This sequence comes from Ruegeria sp. CDSA033, assembly GCF_059612305.1. Classification (NCBI taxonomy): domain Bacteria; kingdom Pseudomonadati; phylum Pseudomonadota; class Alphaproteobacteria; order Rhodobacterales; family Roseobacteraceae; genus Ruegeria; species Ruegeria sp. CDSA033. The sequence continues at coordinate 1,147 of NZ_JBXWQI010000033.1, read as the reverse complement.
TTCCGACAGTGGCAAAGATGGCGGATATTTCTGTTCGACCTGGGAACTGGACCGCGCGCAGCGCCGGATCGTTACAGCACTTGCGTCGCAGGGATTTAGCGCCGCGTTTTTTCACGGACGTGGCGGTTCTGTCAGTCGGGGTGGTGCCCCCACAGGCCGAGCAATAGCCGCGCAACCAAGCGGCACAATTGCCGGACTGTTACGTGTTACGGAACAGGGCGAAGTAGTGTCTGCCAAATATGCCAACCGCGGGACAGCCGCGGCGCATCTGGAATTGCTTTTGTCCAGCACACTACGCCACACTGCTAGTCACACTAAAACGCCGGACCGCCCGGAATTCGATGACGCGCAGGATGCGTTGTCCGAGCTTTCTCAGATGGCTTATGTTTCGCTGCTGCAAACGCCCGGGTTTCTTGAGTACTTCCAACAGGCCAGCCCGGTTGAAGAACTAGCCCGCCTGAAAATCGGATCGCGCCCCGCCCGTCGGTTCGGCGCAGCCAGCCTTGATGATCTGCGTGCCATTCCATGGGTGTTTGCGTGGTCGCAAAACCGCCACCTGATTACTGGCTGGTACGGGTTCGGCGCCGCCATGGTCAATTTTAGAAAGTTCCGCGGCACACGGGGTGATGAGGTACTTCGAGATATGTTTCGGCAGTCCCGATTGTTCCGCCTTGCGGTCGATGAAATGGAAAAGTCTCTGTACCAGACCGATATGACAATCGCGGCGAAATACAGCGAACTGGTCTGCGACGCCAACACACGCCAACGCATTCTTCAGGCAGTCACCTCGGAATACTGCAAAGCTTGCGACGCTGTGAAGTTTTTGAACGGCGGGCAAATCATTGGACAGCGTTTCCCACGACTGTGTGAGCGCGTCGAACGCAAGCGAGATGAACTTGCCCGCATTCACACTCTGCAAGTCGACCTACTACGCCAGACCCGCAGTGAACAGCAGGCCGGAACGGTTCCGGTCGCTCTGCTGCAATCCATGAACGCCATTTCCGCCGGCCTTGGCTGGACCGGTTGACAACTTCAGGAGATTACAAATTGAACGCCCCTCACCGTACGCACGGATTTTTCACCCAGTCCCTGTCTGACCGTGATCCCGAGCTGTTCGGCTCGATCACATCCGAGCTGGGTCGTCAGC
>NZ_JBXWQI010000032.1:0-25581 GCF_059612305.1 Ruegeria sp. CDSA033 | reverse complement strand
GAAGGGGAAACCGGTGGCGCTTGTAGCTGATTGACGATGACTTATCGATGCCACCTACGTCCAATTACGGGCATGAGAAACCAAACGGCAAGTTAACGTGACAACACCAGCTCAGGGCTAAGCTTCGCCTCCGATGGTCCAGAAAACCAACAGTCATCTTGGGATATTTGGACGCGCAGAAGAGAGAAACTTGTCTTCGTTCAGTACCTGTTCGGCCCTGACCGGACTTTCACCTTGAGGGGAAGATTTTTTGACCGTTCCTTGAAGCAGACAGTCCTATTGTGCCTCACTCATCAGATCGCGAAGTAGTTCCGCATGGGTCTTTCTGGTCATCTGGCTTACGTTGAAACGTAGAAACGAGTTCTTGGATTGAGTTGGGCTAAAGACATTTCCGGGCGCCAGAACGACACCTTTCTTGAGAGCTTTTCGCGCTATCGCTGCAGCATCCTGTCCGTCTGGCAGCTCGCACCAAAGATAAAATCCACCTCTGGGTTTCACAAAAGGCCTAATGCCTAACGCTTCTAACTCGTCGGTAGCGCGGGTACGGGCGCGATCCAGTTTAGCCCTGAGCGCCTCCATGTGTTTGCGATAGCTACCGTCAGTGAGCGCCGAATGTAGCAATTCTGTCACCATAGGGCTTGGACCTCCGAAGCTGATCGCAACCTGAAGTTCGGTCAGGGAGACAATCCAGTCAGGACGCGCTGCAATGAATCCACATCGCAACGATGCCGACAGGGTTTTGGAAAAACTTCCAATCGTGAGAACGCGGTTAAGCCCATCCAGGGAAGCCAGTCTTGGCGAAAGATCAGGTTCGAACTCAGAGAAAATGGCATCTTCCACGATTTGCAACTCATACGCTTCGGCCAGAGTCAGTACACGATGCGCAGTCGCCGCAGTTAGTGTCACACCTGTTGGGTTGTGCAATGCCGAATTGGTTAGGTAGAGCCGCGGCCGCTCTGTCCTAAGCACGTTTTCAAATTGGGCAAGGTCGGGGCCGTTAGGCGTGTAGGGGACACTGACAATGGTAATCTGGTGCGCTCTCAGAAGGGCCTGGAAGTTAAAATAACATGGATCATCCACCAACACAGTATCGCCAGGCTTGAGTAGCAATCTGCAAATCAAATCCAGCGCCTGCGATCCAGAATTGGTGAGCAAAACGGTATTGGGATCTACCTCTATGTTCTGGTCGCACAGCATTCGTGCCACATGCTGGCGCAGACCGGAATGACCCTGTGCACAGCTGTAATCTGTAAGCAAATTGTCGTCCCCACGTGCCACACGGCGCATTGCTCGCCGTAGCGACTCGACAGGCATCCAATCGGCAGGCATCCAGCCACATCCAGGCTTTGCCATGTCCTGGCTGGCGTCAATCGATTGTCGCGCGACCCAAAGCGGATCAATCTCGCGCTCAAGCTGCGGTCCAGTTTGCGAAACCTCAAACGGTTGTACGCGGTCTGACACAAAGAAACCTGAGCCGCGACGAGCAAAGATAACTCCTTCAGCGGCCAAGACATCATAGGCCTCTACCACTGTCGAAGGTGACACGCCCAAGCGAGTCGCAAGGCCCCGGACTGAGGGAAGTTTGTCACCCGCACCAAGTGCCCGCGATCGGATAAGACGCGTGATATGTTCCATCACAAGAGCTCTACGGGTCGCAACGGCCATACTCGATCTCCTCTGTATGGGGCCAAACAGCAGTACAGTTTTTTCTAATTGTATTGCTTTGTACCTGCGTTTGTCGCGCCACTCCAGCTACAAGGTTCAAAAAAGGACCGTTTAATTATGAACTCCTCGTTTTCTGGCTGGGGCAGCGGACTGCTCGGTGTATTGATCTTCAGTGGGTCACTTCCCGCAACGAGGGTGGCGGTCAGTGGTCTAGACCCTTTCTTCCTGACATCCGCCCGAGCGGTTCTAGCGGCTGTACTTGCGCTTTCCCTGCTGGCCTTGTTCAAAGAAAAGCTACCTTCGCGTGAGAATCTGTTTTCTCTTGTGGTTGTAGCCTTGGGTGTAGTAATCGGCTTTCCGCTTTTAACAGCGCTGGCGCTACAGCACATCACAGCTGCACATTCCATCGTTTTCATTGGCCTCCTGCCTCTAGCCACCGCGACATTCGGCGTTCTGCGCGGCGGAGAACGCCCGACCGCGTTGTTCTGGGTATTCTCAATCCTCGGCAGCTCGGCGGTCGTCGGCTTCGCCCTCAGTCAAAGCGCTGAAGTATCACTCGTCGGGGACCTCTTCATGGTCGCTGCCGTCCTCGCTTGCGGGTTGGGCTATGCGGAGGGTGCACAGATGTCGCGCCGCTTGGGTGGATGGCAGGTGATTTCCTGGGCGCTGGTCCTATCCTTACCTTTTATGGCTGCTTTCGCGATTTTGACATGGCCCCCTACCTCAAACGGGCTGACCCTGCCGGTCTGGCTCAGTCTAGGCTACGTCTCGATCTTTTCGATGCTGGTCGGTTTTATCTTCTGGTATCGCGGTTTAGCACTAGGCGGCACAGCAGGTGTCGGACAGCTTCAACTTCTCCAGCAGTTTTTCGGTCTGATCCTCGCGGCTCTTTTGCTCGCGGAGCCGGTTGCGCCGTCCATGATCGGGGTAACGATCTTTGTGGTGATTTGCGTAGCCGGGGCAAAGCGTTTCGCCTGACGGCCCAATCCGGTCACTCAACCGAGGGTCGAAATACCGCGTTTGCAGCCCGCATTCCAGACTTTCGCTGCAGGAGCATATTGGTGTGTTAGGCTACGAAGGGACTGTTGCATTAGTCGATTGAGGCTGGATTGGGCCGTGGAATGTTGTCAGCTCAAGCGACCCCGAGCAGCTGTGTGGCGAACCGGATCTCCGCAATGGCACCTGGCTGTTTGTGATGGACGTGGCCGCGTTTGATGGTTCGTATTGTTTCTAGGCCGTTCAGGGGTGTTTTGGCTGATCGCAAGGATCGAAAGCTTTGGCGGTATCCGAGCTGTCGTTTCAGGGCAGCATGATCACTTTCAATCAGATTGTTTCGCCACTTTCGATTGATGTGCCGAATGCTGTCGAAGTGCAGATCATAACGACGATTGAATTCGCGAATGACACGCCGATAGGCGGGGCCTTTGTCAGTCAAGATGGTCACGGGCCGGTGCAATCGCCTTGTTCAGAAATACCTTGGTGGCTTTCGCATACCGCCGGGCTGTAACGCGGAAGTCGACCATCTGGCCGTTGGTGTCGACAGCACGCCAAAGATAGCACCATTTCCCACAGACGCGAATGTAGGATTCGTCCACGTGCCAGTCGACGCGGGCGCTGCGCAGATGCTTCTCGGTCCGTTTGGTTAACTCGAGGCCGAACTTCTGAACCCATCAAAAAAACAGTCGACCGATCAACTTCGATGCCCCGTTCGGCCAGCAGATCGGCGACATCCTGATCGGACAGCGGGAAGCGGTGGTGTTTGAAAGGGGATCTACACGGAATTGGCAACCTCAAAACACAGAACGTCTCCAATGCCCGCGACTAATGCAGCAGTCCCACTATGTGACCTGAGCTTAGGGTTGTTCCTCCTGCCGCAGATGGCTGGAGGCAGCGATCAGCGAACAGCGGCGGGTGATGTCTACCAGCGTCGGATTGGCGATCCCGGGCGGGGACAGGTCGTCGTTGGCGATACGGTGGCCCGGGGCATCAACTACGGCAATCAGAATGAGCAAGTCGCGCTGCGGTGTGATCGCGCTTGCGGCGAGAGAGTTTGCCGGATCAAAATTGTAGTCGAGGTCAAATTCGAAGCGCGCAGGCCTTGGCATCCGGGCGTCTACTGGACGCACGGGGTGCTCGGATCCCAGATGTCGCAACGTAGCCGATACAGCAGGTGGTATCGGGTTGCCGTTGACCACGGTAAGGATGGCCGCGCGTTCGGCGGCAGACATCGGAAGGTCCTCGATGGTGTCCATGATTACCGGTGTGGTCGGGCGGTTGATCCAAGCAAACAGATGTACCGTTATGTCGGTGGGGTCGATTGCCCGTAGAACACGATGGTGCACCAACACTTCGGCGATATTGGCGGGGCCACCAGCGTCTAGACGCGTCCGGTATAGCAGACGATGTAGCGTGGTGGGGCTTTCCATCACTCCACTGTTAAAAGTATCAGGCTCGGTCAGTTCTATTCTGCCCTGCATGTGATCGCCGACGACATCGGCGCGGCGTTCATAGTTCCATGCCAGCAGATCGGGGCTGGAGGCATGCTCATCGCCGAGACTGGTGACGCCCGTGTAGTAGTTGCTGTTCTGCGCGGGGATAGGACGACGACCGGTGTCGAGTTGGAAGGTGCGCAGATAGAGTCGTCCGACACTGTCGGGTGCAGGGCTGATATCGAGTTCCCATACCCCGCGAGAAACAAGAGCAGCGCGCAGCAGTTTGGTCTCTACCGGGCCTAGTCCGCCAAAGGCAGGGCGGGTTTCCTTGTAGATCGACAAATCTTCGACCAGGGTTTGCGGCAGTCCGTCGAAGAAGGGCTCCCAGGACCAGCTTGGCTGCCAGCGGGGCGCATCGGGATCGGCTGGATCGGGTGGAACTTCGGCAAAGGTCAGGCGCCCTCGCCAGACGCCCAGCCTGGTGCCGACATAGACATGGTCGTGCCTGTTGGGGTCGGCCATGGAACCGGGGTTATCAAAGTCAGGCACGCCGTCTGGGTCGACGATGACGCTGTGCGCACTGGCGCGAGCACCCGCCGTACCACCGGCCGCGTCGATCGGCCGGGTCAAAAGCTCTGTTGGATACCAGCGTCCGTCGCCGTCATACCACCACAACGTGTCGTATTTTTCGACGATTTCGGGTGCTCCGCCGCCGTCCGGTCGCTTTGTCTTGCCGGTTGTTGCGACATAGCAGCTACCGCGTGCCGCCACATGGCTGGCGACATCGGTAAAGGCCAGGCCCGACGGCTTTGGCAGGTATTTCAGAAAGGCTGCTGGAAGATCGTCTTCGGCGTATTTGTCCTTTGGGCGGTCTCCACTGATCAGTGCATCACTCTTTTTCGTCCATTCGGCCTCGTTACCATTATTGTTGACTGCAAGCTGGAACCGGTAAAGACCATTATAACTTAGGGCCAAAACGGTTGCGCCATCCATTACCTTGGTGGTGGTACCAGCCAGCGTCCTTTCGCTTCCGGGGGTCGCAAAGCGGACGACGCGGAACTTTTCGATCTTGTCCTGACCCGCACCGAAAAAGATTGCGTCGTCAGGATCATCGCCCGAAGGAATAGTCACCCAATCCGGTGCACTGCCCTTGCCCCAGTCCTGCGTATACCACAGGCGGTCCGTACCGATACATACCTGGGCGGTGTCCACCGTATCAGGGCCCGTCGTAACCTGTGGCCCGGTCGCTGCCGCCGCCTTGGAGTAGAAGAACGAACGCTCCCACGTTTTCTCTTCGTCCTCGAATTTCGGTGAGGACATCGTGCTGTCAGCCTGACTCCAGGATGTTTCGGAATGAGCCTCGCGAAACTGCCAGTATGAGTTGGTATACTGCCCCAGGAATCTCCTGGGTTGTTTGGGGTGATAGATCACGCCACCGCCATCGCCACCAGTGCGCCTGTGCCAGACAGTATCGCCCGTTTTCTGGATTACAGCATTATCCTGCAAACCGGCCAGAAGCGATCCGTCGAGCGTTGGATTGCTGTCGATATACCCCGGTTCTGCTACTGCCAGGCCCAGGTTGATGGGTCGGGTGGTTCCATCATCCTGGCGCAGGAACACGCCGCCGTCGCAGGCGACCCACAACCCGTTGGGGCGGACGCGAAACTGGTGGACATCTGCATGAATGCCAGCGCCCGCAAAAGTATCGTCGGTATCCGGGTTCAACTGGTTCGCAGGGTCGAAATCGGCTCGGAATCCTCCATCGTGCGCTTCAACCGTCAGTTTGTGGAGTGAAGCGTCGCCAACGCCATTCTCACCTATTCTCCGGAACGATCCGCCGATATAGACTGTGTCTTTACCGGGATCGGTATCGGGATCGACAGCGATTGCCATGTCATAGTGCGACTGATCCCTGGTAATGCTCAGGCCGAACAACCCGTCCTTGATGTGCTTCTTCGAAGCGAACAGGGCGCGCGGGACATCTTCTACCAGATGCGACGTGACATTGGATCCCGAGATGTTTACCCGCCAAAGTCCACTATGACCGACACCTCCGCCTCTGCGTTTTCCCAGTACGTAGATGCGGTTGGTGACACCTAGCGGCTCGCACAGGGCCAGGCGCTTGTCGCCAACGCTGCCGCCATAAAGGTGATCAAGGTCGATCTCATCAAAGTCGCCTTCCGGCCCATCCGGCGCGTGATAAAGGCCCTCGTCTCCACTGGACGTGACAAGCCCGACCCAGAGACCGGATGCGGCACTCCACAATGCGTCGGTGAAAACCGGTTTGTCGTCGTCATCATGGTCAAATTTGGACCGCGGCACTTCCTGCCAGTCACCACCAGCTACAAAGTTTCCGGAACGGAAATACAGGCCATCCGAAGTGGCGGCGACCAGTTCGATTGGATTTCCGGGTACGGCAAAGCCGGGGTTGCGAGCCAGGCGGTAGATGCCTTTGCCCAGCATTTGCGCAGTTCCTTCTGCCTGCCAGGGGATACCACCCTGGTTGGCCAGAACCGCGTCGATTTCGTCTTCCAGCTTCAGAACACCAACCCCGCCATGCTTGCCACCTGGTATGGAAGCGAGCCCCGGGCGCAATTCTCCGGTTCCGGCATAAACAACGTCACCCGCAGGATCGTCGGCGTCGGCACCAGTGCGGCCAAACTCGACATGCAGTGCCCCGACAGACAGCGACAGCTCAGCACGTTCGCCCGCCGCCACCATGCCGGGCTGGATCCCCCAGGCTCCGACCGGTCGCCATGCACCGTGATCTTCGTGCCAGTACCAGATGCCGCCATTGGCACTGGCGGCATAGGCGCGAGTGCCTTCACGGTTAACGAATAATTCCCGTACTCGGCCCGCGACCATTGGCGCTCCAGTCGCCTGACCACGCAACAACGCCGACGGACCCAACGGCAGCCACGGCCCGGGGGCATTGGCGCGGGCGGCCATGAGGGCACGCAAATCGTCCAGCCAGCCGCCGAAGCCAAGGATTCCCACCGCGTCGCGCAGGCCCTGATTGAATGCCTCGCGCCCGGCGCGCAGGTCGGTGGATTTTGCAAGGTCGCGGGGCCAGTCGTAACGCATCAACCATCTCCCTCAACCGGATCGGGGTTAGGCGCAATGCGGATATAGCCCTCCTCGACACTCACACGACCCTGAGGCAGAAGAGCCGCCTGAGTTGCTGAAAGAATCGGGTCGTCACGCCAAGTGATCGGCGTATTGCGCCGGACCCAGGTCTGGTCAGCGCCAAATGCCGCAATTTTGGGCAGACGCACCTTGTCAGGATCAATGAGCACCGGGCCGATCCGCGCCGACGGTGCGATCTTCGACAGCCCCGGCGCAACCCAATCTCGCAGCAATTCCAGAGACTTGCGCGGCAACAGGCCGGTTGTTGCATGAATCCGGGCATAGGGATGCATCAGAAGCGTCAACCGGACCACCTGTCCGACATGGACAGGCAGGTCGCGCGCCGCAGCGATATAGGGGCTTTCGAGAGGAGAGGCCTCAGGCAGGAAATCCGACCCAAGCCCGGTTCCTACACGACCAAGAAGTGCCCGATAGCCCCGACCAAATCGGTTGGTGCGTGTGCTCTGGCCCACCTGGGTCTCGACCAGATGCAGCCGCGTATAGTCATTATTGATGTAGAAGCCGTAGAGACCGTCATGCGCCTTGGAAATCTCGCCCAGACGGACCGGGAATGCGATGGATTTCAGTCGGTCGCGCACTTTCTCGGCCAGAAGATGCGCAGTGATTTCGTCAGCTTCCTCGCCATAGGCCCCTGTTTGCGCCAGATCTTCGGGCACGTCGAGCCTCAACCTTGCGGTCACAATGGCAACCGGTCGCCCGACCAGTCCGGCGACTGATGCACCAGAGAGGTTCAAGTTGCCCTCGACACTCCAACTGGTGGTATCAACGGCACGCAGGAAGGCCGAGAGTGGATTTTCCAGATCCTTTGTCGCCGGGTCAGCACGGGTCTCGATATCAGCTTCAATCATGCCCTGAGCCAGGTCACCACAGGGCCGCGCGGCGGGGGGCAAGCCTTCTGTCGGCATGGTTACGGCGGGGCCGTCACGCCCGACACCGCCTTCCCACATCAGCCCCCCTGAGACACTGTCCTCCATCACTTGGCCCAATGGCGTGCCGTCGGCGGCAAAGAATTCGACTGCCTCGTCGATGAAATCTGGCAGCAGAAAGCCCGCGACCGGATTAACACTAAGGCTGGGAAATTTCTGATTGAGCGATGCCTCTGCCGCATCCGGTGCGGCCGAAGCGGGATCGGTCAACCGCCACATCAGGCGTGCGGGTATTGCCAATCGGGGAGGGCGACGCAGCGCGCGGGTGTTGCCAGTGCCAGGCATTTCGTGAGCGGCAGGCATTAGCAGCGTGTTGATCGGCAAAGCGCGAAAGCGGCCGAAGGTGTCGATTACCCGCGCGCGCGTCAGTCGCAACCGGCCGGATGTCAATAGGCGTGGAATCCCAACTTCGCGCAAGATCTGCGGAACCTGGGCAGGGATCGGTCGCACCTGTCCATCAGGACCTTCGTCAATACCCAGCCAGAATGCCTCAAGGCCGTCGATAGTTACCGAACCCATATCCGGGTTGGTCAGGAAATCCGCCAGGTCGGCCAGTACCTCTTCATGATCTGAGCTGATCTCACCTTCGCCAGCTGTATTGCGCTGCGCCTCGGCGGCGAGGTAGGCGGTGATCGCCGCCTGGTAGCTGCGCGCCAGACCGGTCGTTAGCGGCGCCCGCCCCCGGATACGCGGACCCTGGTCGGACAGTGTCGGGGTACCCTCGTAATCGACCATCCCCAGGTTGAAGCCCTCAAGCCCATCACCCGGAGTGATCTCCAGTTCCCATTCCAGCCAGATGGGACACCAGGGTTGCGCCCAGGCCGTGATCGAGACGGGGCTTGGTTCCACTCCTTCGGCCAGCGAGTGGGCGTGCAAGTAGCGGTTCACCTCGGCCTCGGCCACAGTCGGGCGGCGCCCGGCTTTGCGCAGAACCGGTGCCTGCCCGTCATATAGTCCATCGGAGGAATACCGCAACGACAGCTCTCCCTTCAGCCGGTTGCGCACCGGGTCGACCTGAATCGGGGGGACCGTCTCGGGAATGGCCTGGAATGCCCATTGGAATATATAGGGATCGAACAGATAGGCGTGTTGCAAGATGCGGTTCGTAGCCTTAGGCACATGGCTATTTGTTATCTGCCGCACATAATCGGACGCGCGGTAGAAAATTCCGAATGCAACCGACAACTCCACCGCCCACCGGCATGCCAGCGTGCCATCATCGGTAAACAGCCCATCGTTGTTGAAACGCGGATGGCGGCCATAGTTGCGTAGCCCGATAACCGGCGGCGCAGCACGGTGATAGCGGGGACCGGAGCGGCGCACCCGTCGAACGGTGCCGCCCGGCTCCGAAGGCGGCATGTCGGAAAGTCGGAAGTTTTTCGCCACTGTGTCGTGGACACGGGTCTTCATCTCTGCGGTGGCGAATTTCGAGCTACCCCTATGATTGCCTTGCCACATCAGTTCAGCCTTGGGCAGAGGCCCGGACCGATTGGCGGCAAGGCGGGTCCGTTGGCCACGCCCGGCCTTGAAAGCTTGCGGGCCCGCTTCGACGATCACATCCTCGTAGGTTTCGGGTCCGCGGAAACTTTCGAACCCGTCGCCATGTTCTGCCTCGTCAAGTGCGACGATGCCATCCGGTGCGTCAATGTCCCGGATCGAGGAATTGGCGACCGCAGTCACCAAGCTTTCCAGATATTCCCTGTCATCTTGCGCGGCCAGACCCATATCCTGTGCGGCAAAGCTGGCAATCATGGTCTCCAGGGTCGGAGCAAAGGCAAGGTCGATGGCATCCACAGCTGGCGCAGTGTCATCACTGACCCGGCCCCGGACCGGAACGCCATAAACGTTGCCGTGCATCACGGTGTCGAGCCGCGCGCGCGGGGCAACAAGCACGACTTTGTCGAAGTCATAAGGCCGGTAGCCACGCGAAAGCGCCAACTGTGACGATGTCATACGCAGTTCGGATGACAGGTCGATTTTCTCGGGTCGTTCCATGGTGGCAGTTTCCGACACAACCGATCCAGGATGGGTCCAGGGTGGTACGATTGGGGCGGGCGAAGCCGACCAACCCAGACCTTCGAGAGTACGCGCAGCCACCAGTGGAGTGAAGGCGTTAGCCAGCGGATCGAAGGCGCGCGTCGACCACCAACCGATCACCACATAACTGGCAAGGCCAGTCAGCACTGCGCTTGTGTCCAGATCGCTCAGATCATCATGGAACGCAAAGCGATTGATTGCAGCGTCATAGCCAGATGTCCAATTGGGCGACCCACCTACTGTTGCAGTCAGTTCCGCTGGTTGCAATCGTGGTCCGTTGCCGGGAATGGCACCGTTGGGAAAGCCCTCCAACGGTTCAACCTTACCATCCTCAGAGGAGACGACCCAGCCGCGTATGTCCAGCCTGCGCACATTGCGCCGTCCGGTCAACCGCAGCACCAACCAGCGGTTCGGCAAGGCGCGAAGCGTCAGAGGGTCGTCGTCATCCTCACGAAACTCGCCACGCAGAAGGCCGTCTGGTAAAGCCCAGTGCAGATGCACCCCTGCAGGTCGCCGCACGGCGGCGGTGAAGGGATCGGCCGGCGCACTTTCATCGGGGTTGCCCGATGTCAGATCCATTGGCAGCCGCACGAAGCGTTCACCCGACCCGGTACCACGTGGGACATAGAGTGCCTGTACGTCCATTGGCACCACCAGACTGGGCGGTGGTGGCGGCGGTGGCGGGCGGTGGACGAGGCCAAGGTCGAGCGCGGCGGCCGAGGCGGCACCGGCAAGCGACCAGTTGGGCTGGCGCAGTATCTGGTCCATCAGTTCGGGATGGATGCGATCAGCCATGATTCAGTCCTCCTTGGCCACGGCAGCGGAGAAGGCGACGGAATATTCGCGGGCAATACCTCTGACTCCAGGCTCAAAAGCTGCATCCTGCGCCGTGATCGACGTTTCCGACTGGGCGAATACCTGTCGGTAGGGGAAGCGCAGCATCTGCAGCGCAAACTCCGCGCCGTCGATGCGGCGATCAAAGAAATTGGTCATGCCAGTCCCTGGTGCATCGCGAAAGGCGCGGGCGGTGTTAGTCATATCGATCACACCCGCGGCTCCTGGGCGGAACCGGACAGGGATGTCGTGCGCCAGATCCGATGGGCTTTGACCCTCTGGCACGGTTGCCGGGTCGATCTCATCACCATCCTCGTCGACATAGCGGGCCGAACGGACATTGCGCGCCGGAACCGATGCGATCCAGCGCCCGGGGCTGGCCCGGGACAGCCGCGTGCCGAATTGCACGCCCTGACGCGGTTCCTCGATATGAATCACGCTGGGCGCACCGTCGAACAATGCCAACAACACAGCGGGCGCCAACCGTTCCAGCCTCAAAAGCTTGATCCGCTTTGGATCGCTTTCGGGTTGCACGGTTTCGTCATTGCCGTCCGGCTCTTCGGCATAGGCGCGTATGTGCATACCAGGCCACCCGGCCACAGCGGCGGAGCGCATCAGGAATCCGGTGACCAGACCAGCAGTACCTCCCATCGGGGTCTCGCCGCCCGGGACGCGGATGCGGCGTTCCGAAAAATCAACATCCTTCTCGACAGTCGGATAGATCGCCTCCAATTGCGCTCGATCGACCGAATTCGCTGTTGCCACGCTCAGCGCACCCTGCACCAACGCATCGGTCCACGCCCGGTCGAGGAAGAAGAAGCGGATTGATTCATTGGGAAGCAGCTCTTCGTCCGGGACCAACGTGTTGAAAGGCACTCCCATCAGCAATCGCAACCGGGCAAGAAATTCCAAGGTATCGCGGGGCACAACCCGGCGTTCGTCGGGACCGGGTACAATTCCCGCAGACTGCAACGCGACAAAGACGGAATCGAGCGAAACGCGGTCTGACAGGCTCATGGATCGGCCCTCCTTCTTATGCGGTCGACTAGGAAATCGGATAAATCTTCGAATGTGGTGATCCCGTCCAAAGTGCCCGCGTCCAGTGCCTCGCGACCAACCGCCAGTTCGGCCAGCTTGAACAGGCCATCGTCCAAAGCGGCGTCAAGCTGTGCGTCAAGCTGTGCGTCCTCTACGATGGCGCCCACGCCCGTCACATCCACTGGTGTATTCCGGGCTTCAACAAGAACTTCGGGGGTTTCCGGCGCGGCCACCCACGCCTGCAATTGCGCGGGCGGGATTCCCAATCCGACCGACAGATCCTCGAGCGGGGCTGCGGCCAGATCATCGATCTTTCTACCGGGGCGCACTAGCGGGGCCGCGGGTCCCAGGGCGGTATCGCGTCGCCCGGCAAAATCGGCAAACAGCGCCTGCTCCAGGCGCTGGCTGAGCAGCCCGCTGACAACGGCGTCGTCAAAGGCGTCTCGCGGGATCAGCGGGGTCAATACCCCATCCAGAAACAGTGAATTCTGCTTTGCCTGAACCACTGCCGCGCCAAAGCGATGCGCCCGCCAGCGCATCAGCGAGGCAACAAAGGAAGGCTGCGACATCGCCAGAAGGCGCCCAGTTTCGAAAGCCACCGCCAGCGAAACATCCTGCCGGCCTTCCGGTGTCATCATACGCAAGTGATCCGATACATGGGCCAGAATAGGACCGTCGTCGTCCATGCGGGCGTGCACCCGTCGCATCAGTCGGTGCGGTGAGAAGGGACCGCGATACCAGGCGTTTTCTTCGGACCCTGCTCGGGTCAGGTGCGGCATGCCGATGTGACCGGTTTCGGCAATCTCCAATGGCAATTTGGTTACAGGCGCGTCGCCCGGCCCCTTACCGGTCTCTGCAGGGGTGCAGTCCGGTACTGGCCTCTTGTAGCCGCCCTTGGTCTCGGTTCCCAATAGGCCGACGTCGAGGCCCTGCATCAGCCTTTCGAAACTGCCGGCACCGGAACAAGTAAACCTCCACGAGGTAAGCACGGGAAAGCGAAAGATTGGCTCAGGGAACACCAGATCCAGATCCAGCTCGAAACCGCCGAAGATGCCCTTGGCCTCGACGACCATCTGTGTATTCTTCGCGCCGAGGCCGGAAAAGTCGCCTTCCAACACGGCCGCCGGTTCAATTGGGCCAAGATCGTTCGGGCCCGTATCTGTCCGGCCCGCACGATCAATCAGCCGACCGCCGTGGAATACAACCTCGCCCCGCCGGATGGCTTCGTTCATCGCGTTGGTGTCCGAGGTATCCAGCAACCGCGGCGTCCCGGTGGAGGTTATCGGAACAGCGGCGCCAGTTCGGATCGCCGCGGCAACGGTGGCGTGAACCTCACTCAGATGCAGGTCAGCCTCGTTAAAGAAATCGCGCGGCGGTGCGGGTGGCGGCAATTTGTCGAGCTGGCCTTCGAGGTTTATCAGGCAGGCGGTATAGGCCTTGGGGCGGCAGTTCTGACGGTCGAACTGAGGCATCCGGTTGGCAATTACAACGGCAAGGAAACCGTCATCGTCGCCCATTGCGACCTCGGTATCTTCCAGATTTACCTCGCGAACATGGGTCAGCATGATCAGATCGTCGATGGTCGGAAACACAGCCTGCACGGTGGAACGGGGTACCGACAGGCGCGACGCCGTCGCGGTATCCGCATCACCCTGCAGCACGACCCCTTCGCTCAGACAATCGGCGATGGGGATGTCGTGCTCGATTGTTCCTTCGCCTTCGGCGACAATGACCAGCGCCAGCCAGGGGGTCTGTTCGCGCACCCGCTGGTCGTTAATGGTGGCGTTGAGCGGCGCCGGATCACGATCCCAGGGCAACGTACGCCGCTTGAGCACTATTTGCGGCAGGCGGCTTTCATAGGCACCCTCGCTGTTGGCCGGTGGGAAGGTCAGCAACGCCTGGTCCGGCGGCAGGCGGAAACGGGGTGCGGTGACGTTGATATGGGTGACATGCGGCGCGATGTCAGTTTCCGGATCGGGCGCTGCATCGCTATCGGTAAATAAGTCGATCTCAGTCTTCAGCTCATATCGCCCGGCATCCAGCGCCGGGAGGAAAGCATCGTAGAGGAAGAATTTGCCGCGTTTTACCATGGGCCTGTCCTAGTTCTCCTGCAGTTCGTCTTCGCGCAACGGCACGTCGTCGGGCTTGGTCCAGCTGATGCGGACCGGTTCCGCGCCGTTCGGGGCAGTGATCCGCACGCCGGGCACAACAGTTTCATTTACAATCCGGGTGACTAGCCGGTCGGCGTCGAGATCCGAGGCCAGCATGCCGTCAAGCCGCTCAGGTGTCAGACCGCCCAGGTGCACGATGAACGGTCCCTTGGCTCTATCGAGCGTGGTCACGACCAGCGTCTTGCCGTCGATCGGAGCAAGGATCGGTGGCGACTTGTCTGCGTCGGTGCCCTCGAAGCCGAGCGAGAGCTGGCTCAGATCCGCCTCGCTTACGGTGCCGTCGATCAACAGTGCTACGGTACTGGCAGGGCCATCGAAACGGGTGGCGACCAGGGGTGCCTGATCAGTCAGGTCGGATGCGCGCATCCAGCCGAAACCACCGCGTCGCCCACCGCGCATCCGTGAAGCGCCCTCGGCGCGGATCAGGCCGCCAGCGCAACGCGCAACGGACCGGCCAAGATATGCGATACGGCTGCCCGCCATCCAGCCGCGCACATCGGAACTATCCATAGCGGTGTCGCCCGCAAGGATCGCAACTGTGGCAGTGCGCTTGGGCAATACCAGCTTACGCGGTACCGGGCGACTATCGGACAAGACCTTGCCATAGGCATCTAGCAGCAAAAGCCGGGCCGAGCCCTCAATTTGCAAAGTTCCGGCATCAGGGAAACGGGCAGCAATATCGCGGCCGGGAATGTCAAAGACGGCGATTTCGCCCGGCGCCAGGGCGCGGGTGTTATCCGCCTCACCGCGGCGGCGAGGCCCTGAGGTCATCATCGCGGCAACACGCTTCAAAGTAGTGCGGTTGGCAGGGCCAGCGCGACCGGCACCTGCGCCTGGATTGTCCTGCAGCGTTGCAGTCAGCGGAACCTGCTTGCGCGCTCGAAGTGTCTTTGAGGTCTCCTGCACCCCAACTTCAGCCCGAATAAGCGGGGCAAACCTGGTCCCGACACCCAATTTGGGTGGTGCTTGTCGCGGTATTTGCGCAATTTCAGCGAGCCCGGAGACCGTTGTACGCTTTGGCGGGTTCTCAGCAGGCGTGACCGGCACTGCGAGCATACCAATTAGGCGTGGCGTTTCGAAGACCAATGGCCCGGCTTCGAATACGTTTGGGCCTATCAGTACTTTCTTGCCCTTATCCTGTGCTCGCACGATCCGTTCGGACAGAAGCCCCACTCTCATTGGCGTCGTGCGCACCCGATCCGCATTCTGGGCAGCGGTGATCTCGCGCGGTCGCGCCTTTATCCAGCGGTCGGACAATGCGCCCATACCCTGATCCCCGAAATCAGCGAGTGCTGTCCGCTGCGCTTCCGCCTCGGCCACGAGGCTTGAGACCAATGTTCCAACGGGCCTGAGGGGCAATGGCTTACGCGGACCAGCTTCGACCTGGTTGAACGCGATGCCGCCTGTGGATTCGTCAGGTATCTTACGAAGCGCCAATGGACGGAAAGAGAAATCGACTCCTTCGGTTGCGCGGATAACCTGGCCACGCGGCACCTTGCGCTCGTCAGCCTTTGGAGCCTCGCCCCACACACCCTTGGGGAACCGCCCGGTGTGCCGTTTGGTCACAAAAATCTGATCTTCTGCGGCAATGGTGATCTCTTCGGGGCCGTTACCATTGCGCTTGATCGAAAGACGCAACAGCGCTTTTTCAAGCGGCTTTTGCATCGGGGCAAGGCCGAGGGTGGCAACGAACTGATCTTCTTCGGCGCGGCTGCCCGGCTGGATATGGGTGATCGGCACGGTGGTGGTTAACGAAATTTCGAATTCGCTAAGAACATCGAAGGGTCTTTCCGCGCTGCCATCCGCGGTACCGCCTTCTTCACCTGATGCGCTGGCCGGGGTCAAAGCGCCGCGCCCGGCAACAGTTGCGACGGCCCGTGCGGCGGTACCGCTTTCAAGTTCCAGATACTTGGTGGCAAACTCGGCCCAACCGATAGGCGGCGGCGGCACCTTGCCTCCACCAAATCGCACTGTGACGTCTATCGGCCCGACTTCGATTCCGGCGCGGCCGTTGAATTCCGGCCCTGAAACTTCAATCCAGGCACCCAGAGAGAAGCTGAGCTTGATAGTTCCGAACCATGTTTTGATCCGGATGCCGGCCGAGACCCGCGCATGCGCGTCCGCCTCATAGCTGAAGGGGTCGAAATAGATAATGGCATTGCCCCCAAAGCTCAGGTGCGCATAGGCAGGCCCGAACTTGGCAGATGCCTCGAACAGTCCACCCGCCATCATCGCTTCAGAGGTCAGGGCATAGTATGTTTCCGACTTAACGGTAATGTTGGAAACCGGGCTCCAGTTCCAGCCCAGACGCGGCACGATCGGATAATCATTGGCCTTGAAGTTCGGATGATACCCGCCCAGCGTCAGTACAAACTGGCCTTTGTTTGGTCCGGCGAACCAACTCACAAACGCAAAGCCGCCGGTCAGTCGGGCAGACGGATGGAAGAGCCAGGAATTGTCCGTCAGTTGCGCCTGGATCCAAAGCACGCCTTCGGAGGTGGAGAAGCGTGCGATCAGGCCCAGTTCGATCGACACTAGCGCCACCTGCGGTCGGGGCAGCGCCATCCGGGCCAAACCGAATATTGTCAACTCGAACCCGTCACCGAACTCGACCGCTACGACAGCAACACCGTCGACCAGTGCGAATGAG
Organism: Ruegeria sp. CDSA033; assembly: GCF_059612305.1. Lineage (NCBI taxonomy): Bacteria > Pseudomonadati > Pseudomonadota > Alphaproteobacteria > Rhodobacterales > Roseobacteraceae > Ruegeria > Ruegeria sp. CDSA033. The sequence goes on along the minus strand of NZ_JBXWQI010000032.1, from coordinate 8,681 downwards.
GTAAAGCTGATCCCTGCGGCGAACCAGAACTGGCCTTTGGCCGGCGGGAAGAAGCCGCGCACTTCCTCGAGATATGCGATCAGATCGGAAGGTATGGGAGCTGACGGATCGAGGGCCGCCAGGAGTGGGAAAGTGTTGAATTGGCCTAGGTCAGTAGGTGGTTCGATTTCACGGTTGATGCCGAAACCGCCGCCGACACCTGTCAGGAAGAAGGCGGGCGGGCCGCCAAACGGACCCAGTACAGCCCCAAAGGCGAAGAAGGCGGTGTAGTCAGGCTCACGCGCATAACCGCCATAGATTGACAGGCCGTATGTGGCAAACCGCGCCGACAACATCCCGATATATTCGAAGGTTTGCGGGTCTGCTGGCGGCGGCGGATCGACGAACTTGCGTAACCCACCCGCCAGTGTGACACCGGACAGGTCGGCAGCGACCGCCAGGCCTGCCAGATCGACATCCCAGGATTCTGGGTCGAAAAAGCCGTGTTCCGGTGACAAAGTGTGCCTGATTTCAAGGTCATCAACCGCTGCCTGAAGGCCCGCGATCGAGACGTTTCCATCAAAGAGCAGAGAGATCGATTTCAAACGCTCGTTTTCTTCCTGCGTGCCCAGTCCTACCTGATCGATATAGATCGGCCCGAACTGGCGCCGTATGGGCAGCCACCACGGGCCCGTGCCGTCTCCCGCACGGAAGCGGAAGGCGATACCGCCGCCGGGACGTGTCTGGATCGACAGCGCGGGACTGAATCCGGGCGCAAGCGACGCTTCGCCATCATTGGTTTCCGCCAACATACCCTGGGCCACCGGGTTTCCGCCTGACGCCCCACCTACCGCGACCGAAATGTCAGACAGCTGGACCTGCGCACCGCCCAAAAGCTCTGCCCCGCCGATCTGAGTCAATACATGCAAAGCGATGGAACCCAGACTAATAGGCTGATCCAGCAGTGGCCGGTTGTTTCTCCCGATCCTGATCCCAAGGCCGTCCACGCGTAGCAACGGTGCGAAATTGCGCGAGCTGGTATTCAGGAAGCCGATAAACAACCCTTCGCCGGGGCTATCGATGATCCAGCGGTTGTCGTTCTCTATCCAGATCGCGATGTCGTTGTCGAGCAGGGTCAGACGGTCTTTGATGCCAATCCTCAGGCCTAGGATTTGCCCGGAAGTGCCAAGCCCATCATTGCCAGCTCGGCCCAGGCCGATTTCGACCGCGTTTTCGATGGTGACGGACGGTCCAGCTGCCGCTAGGTTCTCGATCAGCTTGAATACGCGGTCAAGCTTGTCGTTAAAGAGTGCCTCTGCACTATCACCGCCGGTCGGAATGACCTGGAAAAAGCCAGGATCAAGGCCACCTTCGGGGGTCAGGACAACTTCGGTCAGGACGCTGCGTATCGTGCCAGATCCGATGGTCAATCCCAGCACATCGTTCACAGCTGGAATGCTGACCACGAATCCACCTAAGAGGTCGATGGCCAGATGCATTATGCCTGCACCGATATCTTCAGCTAAGGCTGAGCCGCCATAAGTCAGGGCAAAGCTCTGGCTGTCGAGGGCGTAGCCCAGTACCAGCGCCTCATTCGGATTGTCGGATATGGCAAGCCCGGTGCCGATACGGCGTGCCGAGGCCGGGTCAGGCCCGATATCGACGGCGACCAGCGGACGCAGCATAATTCCTCCGCCCAATGGGATGGCCGCCGGTCCAATCGTAGCGTCCATGCGATCCAGTCCGCTGCCACTGAGTGTGAAAGTGGCCGTACCCTTTTCGACGAAAGGAACACCGTCGAATGTAGAGGAAACCACGACGCGCATCGGCGCGGGTTCCATTCGCAGCGACAGATTGTTCCCAGGGTTTGGGGTGTTTGCCAACGTGATCTCAACGTTCCCACCAGCGCTATTGAAGCCCAATGTGCCTGGCAAAAGAGGCCCAAGCTGTGCCAGCCCACCCGCCAGCAGCTGTGGCCAGCGCATTTCAAGGGCACCCGCCGGGTCAGTTGCCCAGGCACTAATCGCAACGGCCTCGAAGGCCGGGTTGGGCGGTGCTGACCGCAGCGCCAGCGCATCACCAATGTCGGCGACAAGCTCACCCACTGCGCCACCCTGTGCCACAATGGCGTCGAGCGCAGCGGGCAAAGCAGCGATTGCCAGCGCACCCAAATTCGACAACGCGCCTATGTCGGGGTAGATGCCAATATCTGCGTCTGCAGCGGGGCGCAGGAACAGCTGCAGATCAGTGCCTGACAGCGTAAGATGGACCGCTTGTGTCTCTGGTGCTCCGCCGCTCAGGCCTATATGCGCGGCGATCTGTGGGCGCGGTGACAGAGAATTGCCGAAATTCAGGCCGAACCTCCCACCCATCGCCAGATCGCTGCCCGGCTGGAACGCGGCGGCATCGATAACAACCTCCAATATCAACCCGCCAGCATCTCGCGCAGCAAGGGACAACCCGGCCATGATGTTCCACTGGCCCGAGGCTCCGCCAACGCCAACCAAAGGTTTGAGCGCATCCATCAGTGCAATCACGCGGTCGGCGCGGAAACTTAGGCCGCCCGCTCCATTCTGGCCCAGGACTGCCTCGGAACTCAGCCAACCCACCGGGTCTGTGAAGGCACGGGACGGTATCATGACCGTTGCGGCTGGATCGCTTGCGTCCAGGACGCCAAACCCAACAAGTGCGGCCTCTACCGCTGGACGCGCCGACGAGTCGGCATGGCGCAGCGCCTCCAGCGCGCGGGACAGGACGTTTGCGAATAAGACCGGGGGCAGGTGCGGCAAGACCGGTGAAATGTCGCCCGGCGGCCATAGCGGCAGGCTTGCGGGCAGGTTCGTGCCTGTATCTCCGAAAGACAATGCCACCGCCAAATCGGGTACAAGGGTTGCCGATAAGTTCGGTCCTTCCATGCGTCCGATCCGTACTGACCCCGCAGCAAGTCCCGTGGGTGACAGTGCGGCCGCCAGCGCCCATTCGGACAGGAGGTCTTCGCCCGTTGCACCAGTGACATCGAAGGTCAACGATTTCGTCTCCGCGTTGAATACAAGACCCGATTGCGTCCCCAGGAAGCCCGCGATCGCGCCGTTCAGTTCGGTAAGCAGTGCCGGATTGGATAGTGTTTCGGTCAGCCGCGCCGCAGGGTTGTCGGTCCAGCGCGACAATGACAGCGGGTCAAAGCTGCCGCCCGCACCAAGGACTCCGGCCGCGCGGAGCAGACCGGCCAATTGGGAAATTGCGGCGTCAGCGCTGGCTTCGATCTCGGCCATGGCGAGCGACAGAACCTGCGCCACCTCGGGTGTCGTCGGTGCGGCGAGGCCGCCAAGACCCAGATCCCCCTCGGCGACGCTGGCGTCAATGCGCAGCCGCGGAAAAGCGCGAGGCCCCACGCGCAACCCAAGAAGTGCCAGCTCGAACTGGTCGGGTTGCTGTGTTGCACCGCTGCCGAAAGCAAAACTGCCACGCAGCTCAATCGCCCGCAGAGCCAGTGTCGCGTTGGGACCACCCGACAGCCAGCCGCCGTCCCGCCCAAGTTTCAGATGCCCGCTGGCCCGTCTTGCGGTCCGCAAGATCGCGCCGGGAACGGTGCTGCCGAGATCAATATCTGCGCCCACCAGCTCGGCCAGAATATGCCCCTGGAGCTGCAATGCATCAGCCGCCGGCGCGGTTGTTGCAACGGGAAGGTACAGACCCAGTCCGCCGCCGCTGATTCGTTGCGCCTCGCGCAGGATGGCGCGGGATTGGGCCTGCAGACTCAACCCTGCCGCGAAGATCGCGGTTAGCGCCTGCTCAACGGCGGCACGCGACACCACGCCATGGACTGCATGGATCTGCAGCGATGCGCGCTGGTCTCCGGTCCAACCCGGTGGCAGGCTTAGGTCGGTAGCCGGGATGACGGCCGGGCCGCTATGTAAATCAAGCAACCGGCGGGCCAGTGCTATTGCCGCGTCGTCGGGTTCGGCAGGATCAAGATCGGGGATGAATTCGGACAGGCGACCAATCATGCCTGCCACATCTGAGTTGGGTACCTCCGGTACACTGGCTGCATACAGCGGGGTTCCAATCAGGATCAACCGATTCAGACCGTCGCCCATAGCCTCTAACGCCAACCAGGCGGCATGGCCTGCAGCCGCATCGGCCACAACCGTTGCCCCGGCACGCGCTGCAATCGGGGCGAATATTTGCGCCAGCCGTGCTGCCTGGCCTTCGGCGCCACCAGCATCGCCGCGTGGCGCCAGCAGAACATGCACCAGCCCAGGCAGGTTCGGCAACGGTGAGAAGGTTAGCGGGTCGCGTCCGGGCTCGCGCAGGTCGACAATCCGGTCGGGCGGTGCTGCAAGAGCTGGCGGAGTTGCTGTTTCGCCAAGGGTCGAGATGACGATCACGGTGTCGGGCGCGGCGGCATCCAGGAAACGCGCTACATCGTGATCCGCAAAGATTGCGGGCGCTGCACGATCTTCAACCAGATGCAAAATTGTGCCTGCCGGTGCTGCGGTCGGCGGCGGAACAAGACCATCGGTGCCTGTCCAGAGATCGACAATCGCATCTAATTGCGCGGTCACGGTTACTGCGTCCAGACCTTCTGGGAGCCAACCGTCAAATTCCGGGAATTCGCTGAACAGCGCTGCCGCCAGGGATGCTGCCGATAGCCCCTCGCTTCCGGGGCGCCATTCCCGAAGTGGCAGCGAGTCAAACGGGTTTGGCGTCGCCAGCGGCAGTTCGGGTTCCAGCCAGAGCGCCAGAGCCGGTCGGTCCCCGTCACCTTCGAGGGTCAGTTTGATCGGATTGGCCAGCGTCCCCGTGCCGGTCAGGTACAGTCCGCCGCTCGGGCGTCCGGACAAGAAGCGTGCGATCGGTTGCAGCGCTGTGCGCAGGCCATCGCCGATGGTGTCTCCACCGTCTACGATCAGCCTCGATATCCAGCTGCGCAATTCGGTGGAAGGATCGTCGACAAGCGCTTTCAGTGAGAGCCGCATGGACGGTGTCTGACCGAGAGAGGGCGGATCGGGCAGCCAGTTGAAGGCGCCCACCAGATCGTTGAGCCAGACGACATCGGTCTGTCGGATCACCATAGCGGCGACACGCTCAATCGCTTCCCATTGCGTGTCCGATAGGTTGTCGAAAAAACCGTCTACCCCCGTTGACAAGTCGGGAATGTCCAGAGGCAGATCTATTTCTTCCAGTGTCAGGGTCGGGTTCGGAGCCTCGAGCCCAACGCTTAGTGAGGTGCCGGGCGACCAGGTGGCGCGCAGGCCCAGATGATCACATTCAAGGCGCAGATTGTCAGCGCTTAACTCAAGTCGTGTACCACCGCGTGCACGGCCAAGCGCCGTCAGCCGCACCTCATCAAGGAAGCTGGCGCCGGGTCCGGCAAAATCAAGGGATACCAGGCAGGTACGCAATCGGGTTTCCAGAACCGTGCAACGTTCACCCAGATCGTCGACCCTCAAGCGAAGGCTTGTACCAATGCACAGACGTCCAGCCTCAGGCTGCCACAGGGCGAAGGCGATGTCGGACGTGATATTAAGCGGGATCAACCAGGGTGCCGCCTCGGTACCTTCACCAGGAACAGCACCTGCGGCCCCGGTCACAAGTTCACGCAAGACACTCAGCACGGCAGGCATGTCGGGCGCATGATTTGCCAGAACGTCCTGCCAGTGCGCGCGCAGCGTTGCCACCGGATTACCCAGGAAGGCGATGATGTCGATGGTCGGATAGCCCCCTGCCACTCCGGGAGGTGGAGTCCAGCCCAACGCGACGGATAGCAGATTTGCCGCGGGGCCCAATTGGGCTATCACCGCAGCCAGCGCGTCGCTGACAGCCTGTGCACCAGCGGCGGCCACCGCTTCGGGATCAGTGAGGTCGAGCGTTGCGTATGAGGTAGCGAATATCTGCGCCTCGCGAAGGTCCAGCACAAAGACCGGTCGGCGCGCTGCGTCGAGAGAGATCCCGATAGCCAGCGCATCAACAGAGACGTCAGGCGTGGCAAGGCCAATATCGAATACAAGCTCGGTACGCAGCATCGGCAGCGCTGTCGCATCGCCGGTTCCGAGGTCGATCTGTAAAAGGTCTGCTGATAATGCGGCTGTCGCGGGCCCTTCTGTAAAACCCAATCCCAGACCAAGTGTCACAACAGGCAACCCTGCGGTTCCGGTCAATGCGGTCAGACGGATATCAAGGCTCGGCAGGGTCGCGCCCAGTGGCAAAGTTACCCCGGTTGGCGTTGCCGCAGCACTGTTACCCAGAAGATCGGCAAGAGCGTCCAACCAGGCCGCGCGGGATGTGTTCGACCCAAGCACTGCAGCGAACCATTCACTCAGCGCTTCGGCGCCTCGGTTCAATATGTCTTCGACCGGCAGTGCGGGAATTCCTGCGGACGTTTCGATGCCCAGTAACCGCGCCAGGGCCGCAACATTTGGCGCGCTGCCCGCCGCCGCCCCGATCTGCGCTTGCAAAAGCGCCAGGATCAGTTCGATCCCCGCCTCTTCAAGGGCGCTAGGCTCAGTAAGAGCCAGTGCTATATCGCGCGGCGCGGCCTCACCCGGCAACTGCAATCCGGTCAGGGTAAGGCCGACATTGGGTGTCGCACCACTATCGGTCGGCACCGAGACCAGCAGGCCAAGACCCGAAAGCGCGGCTTCTCCCGCCACCGGGGCGGATGTTGAAAGGATGAAATCCGCAGTCAACTCGATATCGCCGCCGGAATTGCCGATCAGATCGACATTTGGCGGGGCACCAGGCCCGGATTTCGGCACCCTGAAGAGCGGAAAAAGGAGCGACGCACGGCATATCGTGTCCGGCACACCCGCATCGAGATTCAACCCGAGATAGAGCCTCACTTCGCCTGCTGGCGCGGCGTCGAGGACGAGATTGAAGCGAACCGCACCCAGGCCTGCGACCTGTTCGGTCAGAATTTCGACCCAGATGCGGCCGGCATGGTCGCTTTGCTGTTCGCCATCCCGCGCCGCGGCAACAAAATCGAGCAGCGCAGCTCGCTGGCCGTCGTCGGACAGGATTGTCTTCAAATGACTCCCGGGGTCCGCCACCCAGTCGCCAACGAAATCTCCGTCCTGATCGACTAATCCCAAAGCGCGCAACAGGGATGATACGTTTCCGAATTCGTCGGCGGAGAATGCATTCATGGCGCGATCCCCTTCAGTCGCCGCCGCGCCTCGGTATCCAGGCGCAAAAGCCCCGGTTCGGCATGAAGCGCACGCGGCACCAGTGTATCGTTTCGTTCGTCGCGGCCAGAAGCTGCAGCGAGGGCACCTGCCATCGCCATCAGCGCCTCATGCGCGAGGGCGATAAGTGCGTCACCCCAGATTTGCGCGACCAGGTCTTCGCCCAGCGGCCGATCAGGTGTCGCAGTAACCAGGCCTGCAACCCGACCTTCACCTCCGGTTGCAAATGGCACCCTCATCGTAGCTTTTGTCTGGTCGCACTGAACAGGGATCGCGACTGTAACGCGCCGGCTTCTGGTCTCGGAGGAAATACCACCGATATCGACAAGCAATTGGTTGAGGCCGTCATCCCACAAGACCCGGTCTCCGGTATTAGCGATATCGGCGGCGGCTTGTCGAAGGAGCGGGGTGGCAATCCGGTCGGTCAGCGGCAAACGCGCGCCGCCCACGCCTTCCGCGAGCGGTTGGTCAGGAAGGATATCGGGGTCGATCTTGCGCAGAGTACCCAGCAGCAGGTTCGCCGTTTGCACCAGACCGCCGGGTCGCGGAGCTTCGAAAATCTGCTCCGACAACTTATTAGCCGCATCAACCAGAAGCTCAGCATTCAAAGGACGAAACTCGACCTGAGGGCCTTCCGGCCGCATCGGGCCTTTCTTGCGATAGCCGCGATCTGTCCGGGGAACATCAGCAGCAGCCAGAAGGTCCGTCAGTCGGTCACGAATGTTGGCGGGGGCATCAGTCGACCCAAGCACTTCGTCAAAGGTATCACGCAGTCCCTCCGCGGCGGCCCGGCTCTCCGGTTGCGGCTGCGGCGTGGACCGGCCGGGCCGCTTGAGCGGCCGTCTTGGCGGTCTGGGCTCGCGCATAGCGCTGTCCCCTCAGGTATTGTTATTGTCCTATCCACACGGGTGGAGCGTGCGATCGAAATCGTGACAAGTCTGCAATCGTTAAGTCTGTATCTTAAACCCGAACAAGCACTCGGGCAGGCTTGAAAACTATCGTCCGAGGGTGCGCAGCAGAACATCCGCAAGGAAGCCAAGCACAAACCAGACGACGATAAATCCCACCAACTCCAGGGCGAAACTGCCCCATTTAAACCAAATTTGCGCGGTAATAAGCGCTGCAATGAACGGCAGAAATTCGCGTTCCAGGCTTGGGCGTAGCCCCAGGTGCGACAAGAGAGAATACATAGTCACCTCCACCCAGTTCACGAAATGCAATCCGCGAATTTTGTTATATGCTAAGTGATTCTGGCGCGCGCTGTCCAGTTCTTTGTCCGGCGAGCCGCCGCTGAACGCAGCGCGTCACAACACCAGCGGTCACCGAGCCCTTAATTTCTGGACGCAGATACATCTTGGTGCAATTGCCGCGATTTTGCGCCCTTAATTCTCGAATATCCGCAGGTCAGCAACCAGCTACCTCACATACATTCTGTGAAGGGGGCTTTGTTGCAAACTTTTGTCTATTGACGCACTTGGGTTTAGCGCGTGAATGGCTTTCGGTCCTATCCAGTCGAAA
>NZ_JBXWQI010000031.1:0-28822 GCF_059612305.1 Ruegeria sp. CDSA033 | reverse complement strand
CCCGGGATGCCGCTACTCGAGCCGCTTGAAATCAGAGCATCAGCATTCCTTGGTGGGCAGGAAGCTAATGTGATAACGCCCTCCGCTGCGCTGCAGCTTCCACAAAACGGTCCTTCGACAACTCTTGTTTTATGCCCCCTCTTCATAGCGCTTACGTTCTGCGTCCGTCGCATTGCGCCACTCCGCGCGAATTAGGTCCATTCGCCGAGGAATACTGTCTTCCAGGACCTCCGCCTCAGTAATCCGTTCTGTCCGAAAGTAACGAAAGCCTTCTCGCATTTCGCACCATGCGGCGATGATGCGGCTGGTGTCCCGATATCCCAGCAGTATGGGCCATATCACACGATGGGTCTTTTGGCCTGAATTGTCTGAATATTTCAAGACTATCTTCTTGCGGCGCCGAATGGCCAGACGAATGGCCGCGGCGCCAAGTACTTCATCCGGCTGAGCAACAGGCGCGACGCTTACGGCCGGCTGAAGAAACGACGTTCGGTACTTGTCAGGTGCGACAGCTTCCAGCTTGGTGATCAGCTTCTCTGCCGCCAGCGCAAGCTCGGGTTCGCCTCGGGTCTGGACCCACAGCATGCCAAGCGTAACGGCCTCGATCTCGTCCGGGGTCAGCATCAGCGGTGGCATATGAAAGCCAGGCTCCAACACATAGCCGACCCCGGCCTCGCCATTGATCGGCACGCCCTGACCCATCAGCGCAGCAACATCGCGGTACACCGTACGCTTGGTCACGCCAAGTTCTTCACCAATAGACTGGGCAGAGATCGGGCCTTTGGCACGTCTCAGGATCTCGATGACTTCAAATAGCCTGTCGCCGCGCCTCATGTGATCTCCTTTCGATGAAACAGAGCATACTGACACTATGCTGACAACACGCTGTCAGCATAGGCGCGGTAGAAGCAGGAAAGACATCAAAAAAGGAGATCAGAATATGGGACACTTCATTGCTCTCAGCCTCGCCGCTGTTTTGCCAACAGCACTCGTTGCGGAGTCGGCGGAGCAGCGGGGAACCGCGCCGATCATGGCCATGGGCGCCTACGTGCCGACGGACGATATGAAGGAATCGGAGGCCTTCTACCGCACCCTATTCGGCAGTGAACCGACAATCGGGCTACCTGAATTCGTGGCTTTCGACGTGGCTGGTGGCTGGTTCGCAATCGTGTCACGGGACAAGTACGCACCGGGGTCCGAGGCAGGTTCGGGCGCAGTTCCCTACCTACAATCCACCGATCTGGAAGTCTTGCATGCCCGCGCTACAGCTGCCGGTGTGACCGCGCCGGAGATCATCGAAGAGCCGGGCATCCACCTGCTCAAGATCACCGACCCCAACGGTCAGCTGATCGAGTTTTTCAGGCTGACCGATCAGTGACGCTCACAATACTCAGCGCAATCTCAAAGGATATCGCACCATGCAGATGAATTACTTCGTCGTTGGTACCAACGACATGGCCGCCGCAACGCACTTCTATGACCAGCTCTTTGGGCAATTAGGCCTGGAGCGCATCTCACCCACCGACAGAATGACATACTGGCTCGGACCTGGCTTTGCCTTCGCAGCCGCCATCCCGTTCGACGAAAAACCCGCCACGAATGGCAACGGAACCATGGTCGGCTTCAGCGTCGGGTCGGCTGAAGAGGTCGAAAGGCTGCACGCATTGGCCATTGAGCTTGGTGGCACGAGCGAAGGCGAACCGAACCAACGTGGACCGCGCTTCTCGGCCTACGTCAGGGATCTGGACAGTAACAAGATTTGCCTCTCCGCCTGAGGCAGGTCCCAAACGCACTTTCCGATTGAAAGGAGAAGACTTTGAAACTCGTTCTTTTGGGTGCGAATGGGCGGACAGGTAAGCTTGTGCTCGCAAAGGATATAGATGTCACAGCAGTCGTTCATTCTGCAGACAAAGCACCTGATCTCCAACATAAAAGACTGAAAGTGATGGTCGGTGATCCCTGTGACCTTGTGTTCCTCACATTAGTTTTTCGCGACCATGACGCCGTTATTTTGACGTTGGGCGGTCGGCTGCCTTCGAAAGTCGCGACATCGGTGTACTACCGATCTGCGGTCACCATCGTCGAAGCTGCGTCCGTGACGGGCCTCAAACGGGTTCTGGTGACCTCGACGGCGTTTCTATTTCCAGACCAAACGCTGCCGGGAAAATTCCTTCGTTTCGTTATGCCGAACGTTGTGCGCAGCGTCAGTCGCATTGAGGATATCTTGAAAGAGCCTGGTCTAGACTGGACTTCGGCCCGCGCGGGATTCCTCAATGACGCCATCGTAGCGACATACCGTGCCCAAAGAGATGCTCACCCCAAAAACGGAACAGCAGTTTCCCGGTTGGCACTTGCGCAATTCCTGATCGATGCCATCTCGGACTCTGAGACCCAAGGGGCGACAAACGGCATGTCGCAAACGAGCACATGACAAAAATCACATTCACTCGCCTACCCGAGATCGCAGTCGAGGATATTGCGGATCATATGTCCGACCCAGCTCTGGCTCTGCATATGCCTTTGCTCCAAGGCAATTGGGATGAGCGGCGCACAGCTGACTTCGTGGCAATGAAGGAAGCCAAGTGGGCGCAGGACGGGTTGGGCCATTGGGCGATTCTGGCGGACGGCGCGTATGTGGGATGGGGCGGCTTTCAGCGTGAAGGTCCTGACTGGGACTTCGGCCTCGTGCTGAAACCCTCAGCCTTCGGGTTGGGGATGAGGATAACCGCTCAAGCTCTGGAGTTTGCGCACGGCGACGATCGTATCCCATCCGTGACGCTCCTGCTTCCCCCTAGTCGCACAAAGTTAGGGGCTTTGAAGCGCATGGGCGCAGAGTTTGATGGCGAGATGACACTCGATGGATCGCTGTTCCGAAAGTACCGCCTTGTAACCAGCGCCCCTTGAGACCAGCCCATGACCGGCCTTCGACTTGCAGTCAGGTTTCTGCGATCGCAACCCGCATTGCAGACATTCGCAGTAAGCGGAAATCACCTGCAGCTCAAACTGACGCTTCGCGCGTCGTTGCGACCGAACACTTTGATGGAAAAGACATTCACCAACTAAGGTACCCGCCGTCGGTGCGGATCGCGGCGAGGTACGGCGCTGAACCCCTTTTGGTCAATGCCGTGCGAGGCATTAGTGGCTGGCAGCCATGGCAAAGTTGCAGATGTATGTTTTTCTGGACGTCAGATCAGATCAAACTTGCACGATTGTGATGTAAATTTCTTTTTTGCAACGCGTCACATTCAATGGCTCAAGCCGGCTAATCCATTCTGTTCGAATTTTCGAGGTTTCGAGTGTTCGTGATGCGGTAATATTGGCATGCAGTATGCCACACGGTGGTACCGGAGTGACCCCGTGTGGCATTGCTTTAGGCAATCAGGTTCTGATCAATCACTTCGAACGCAAATTCGTCGACTGTAAACATGGTGCCGTCTAATGCTGACAGCTCAACTGCGTCAAAGGTCGTACGCCCCAGCGATCCTGCGAAATCGCCATCTTCAGCATCCGCCACCATGGTGCCGACAAGAACACCGTCATCGTAGAAGGCAACCTCGACTTCACCGCTGCCGTGACTGTCGCCAAAGCTAAAGATGAACTCCACCGCTTCCAGGTCCGTGTCTTCCAACGCAATTCTGAGGCTTTCGTCACCGTCAACCGATGCAGCATCGCGGCTAAACAACGAGTCGTCGAATGAGAACACGCCAATCGCCCCATGCTTGATCGCGACCAGTTCAAAATCGGTCGGATCGACCGCATCTACCTTGATACCCACATCCGAAAACGTCAGGCTGTTCCGAACCGGACCAAGCTTGTCGACATCCACGACTTCGCCGTCAATGCTCTCAAAGGCCTTGGTTTTGAACCAGCGGCCCGCTTCGAACTCAACGGCCAAACTCTGGGTTTCTGGAATGAACAGGCTTGCCACCATTGGATCGTGATCCGAGGCCCGCCCGCTGGTTGCGGCGAACTCCGAGTTGACGTGAACGATGTCAACCAGTGCCCCGGAATGCAGATCCTCGGACACCAGAATATGGTCCAGCGATTGGCTGTTGCCCTGAAACTCAAAGCTATAACGTTCGTCTTCCGGAATATCGTTTGTCAGGTTGACGAGGTCGGTATTGGTCTCAAGGTCAGCCACGGGTGAGACAAATTCAAACTCGTTGAAGTCACCCAACACAACCGTATTGGCGGCATCACCCAGTCCGTTGACGAAATCCTGAACGGCCTGGCTCTGGGCCTGGCGCTCATCCAGACTGCCGTTCACATCAACGTCTTCTTGACGTGCGGCAAAGTCCTGTTCGGTTCCCAGAATGGGCGCAGAACCACCTTTGGATGAAAAGTGGTTGTTGACCACCGTGACGGTTTCACCGTTGAAGACAAAGTCGGCAACCAGCGGCAGGCGCGCCCCTTCAAAGGCTTCGCCTTCACCTTGGCCGCCGATAGTCTGCACGGATCCTTCCACTAACGAGACACGATCAGGGTTGTAGAGAAAGGCGGTGCGGATATTGCCGCCGGGCTGACCCCCGGATGTTCCGTCCCCGATAAAGGTGTTGTCGATCACCTCATAAGCCGGACCACCCGCCGCCAGGATAGCCGCGGCCAGTTCCGCCAGGGTTTCCGACGCCGAAACGGCCCCGTCATCGTCCGAGCCCGAGTTGTCCTGCACCTCTTGCAGACCAATGATATCCGGGCTGTCGAGGTTATTGGTGATCTGCTCGGCAATGGCGGCAAACCGACCGTCGGCAACATCTTGGTCGCCGTCGCCATCATTGGGGTCGAGGTTAAGAACATTGTATGTCGCAATTGTCAGCTCGTTGCTTGAACTTGCGAGTGTGGTCGTTTCCTGTTCCAACCCTGCTGACTGGATATTCGGTGTAAAATCCTCGGTCGGCAGGATTTCGTAATTTCCGAAACTATAGCCCACCACACCCGTGACGTCGCCAAGGTGATCGCCGACATTCACGGTTGGAAAGTCAAAATCGAAAATCCCACTGTCTTCGTCGATCTGGATTTTCTCAGGATTGAAGTCGTCTGGTGAGATATTGAGCGTTCCGCGCTCTGAAAGACCGGTTGCGCCACTGCCCTGATCGGCAACCGCAAAGATTTCACCGAACCGGCTGGTTCCGCTGACGGCTTGCAAATCCGTTGCAGTCACGCGCATCCCTTCCAGGCTTTCGAAGAAGTCGATGCCATCCTGGGTTGGATCGAATGAGGCAAACGCATCATCGTCGATGCTTTGGTTGGGCACCGCCCGCTCACCCGGATCATTGCCAATCAGCACTGCTTCGGGCAGCGCATTGCCCGATGACTGCACCTCGAGGTCAAAAACATTGGTCAGTTGGGTGGTCGGCAGGTTGCCACTGCCTGTGCCGCCGGGAAAGAACTCGGCAACGGTTCCGCCCACGGAAATGGCGTCACCTACTGACACTATAGGGCTTGATCCGGTGAACACGAAAATCGCGTCCGAGGTCGCATCATTGCCGTCGCCTTCCGAATCCTGAAGATAGAACCCGTTGGAATCTACCGCAGTGACGATGCCGCTGGTTGAAACCATGTCGCCCAGAACGTTTGATGGGCCGGCAGGCAAGTCCTCGAAGAATTCCGCAACCGTTTGCCCATCTGCCAAAACAAACTCCGACACATGGCCTGCGCCCTGGATTTCATAGATCGACACGATTTCAATGTCGCTGGCCGAGATGGACACCTCGACAACAGGGGTCAGAATACCGTCGAAAGCGGGATCGCCCGAGGTTACCGTGTGCTGAATGTCCACGACTTCGGCTGCTTCGGGCAGATCGTCGTCAACGGCGGTGACGGCGACTTGCTGAGGCTGGTCAAAATTGGTTGCGTCAAACACCAATTCGGTTGGTGCAACGTCAAGATCAGCTCCTGCGGCTATGGTGATCGTGACGGGTTGCTCGGGCGCGACAGACAACGTGACTTCATAACTATCCGCCATGCCCCCTTCATCGGCTGCCAGGTCCAGATCATTTATGATGACCGATGGTGAAGGCGCGGCATCCGTGACGGTGAACCCGGCAGGTTCGACATCGTCAATCCTGGTATTGCTGGTCGTCCAGTTTGCGGGGTCATTAATGGCGGCCTGCAATTCGGCCTTTGTACCGGTGAGAGGGCCATCATAAACACCGTTGTCGGTTTCGGTGAGGGCGATTGCGCTGGTGCCGACTGTCAGCCCCGAGGGCAGTGCAGACGTATTCGACGATGTTGCGTCAGGTTCATATCCGTCGCCATTGAAATGAACCGATGCGACAAAACTGGGCGTGTCGTCGTCACTCTGATACGCGTGGATCTGATCGCCGCTGGCCGAGAAGTTTGGGCCGGTAAATTCGGGATTGATCACCGTACCTGCAGCAATGTTTGCGGGTGCCGTCCAGACGAAAATCCCCTCGCTACTGCGGAAACCGCCGGCTGCGAACCAACCGTTGTCAGTGAATTTGATCTCGGTTCCTGCCTCGATGTCGGTCAAAGCAACAAATGTGAACTCGTCGGGATTGTCGGAATTGAACCCGGTAAACGCAATATCGCCTGCAGCCAATGTAGTAACCATGTGAGCCTCGCTTTTTGATCTGGTGAAAGAACAGCGAGTCGATATGCGACTCGCCGCAGCACTACTCACGGTAGCTCAACCTGGAGATGTTAGTTACATGGCTGTTCGTAGCCGCCATAATACGGCGGAGCTTTGCCGTCTGAAATCACGGCAAGGTATTTCGATCTTTGCTCAGCAGTCCAACCTTCTACGATCCGAGCCCAGGATCTCCGTATTTTCTTGGGATGTCGGCCGGTATCGTCATGTGACCTTATCGATGTTTCTGGTAGGGAACCTTCGATTCCGAGGAAAATTCTAGTCTGGGTGTGGCTGCAGTAGGATGGACCAAGCCCTCGTCTAACTGATTTGTTCGAACCGTTGCGTACGGCCCTGAACGGCCGTTGAACGACGAGTATCGGCGCTGCGGTGCGGCCCGTCAGAGGAGACTTTCGCTGCATTAGCGAAATTTGGTGGATACCAAATTCACAGTCCGCGCAACAAACTGGCATTCCCGAAACTATCAACCGCTGCAGCGCAGCTTTACCAAACCGGCCATTTGCCGCTACCGCACATTGCTTCGTGGTCTTTGAGTAATTTGCGCTGTCACGGCGATCTCAGATTTCACGATGTCAAAAGGGCGGCTTCTTCGGCCATTGAAAGCTCCAGACCTCACGAAGCGCGTGATCATATAGCTCGCCCCCCTCGAACTGGCTACGTATCCTGATCCAGAAAAACCGGTGTGTTTTGCGTATACGAGCGCCTGCATCGACGGCTGCCCGATATCGCGATTTGGAAGAGATCATGGCTGAGCGTGTTGTGCAGGTTGACAGCGCTACTCTCACCAGGTGGGTTGTAAAGTTCTCACCCATGGTCGCCGCGCGAGCGCAACCGACGAAGCGCCCAACACAGAAGCCCTAGCGAATGGACGAGACTTACATACGTGTTCGCGGCAAATGGATGTATCTCTATCGAGCAGTCGACAAAGCAGGAAACACCCTTGATTTCATGCTGTCTGAGCGAAGGAACCGTCCAGCTGCAGCTGGTGCTTTGCCAAAGCCCTGTCATCAAATGGAATCCCGCGCAAGATCGTCATCGACAAAAGCGGCGCTAACGCAGCTGGCATCCAGGCAATCAACAAAACACTCAAGAGCTTTGGTTGCCTGATCCCGATCGACATGGACTGACGGAAATACCTATATAGCATCATCGAACAGGATCACCGTTTCATCAATCGAAGGATCAGACCCATGCTGGGATTCAAATCATTCGCTTCATCCGCGACTGTCCTGGCAGGCATAGAACAGGTCAACATGATCCGCAAAGATCAATTCACGCCCGGACTCCGATCGTTGCAGCAATTCGCTCAGCTAGCTGGATAAACTGCTCACCAATTTCACTGATGCTCTGCCATATAAAATGTTTGCGACAGAACCACTCAAGTGGGGCGGATCAATCCTGAGCCTAGACACGCCATACAAACTACGGCGTCGACCCTAAAGGTTCCGACTTGCTCGCCTGCCGTTCCTGCGCATGCTGCCCAACTGGCTTCAAAGAGCGACTCCCCAGATCGATTTGTACAATAAATCTGGCGGGTTGTGAGGATAGAGAAACTTTATACTGGGTCCATCGAAAATTTCTCTACTTTGTACCATTCTGTACAATCTTGTTGTGCAAATCGTGTAAGCATCGTTGTCAAGCAAACAGTGACCGATTAAAGATGATGATACCGTTTTTTTCGCCAATCAGCCAAATGCGGACTGTTACGACTTGCAGCCGAACTTCGGTTTTATCTCGAATTTCGTGTTTTCTGCACGATTACCACCGAGACACTGACGCAATGGTGGATCGTATTTGACGCAAAAAAGTTCGGTAACCACACTAAGGCGATTTTACCGACCACGTAGTTACACTCCAGATTTTGTACGCCCCAGAAGGATGAGATACCCAATGCACAAAGGCTTCTTGGTAGTTCCTGTAATTGCGTGTTTGGCATTCCCGGCCATTGCTCAGAATGATCGGGCCAAGGCGGAGACTGCTATTCCTGCCAATCCCCTGAAAGAGGCTTATTTTGGTGATACTCATGTCCATACGTCTTTTTCACTTGATGCCTTTATCGGCGGGGCCCGCCTAACGCCATTCGATGCTTATCGATTTGCCAAAGGTGAGACCGTTTCGATTAATAACGCGCTCCATTCTATCGGACGACCACTCGATTTTACCGCCGTGTCGGATCATGCTGAATTTCTTGGAGAGCTATTGTCGGCACAGGTCGTCGATGCGCCAGGACACTATCAGGAAGCGTTAAGCGAGCTCAGGCAACTGACGAATATCGACGAACAAAGAGAATGGTTCCTGAAATATGTTATCAACAACATGCGTTCAGGCTCTCCGGAACACCCGCCGTTTTATGCCGGTCCGGAGACGACTGAATCCGCATGGAAAGACATCGTCATTGCGGCGGCCGAAGAACATTATGAACCAGGGATTTTCACAACTTTGATCGCCTTCGAATGGACCTCGGCACCAAATGCGGGGAACATGCATCGAAACGTTATTTTCCGCGATACTGTCGTACCTGATCTCCCTTTGAGCGCACTCGATACCGTTGACGAAGAAGAACTGTGGGCCTGGATGGCCGAACAGGAAGCCAATGGTTCGACCCTTCTGGCTATTCCGCATAATTCCAACGGAAGCAAAGGACAGATGTTTGAGCCCGTTGACAACTCTGGAAAGGCGTTGACGCGGAAATACGCCGAGACACGGGCAAAATGGGAACCGTTGATCGAAATGATGCAGATCAAGGGCAATTCCGAAGTCGTCGCTTCGTTGTGGCCAGCTGATGAGTTTGCAGATTTCGAGAATGCCGAAAGCCTTGCGACCTTTAGTGATCGCACATACCAGCGGCAGAATTTTGTTCGCTGGGCTGTGGCCAAAGGGCTGGACTATCAGTCCCAGCTCGGCGCGAACCCTTATAAACTGGGATTTATTGGCGGTACCGACAATCACAACGGTGTACCAAGTGATGTCAACGAGGCGACCTATAACGGAAGCCATGGGCCCGCTGACGGCACAGTGGAAGAGCGCCGGGGTGGCGAAATCGATGGCTGGGTGAAAGGCCCCGACGCCAATCCGGGGTCTCTGGCCGGGGTTTGGGCTCCCAAAAATACTCGTGGTGCAATTTTTGACGCCATGCGCGCACGCGAAACTTTTGTAACGTCAGGTCCGCGTATCAAGCCGCGATTTTTTGCCGGGGCAGCGCTGACTGAAACCGATAACCCCGCTCATTTGGTTATGGACGGTTATGCCAATGGCGTACCAATGGGCGGCACGCTCAGCAATCTTGATGGCGCACCTCGCTTCTCGGTCCATGCTCTGAAAGATCCCGAGGGTGCAAATCTAGACCGAATCCAGATCATCAAGGGCTGGGTCGGTGAAGAGGGGGAACCGCAAGAGAAAATCATTGATGTCGCGTGGTCTGATCAGCGCGAGCCCCAAGCAGATGGCAGTCTGCCTGCGGTTGGAAATACCGTTGACGCGGCTACAGCTACCTACACAAATGAAATAGGCGCAACCGAACTCGCTGGGTTTTGGGTTGATGAGGAATTCGACATAAATCAGCATGCCGTATATTATGCGCGGGTAATCGAAATCCCGACACCGCGCTGGACGACCTACGATGCTGTTCGGAATAGTCTGCCATTGCTGGATGGTGTGCCTGTCGCCATCCAAGAGCGAGCTTGGACATCACCAATCTGGTACACCCCTTAGCGCGACAGTTCCTTGAGCAGCGCCCATTCGTTGGGTGCATTTGTTGTAGTGGCTTTGCCCAATTCAATGATGTGTTCTGTTGAATGCGGAATCGGCATTGACCACATACGGCAACGTACCAATGTTTCCAGGTTGCAAGGAGCTTTGACGAAAATCTCTGAAACTCGGTTGCACAGCGAGGCTTATATCAATCTCGTAGCCAAGGCTTGCGCGTCCTGAATGGTAATCGTGTTATAGTTCAATTCAATTTCGCCTGATTTTTCCAACTGCCGCAAGATTTTGCCCGCCGAGGTCCGCGATAGGTTGGCAGCACCCGCCAGATCATGTTGGGTCACGGTGATTGATCTCAATGGCGGTGACGCGGGATGGTTTAACCGATGGCCCGAAAAGCGGAGCAGCACCGCCACGACGCGTTTTTCAGCACTTGGCAACATCAGATCATCGGCGCCCCCTAACATCAGAATTTGGTGGTGTGCAGCAAGTCTTGCGATCCAATGCCAGGCACTTGGTTCTTCATCCGCCTTTTTCAGGAAATCTTCCCGATTCACTCTCAGGACTCTCAGGTTTTCAGCTGCGCGAACTTCGATAACGCGGGGTAGACCTGTGATGAACTCGAATTCGCCAAACCAAAAGCCTGGGCCACATATATGGGATAATCTGGGTTCGGTTTCATTTATAGCGAGATGAACATGAGCTGATCCGCTGGATATTCCATATAATCCAGTGGTTTCTGAATCGATGTCATAAAGTATGCTTCCAGCCTCAAAATTTTTCCATATTCCGATAGAAAGAAACAACTCTGTCGCTTCGGGCGGGAGATCCCCTAGCCAACCAGCCTTGAGGTTACCTAAAAGGTTCATTTTACACTAACCTTAAGCAATTGTTCAATTTCGCACAATGCCTCAAACGCAACAATGTTATTCAATACCACGAAGTATTGACAGGATTCAGAATGACGACATTAGGCTCAGACTCTAGCTTTTCAAACGGGATATTCCGCTTAACGTTGTTATCAGTCGCAAAAGTGAACTTCATGGATTAGCCATGCAGCGCTGTGATTTTGGTAGCTTGAAAATGATTGGCACCGTTTTTGAGTGGATCTTGAGAGTGCGCCCGCGATCAGTGCAGGCCAGTATTGCCAATCTTAGATCGGCTGATTGAATCCCGCCTCCCACCGCAGAACAGAGAAATCAACCCGAGTGATTACTACAGAAGGTGAGTAAGTACATGAACATCCTCAAGGTCAAGTTCGTTGTCGTGTCTGCGTTCATGTGCGTGACGACCGGTGCAGCCGCACAGGAAACCATAAATACCAAAGGTGTCGACCCGGTATTTTCCGGGCGACCATATTCTCCGTATGCGGACCGCAATTTCCCTACCTCTGTGTATTTCGGCGACACGCATGTGCATACTTCTTTATCCGGTGACGCAGGGGGGAGCGGAACGCGTCTTGAGCCACGCGACGCATATCGATTTGCGCGTGGTGAACAGGTGACATCCAGTAGCGGTCAGGAAGTTATGCTGGGCACCCCCATGGATTTTTTCATGATAACGGATCACTCCGACGCGATGGGGGCGATTGCGGATATGATTGCCGGGACACCAAATATTTTGGCAGACCCCGATGGGAAAATGTTCCACGAAGCTTTCAACGCCGGTGGCGAAGAAGCGCTGAGGGCCGCTCAGGAACTTATCCGGCAATTTTCACAGGGCGAAGTGTCAGAAGCGCTGAACTACCAGCCGGGAAATCCGGCCTACAAGCGGGTCTGGGATGACATTATTCAAGCCGCTGAAGAGTTCAATGACCCAGGTGTGTTTACTACTTTCATTGCTTATGAATGGACGTCACTGGAGAAAGGTAACAACCTCCATCGTAACGTGATATACCGCGATGGTCCCGAGCGGGCCGGGAAAGTCTTGCCGTATACGACCACACCTCCCATCGGCAGCCGCGACCCAAAGGATCTTTGGAAATGGATGGAGCAGTACGAATCCATGACCGGGGGCGACGTGACCGCGATTCCGCACAATGGCAATCTGTCCAATGGCATGATGTTTGCGTTGCAAGACGATTTTGACAACGGGGCGGCATTGACGCCGGAATATGCAGAACAGCGCAACAAGTGGGAAAGACTATACGAAGCCACTCAGATGAAGGGCGATGGCGAGACACATCCATTACTATCGCCGGATGATGTGTTTGCAGATTACGAAAGCTGGGATTGGGCTAATCTTGACATGTCTGAAGCTAAAACAATGGACATGTTGCCGGGTGAATACGCGCGATCGGGTCTAAATCGCGGCTTGAAGTTGGAGACCGAGCTGGGGGTTAACCCGTTTAAATTTGGGCTTGTCGGCGGTTCCGACACTCACACTGGGCTGTCTACGCCCGAAAATGGCAATTTCTTCGGGAAGTTTGCGGTCTATGAACCCAATGAGCATCGTTCAGATCATTTAGCGAAGGAAAACACGGAACTGGGAATAAGCTACAAGTCCTGGCGTTATATCACCGGCGGATTGACAGCGGTGTGGGCAACTGAAAATTCACGCGGCGCGTTGTTTGACGCGATGGAACGCAGAGAGGTTTATGCGACCACCGGACCCCGGATGCGCGTACGAATGTTCGGAGGCTGGGACTTCAACCCCGAGGATATTGCGCGTCGTGATCTTGCATTGGTGGGATATTCAAAGGGCGTTCCGATGGGCGCGGATCTTCACCCCGGCGAGGGTGCTCCGTCGTTTCTGGTTTACGGGTTGCGCGATCCGATGGGCGCAAATCTGGATCGCATCCAGATTGTCAAAGGATGGTTGGACGCCGACGGTAACCCTCAAGAGAAAGTCTATGATGTTGTCTGGTCAGACGCACGTGAGCCGGACGAAAACGGAAAACTTCCACCAGTCGGAAACACAGTGGATTTGTCCATACCAAGCTGGACGAATACCATCGGTGCAGCAGAACTTGGGGGAACCTGGAAGGATCCTGACTTTGATCCATCGTTGCAGGCTTTCTACTATGCGCGCGTGATTGAAATCCCGACACCGCGATGGACTGCCTATGATGCAGTTAAATTCAATCTGGAGCTAGGCGACGAGATTTCACTGGTAGCGCAGGAACGCGCCTATACCTCGCCAATTTGGTATACCCCGTAACATTTACCCGTTTTCCACTGCTGAGAACCGGAAGCGATGATGAGCTGGAAACGCTGCGTCAAGTCGCCGAGGTGGTGGTTCAGAAACTGACAGAATTAGAAAGGATCGACTTTGAACAGAATCGCGCTCGCGTTCACCGCCGCAATGGGCCTTCTTGTATCGAAACCGGTTTTGGCCGTTGAGGGGGGAATAGGTGCCTACTTTCTTGGCACCCGAGATACACTGGCCGGCGTTGTGCCGCCGCCTGGAACTTACCTTTCTTTCACTTACGACGGGCTTGAAGGCAGCGTCGAAGGGATCAGTCTGGGTGGTCTGCCAATCCGCGCAGATGCCAATGTCGATCTTAGTCTGATCCGGCTTGGGCTTACCCAGTCCTTTGAGGGAGAGCTGTTTGGCGGCACGCCAGCGCTCAATTTGAGCGTGCCGATTCCGGATACCTCGCTCAACTATGTTGCAACAACACCCCCATTGGATGGGCGTGCTCTCAGCGACAGCTCATCCGGGATTGGAGATTTGACAGTCACCGGGCTCGTCGGTTGGCATCAAGATAAGCTGCATTACAGTGCGGGCCTATCTGTGTACATGCCGACCGGTAACTACAACACCGCCTCAATCAATGTTCCTGACCGCAGTATCAATGTGTTGTCCAACGGTAAGAATGTTTGGTCGTTCCAGCCCACCTTTGCGGTGACCAGGTTGGATTCCGACACCGGGCTGGAATTGTCGGGTGCCGCAAGCCTGCTGTTCAGCACGGAAAATCAGGCGACCAATTACCAGACAGCACCGGCGCTTCAAATTGAGGGTGCAGTTGTCCAGCGCCTGCGTTCGGGCTGGGGGTTTGGCCTGACCGGATATACCTATCAGCAACTCAGTGATGACAGCGGGCGCGGGGCGGACATAACAAAGGTTGCTCTGGGGGTCGACAGCCTGAAAGCCAGAGTCAGCGGGGTGGGCCCGATCATAACCTATAGCGGGGGCACATTTCTGGGCGGCGATCTTAGCCTGAAGATGAAGTACGTCACCGAATTCGCTGCCAAAAACAGGCTCGAAAGTGACATATTCACATTTAACTTATCGCTGGCCTATTGACGAAACGGTCGGAGGCTTCTGCAGCCCTCTGTCTGGGTGCCGCCTGTAATGCCTCGTGCAGGCGGCACCGTAACATAGTTTGCAAGGGAACTTTGGAATGAGTGGTGGAACTGATATCCGAAACTTTACGCTGAGTGTTTTCTTCGCAGGCGTGCTTTCACTTGCAGGCGTCGCATATGCCCAGGAACCTGCCGAGGCATTGCAAAACGACGCGAACGACCCAACGGCTTCAATAATGTCGTTTCAGTTGCAGGGGTTTCATTCGTATGATTTGCACAACTCACCGGAACGCAGCAGCCTGTTGCAATTTCGGGCGGCTATTCCTTTTTCGTTGGGTCACTCAAACCATATCGCCCGAATTACCGTGCCTTATGTCATCGACAGTGCCTCTGGGCAGTCGGGTATCAGCGACACCACATTGTTCGACCTAGTGACCTTTGATCGTAGCTGGGGCCGGTTCGGTGTCGGCGCGGTTGCCCTATTGCCAACCGGCAGCGACGGCCTGAGCGCAGAAAAATGGGCTTTGGGGCCTGCCGAAGGTTTCGTGAAGCAAGAAAAATGGGGCCTCTGGGGGGCGTTTAACCAAAACCTGTTTACTGTCGGAGGAGATGACAGCCACCCCGACGTGAACCTATCGACCCTGCAACCTGTGTTCAACTACAGCCTTGGCAACGGTTGGTCGACCGGAACATCCGAAATGGTCTTTGTCTATGACTGGGACACAGGCGCTTTCACCAGTCTTCCGCTTGGAATCAAGGTGTCGAAGCTTAACCATGGTGAAGGGCTGCCCTGGCAGTGGACGCTCTCCTACGAGCACAATTTTTTTGATGATGCAGTCTCATCAGCGGACACCGTCAGTTTCACAGTGAAGCTACTGGTTCCCAATTCTATCTGAAAACCCGAATGGAGAACAAGATTGGAAGTCAACTGGCAAACCTCAAACCCTCCGGTTTCGGCTCAGATACAGGCGGGCCATGGCTATTCCACAAGAGAAACCGAAGCCCGATTGTTGCCCCGGATTGCCAGAGAGCCTTTTGTCTACTTTGCGATTTTGAGCATCGCAATTTTTGGCTGGTTCAAATTGATCCAGCCAGATGATCGGGCGCTCACATTTGATGCGCGGGTCATTGTATTCGATCAGCGGCAGATTGATCTACTGGCTAATCAGTTTGAGAACACCTGGAAACGCCCACCAAGCGACGAGGAACGCGGCAAGCTAAAGGAAGATTGGTTGAATCGCGAAGTTCTTGTGCGCGAAGCAGTAGCACTAGGACTGGAAGGAAATGATGAGATAATCCGCAATCGCCTGGTGCAGAAAATGAACTTTCTGCTGACGTCCGAGGCACAGGCGGTGCGGCCAGATGATGAAACTTTGCAGCGCCATCTTTCGGAAAACTCCGACAGGTTCACGAAACCTGCCCGCGTTGCAGCCAGCCTTGTGTATTTGGGACAGAATCCCAATGACACATTTGTGGAGTCAACGAGGCAGCAACTGAAGGATGGGACTAACCACCGGCAATTGGGACAGGCGACCCTTCTGCCTTCCGGTCTTGACCCAAGTGCGAAAGCTTCGGTCGATGGCAATTTTGGCAGCGGCTTTTTCGAGCAACTAGAGGCACTGCCGCAGGGTGAATGGGCCGGGCCCGTCAGATCTTCATTCGGCTTGCACTTCGTTCGCGTGGACAACAGATGGGATGCTGTTCTGCCTGCGTTAAGTGATGTTCGTGAAAAGGTTCTGGCTGACTGGCGCGAGGAACAGTCTCAGAAAACAACGCGGGTGTTCATCGAGAATCTCCGGTCAACCTACACGGTTCAAGAACCTGAAGAGACAGGCCCGCCTGCGATCGGGTCATGAGGCACCTTCTTGCATTATTTGCGACGCTTGCCGTTCTGCTGACTCCGGGTTCGACAAATGCGCATGCGTTGGAACCCGGGTATCTTGAGATTTCTCAGGAGACCGACAGAGACTGGCACGTTTTCTGGCGCAAACCGGATGTAAAGCGCGCGCCGATGGACATCGATGCCAAATTCCCCGAACATTGTGACGCGCCCAAATTTGATGCTCCTGTCTTTGACGGGCATGCATGGACGCAAATCTGGCGCATGACCTGCTCCGAAGATCTGCGCGGCAACATAATCCTGATATCGGGGCTGAGCGCGCAACGAACGGATGTCTTACTACGGGTTGGGTATCTCGACACAGAAAATATGGCGACCTTTCGCCTTTCGCCGGATTCACCGGCGGTGACATTGCCCGAACAGCAGGGATTGTTGCAGACGCTATGGCAATATGGTGTTCTTGGTTTTGAGCATATCCTGGAAGGTTGGGACCATCTGCTGTTCGTCTTCGCGCTGCTAGTCCTGATCCGTAATTTGCGCCAACTTATCGGTGCGATTACTGCATTCACCATTGCGCATTCTATCACATTGGGGTTGGCAACCTTCGGCGTTTTGAATGTTCCAGGTCCGCCCGTCGAAGCCATCATCGCGCTTTCCATAGTCTTTCTGGCGGCAGAGGTTCTTCGGGAGGCCAGGACACCAACGACCCTGGCCAGCCGCTTTCCTTGGGTGGTTTCATTTGGATTTGGTCTTTTGCATGGTTTGGGGTTTGCCGGAGCGCTGGCAGAGATCGGCTTGCCGGAGCAAGATATCCCTGCCGCGTTGTTGGCCTTCAACCTGGGCGTAGAGGCCGGGCAACTTGCGTTCATCTTCACCTCAATAGGAGCCTTCACAGTACTGCGTTGGATCGCGCGTGCGGTATTCAGTCAAACGATGAGCGATTGGCCGTCGCGACGGGCGTTGGGCTACCCAATCGGGTGTGTTGCTGCCTTTTGGCTGGCCGAGCGGCTTGCCGGATTATGAACAAAACAAAAAGCAAGGAGAGAAACGTGAATCATTTACCGGGGTTGTTTGGCCTCATAGCCGTTCTGATTGTGTCGGGTTGCGATGTCGCTGACCCTGACTGCACACCGGAAAAGGCCGCGAAGCGGTCTGTTCAACAAGCGACAATTGGCATCAGTAACCGATGCACGCCGGCTGAAACAGCGCGGGATGTGGCCGGCGTAGACGGATGATGCGTACCGGGTCGTAAAAGAGAAACCACAACATCGCGGCGATGCGAGGTTCGAAGTTAACGGAGGCAGCATAGCCTGAATGCATGAACTGAGAAGAGAGACTAACGGCGGCTATGGGTTCGTCGCGGACATTCGAAGGTAAACATAAGGATCGTTTGGTTTCGGATATGCGCAACAAAGCTGTCACACAATCGAGATGCCTTTAACTCGATCTGACGCCCGCTTTCATTTCAGCATTTGGTTTGCGGTCGCCTGAAATGCAGGCATTGCGTTTTCTATCATTTCGTCAGTAGCGGTAAGACAAATACGAAAATCCGTTGGGCGGTCAAAAACTGTTCCTGGCATCACATAAACGCCTTGCTTTTGAAGACATACAGCAAAGGCATCGCTGTCACCGCCCGGGGCTCTCCCCCATAGATAAAAGGTGCCTTCTGGCCTTGTCATCCTGTATCCCCACTGACCCAAAGCACTCGTTCGCGTCGGCGAGCCAGGGCGGCAATGTCGATTGAGACGTTTTCAAGGTCCGGCAGCGCATAGATCAACGGAGCATCCGGGACATTCCAACCATCCGCCATCTGCACGGCAAACCGCAGAGTCTGAAGTTCTTTTCGTTCCGCTGCAGGCATGGTTGGTGAGATCGCAAGGTAACCAAGGCGCAGGCCGGGCGCGAGGAGAATTTTCCCGTAAGAATAGTCAATCAATGTGTGCGGATAGACGGCTGCTGGTGTCGTAAAGCCAATGCCGTCGAACCGAATGCGGCGGTAGGGTTCGTCAGACAATATCCAAATTCGATGACCGATCTCAGCTGACTTAACCTCGAGCAGGTCGGCAAGCTGTTGCAGATCAGAACGCGAGTATATGCGACCAGTCGGGTTGTGCGGCGTATTAACAACCACGATTTTGGTACGAGGGGTTATGGCGCTTGCAATAGCCTCCAGGTCAAGGTCAAAATTGTCTGGATCCAGAGGCACCTGAACCTCTTTGGCATCGGCTGCGGCTAGCATTGGCCCATAGCAGAACCAGCCCGGCAGCGGCACGATGCATTCGTCTCCGGGCTCAGAAGCATGGTGAAACACATCTTGATCGCCCCGAAAGCGCCTTTGGACAGTGCGATGTCTTCCGCCTCGAACGGAAGTCCCAACTCCTCGGATAGGGCGTCAGCCAGAAACGCGCACGGATCCGCTTCGTTGGTTTTATACGCGAACCAGTCCACACTCTGAGGTTCGGCGTGTGTCTTCAGCGCATCGACAACACGGGGCAGGGGCATTTCGTGCGGATTGCCAAATGTAAAATCTGCGACAGCAGGCGTTTCCTTCACCGCAGCATTGTAGGATGTAAAGAAGGCTTCGACTTTCTGGATGGAATGCGCAGCAGTGTTTGCACGGCGGGCCGTCATGGACATTGAACTCTCCCTACTAAGATGTCGGCATTGCGAGCACAGAAGGAATACTGTTGTGTCGAACAACATAAAGATACCCGATCCACAATGTTTTGCAGCCTTTTTCGCTATTTGACTTGTGCGACTTCGAAGCCAATGACGAAAAAACAATTCCATATTTGTCTCGGACCCGGCATCCATATCATTGAACGGTAACGTCTGTTGCCGGACAAACTTGGCATCATCTATGTGGCGATCTTTACCGGTGAATCTCTGACATTTCGAAAATAGCCAGGGAGTTCTTGTTAGGTTTAAGGTTGTGTTCACCAATTCCAATTAAGCCTAGGGCTCAATTGTGAAACTCACTTCTGATGGTCGTCCTGTTGCAAATACAACCGACGTAAGTGGTGGTCTTTGCGCAAAAAAGGCATCAAACGTCTGCAATGAGATCCGAACCTGACGAATGCAGACACAGCGACAAAATAACTCTGAAACGGCAGGTAAGGGCTCAAATTTCCTATAGGAGCTGATTGCAGAGAACGGTCGCAAGGAACCCATACTGTCGAGTTCTGCGCAGCCTACAAACGGCTGCTTTCCCAAACCGCCCAACTTCAATATCGTTTGCCGTGATTCATTGTTTAAATCCACGGGGAAACCTGAACCCTTGTTCCGTGAGGAAATACGCGCGAAATGGTAGCAGCGTCTCAACAACTAGACAGGCTTCGCTCGGATAATAATTTTTGACTGGATGATTAAGACGAGGTCGCGGCATCACAGAAGCTATTGTTGACTTCCTCCTCACTGTCTGTCGTCAGCGCTTATGGGTCCAAATCGCTGACGACGTATACCGTGATCACCGTTGAGTGATTTTAGTCGAAGCGAACTCCGGTTGAGTGGTTAGTTCATTTTCTGGTAAAAAATGCTTCAGCACTTCAACTCGCCAGATTGCGGCCATTGATCCCGCGGGCAAAGAGCACCTGCGATGAGCCTTTTTGGCAGTATGCTGCACTCGGGATCAATGGCCGGTTTGCGCAAACCGGCAGGAGAAAATTGACAGGTGTCGAATGTCGGCTGTGGGCAGTTTGCCGAGGTAGGCGGTTTTGCCATAGAGATGCTGTGTTTGCTCCTAGGTCTACAGCGAGCACAAGTTACTCATGGGTGTTATTGCTTTGGATCATACAGATATCCGATTCCGCGTACGGTTCTGATTATCTCCGGCTTTTCGGGGTTGGATTCGAGCTTGCGGCGCAATCTGGAAATTCTGATGTCGATGCTGCGGTCGAAAGGATCCCAGGATCGATCGTGAGCCTGTTCCAATAGCTGATCTCGGTTTAAGACGCGTCCTTTGTTATCCGCGAAAACCTTTAGCAACCTGTATTCCATTGCGGTCAACTGAACTTCGGATCCATCAGGGGCCAGAAGTTTTGCCGCTTCGTTGTTCAACGTGTAGTCACCAAAACGTGCTCCATGACTGTCGTTCGTGATTGACGCCGGTTCAGTGATGGCCCCGCGACGCAGGATCGCCTTGATCCTGGCCTCAAGCTCTCGAAGATCGACGGGTTTGCCCAGATAGTCGTCGGCACCCATTTCCAAACCGATGATGCGATCTACAACTTCACCCGCCGCAGTGAGCATGATCACTGGTGTTGTGTTTTCTGGGCGAAGGGATTGCAGTATTGATAGACCGTCTTCCTTGGGCATGTTGATGTCCATAATCATGACATCTACGACCTCCGCTGAAACTATCGCCCGAAGTTCTTCCCCCCCAGACGCGGCGGAAACCCTGTAGCCACGTTTGCTCAGGTATTCCTGAAGCATCTCGCGCACATCGATTTCGTCATCGCAAACCAGTATGTGAGTGTCTTGACTATCCATCGGAGGGGTCCTTCTGGCCGGCGAGTAGTGTTCCGACAAGCATTCTGAGCTCTGACGGAGAGACAGGTTTTTCCAGGTATGGAAGACCGGATTCGCGCAGCAATCCCAATGAGCTTTCCCCCATTGTGTCGCCGGTAATATATGCTGTTCTGCTTAGCATATGCGGGAAATGTATCAGCAGAGCTTCATAGATCTTTCGACCGTCAATGCCCGGCATGTTCAAGTCACTTAGAAAGATATCGTATTTGGCAGATTGCAGACGGCTGAGCGCCTCTTCACCCGACGTAACAAAATCAACATAAAGTCCTTCTTTTCTTAGAATTTCGGCGTTCAGTTCACCTACTTCGACTTCATCATCTACGATTAAGGCCCGGTGTCTGACAACGTTCGGTGAGATTTCAGGCGGCTCGTCAATATTGCTGGCGTCAGACACCGCGACAGGCAGGGTGATCCGAAAACAAGTTCCAGGTTCGTAAGCTTTCTCCAACCCGATCTGACCACCATGAGACAGGATGATCCGGTGGCAGAATGCCAATCCAATTCCGGTTCCGTCGCCTACTTCTTTTGTGGTGAAAAATGGCTCGAAAATGCGTTGACGAATGGCTTTGGGAATTCCGGGTCCGTTGTCCCGAACTGTAATTTCCACAATCCCTTTCTCCGGATTGATTTCGGCAGACAATATGATTTCGTCACCGATGCCGGCCGACGTCATCGCTTGTTCTGCGTTGATTACCAGGTTGAGGATGACCTGCGTCAGCTGATCAGCATCCCCGGCAATAGGTGGCAAATCCGCAGGTATGCTTCGCAGAATTCGAATTTCATCCGACGTGCTGCCGTAACCCGCGACATCCGCCGCGGTCTCGATCATCCCGGCTACGTCGACATGTTCGATCTTGCTGGGTTGTTGACGCGCCATTGCAAGGAAGGTTTTTACGATCTTTGCACAGCGTTCGGCGGCGTTGCCGATCTTTTCGATTCTGAGAGTCAAATCGGGATCCGAAATTTCTTCTCTCAGCATGAGCGAATGGCCCACAACAACAGAGAGTGGGTTGTTCAGCTCATGCGCAACCCCGGCAAGCAGCTCGCCAAGGGCGGACATCTTTTCGTTCTGAAAGACCAGCTCTCTTTGTTTTTCAAGTTCTGCTTCGATCGCTAGCTCGTCGGTCAGGTCGCGCGTGTTTGAAACGATGACTTCTTCGCCATTGAACTCGATTAGGCGCGATGAATCCGCAGCCCAGAACGCCCGCCCATTGACGTCGACAAATTCCATGCGGCGGTCTTTCAGCCAGCCCGCCTGTCGCAGATCCTGCAGATAGCGTTGGCGCTCGTTGGGATCTGCATAATACGATTTTGAGTTTTTGGAGTCCCCAAACAACGCTCTGATTTCCGGCGTTGCAAAAAGCACTTCACCGGTTTCGGCATGTGTCATGTTGATGGCGGCAGGATAGGCCTCCATGACCTGACGGATGAGGGCGTCCGCCTCTCTTTGAACAGTCAGATCGATAATGCTGGTAACGATGACTTCTTCGCCTTTGTAGTCAATCAACTGAGAAGAAATCGAGGCGGGAAAGGTTTTCCCTTCCGCGTTAACCAGATCAAGTTTGTAGTCCTTCACCTGCCCATCAGCCAAAAGCAAAGTGATAAAATCCGCGCGCTCTTCTGGCCTGAGGTAATGCTCTCTTGCTGACCGCGCGGGGCCAAACATCTGAAGAGCGGCGGGTGTGCGGTACAAAATCTGACCGTCACCAATCCGCGCCATTGTAACAATCGCCGAGCTGGCATCCAGAACCTTACGGATCAGAATATCACCGTCGCGTTCTTCGACTTCGGCCTGCTTTCGGGCGGTAATGTCTTCGCGCGTGACAACAAAACCACCGAGTTCCGTCGGATGCACGGAAACCAGATAAGTTCGCCCGTCAGTTTCGGTCAACTCATAGTCTTGAATAAACTCGATACCGTTGGCCAGCCGATCTGAAACCCATTGCTGTTCGTTGCCTATGGCGTCGGCATAGATCCCCCGGCGCGCGGTTTCCCGCATCAGTATTTCCCAGTCTAGACCGGGCTCCAGCAGGTCCGCGACCCCTTTGTTCATCTCGGCATATCTTTGATTGAACATAACAAGTCGACGATCGTCATCGTAAAGGGCGAACCCTTCCTTGAGCGCTTCAATGGCGTCACGAAGAAGATCTCTTGCCTTCTCGACTTCTGCCAGATCGTTTGCCTTACCCATCGTCATGCCAAATTTCTAAGATATCATTGTTTCAGTGCCATTTCAAAATCAGAGCCTTGTGTTTCAATTGTTTCAGAGTGTGTGACTCCGTTCTAGTGTCTGCCTAAAATCTGTTTTTGTTCTAGGTGGATAGCGCGTTGAGTGACTTGGTTCACATAGCTACAAATGAAACATTTTGCGCTGCTTTCAGAAATCACATTGAAACATTGGAAGGTCAGTTAATTCCCATCGCTAACGTAATTGGGTGAGTACGATGACCATTTCATTTAAACCTACTGAAACGATAAACACACCTGTTGTTGCCTTACATTCTTCAGCGTCGAATGGTCGACAGTGGAGCCAGCTGGCAGCAGATCTGGAAGGCCGCTTTGAAGTTCATGCCTTCGATCTGCCCGGCTATGGCAGCGCCCCTCTGGTCGGAGACTTCGCACAGAAAGGAGCAGCAGTTTCAGCAATCCCCGTGATCCGGGAAATTGAGGCCATGGGACGTGCCGTACATCTGGTTGGTCATTCCAATGGGGGCGGCATTGCCATCAAGATCGCGCTGATGCGTCCCGATCTTGTCAAAAGCCTGACGATTTATGAACCCGCCGCGTTTCACTTTCTCAAGCATGGGGACACGGTCAGCCGGCAACTGTTCAGTCAGATCCAATTGCTATCTGGCGTAGTGACGGCTGCGGCTGCCGATGGCGACGCCGAAGCTGGGATGCGTCATTTTCTGGACTTCTGGAACGAAAAGGGGTTCTGGGATGCGCTGCCCGTTCCCGCTCAAAACCGCTTTGCTCAGCAGATCGTTTCAATCATGACCGATTTTGCCAACGGGTTTGCCGAAAACTGGACACTGAAGGATCTGTCCAGTCTCGAAGTTCCCACGTTGGTCATGACTGGCTTGGAGTCACCAGAGATCACCCAGCATGTGTCGGTCGCTATTGTTAAGGCTTTACCGAACGCACGGATCGCATTGCTACCAGAGCTTGGCCACATGGCGCCGGTTTTTCAGCCCGAGTGGACCAATCCGAGAATTCTTGAGCACGTGGCCAGTGCAGAACGGCCCGTTGTAAACATCAGCTGGCCGGAACGGGAAGCTGCATAAGCCGTCTGCGCTCTGTGTCGCAGCTCGGATTTCAACCGCTGGTGTCAAGCCAGTAACCGCCAAGAGGAACAAGAAATGAGTATTCAAACTGCAATCAACTCCACAACGGATTTCACTGTAATCAAAGCCAAGCAAAACATTGCTTGGGGGTCAGGCGATTACAGCAAAGTTGGGATAACGCTCCAGATCACCGGCGAAGAACTTGCCGAGGCCATGGATATGATGCCGGATGCCAAAGTGCTTGATGTTGCAGCCGGGAATGGTAACGCCACACTGGCCTTTGCGCGGCGCTTTTGCAACGTCACCTCGACGGATTATGTCGAAGCCCTGCTGGAGGCCAGCAGCCAGCGCGCCAAGGCGGAAGATCTATTTGTCACCTACAAGGTCGCTGATGCGGAAAACCTGCCCTTTAAAGATCAGTCATTTGATGCCGTCGTGTCGACGTTCGGGGTAATGTTCACGCCAAATCAACAGCAATCCGCAGCGGAGCTGCAGCGCGTCGTGAAACATGGCGGCAAGATCGGTATGGCGAACTGGACTCCCGAGAGCTTCATCGGCCTGTTGTTCAAAACAATTGGCAAGCACGTGCCGCCACCCGCTGGCGTACAATCTCCGGCGTTGTGGGGAAGCCAAAAATGGATCGAAGATTCCTTTGGCAGCAATTGTGATATCGTTTCATTTAGACGCAAGAACTTCATGTTCCGGTACAGATCAGCGGAACACTTTCAGGAGTACTTCCGGACGTTCTACGGCCCCATGCAAAAGGCCTTTGACGCACTGGATACAGAAGGGCAGGCCGCGCTGCGCAATGATATCATGGCGCTGATCGAGAAATTCGATATCTCGACAAATGAAACGCTGTGCATCTCATCGGAATATGCCGAGATAATCGCACAGCGGCACTAGTCGCATTACCCGCACTCACTGCTCTTTGGCTTTATGCGAAAGAGCAGTGACGATTTGCGGAAGGCATGTCCGATTAGTCAGTTTTGGAAAGGTTTTTAGTATGGCTGCACCTACACTTTATGAGAAATACGGTGGTTTTTCGAGGATCAGCAAGATCGTGATCTCTTTCTATGACATTCTTCTGGATAACGATGAGGTCGGACCCTTCTTTGACAATGTCGACATGAGCCGAATGGTCGACCACCAGACCAAATTTATTGCGTCACTTCTTGGCGGCCCGGCTTCGTACACGGATGACCAATTGCGTCGCATGCATTCTCATCTGGACATCACGCACGCCCATTTCGATGAACTTGAAGCAGTGTTGCAAGGTGCTCTGGAAAAACACAACGTGGCGGCGGAAGACATTGACGCGGTTGTCGCGGAATTCGGCAAACGCCGTCCTCTGATTGTTAGGTAAGCCATGACTATAGAAGCCATCAATGAACAGCTGCTGCGTGCGATAGGCGTGGGCGTTGCACTTTTGGATCGTGAAACGCTGAAGTTCGGTTTCCGCAATGACACATTTGACGAGTGGTTCATTGGCGATAATCATTCGGATCATCTGCAGCAGCTCTTTCCCGATCTGGATCTGATTACGGTTCAAAAAAGCCTGTTTGAGACACGGCGATACACGTCAGAGATCAGTTTCAAGAAAAAGCGCAGAACGTTGGTCATCGCGCTCGACTTTACGGTCGCAGATGAGGATGTGCTTGTTCTCGTCTGCCAGAATATCACCCGCATCAAAGAGCTGGAGTCGATGATCGATTCATATTCGATGATGGTCGAACGCAACACGCGCGAGCTGAAGCGGGAAAAGGAACAGGTGGAAAAACTACTGCTGAACCTGATGCCGCGATCTGTTTATGAAGAATACAAAACATTTGGAGTCGTGACACCACAGCTTTACGATCCGGTGTCGGTGCTGATGCTCGATTTTGTCGGGTTCACAGAGATGGTCGCCTCGCAAGATCCAAGCGTCACTGTCACCGAACTGAACGATATCTACAGCGCATTTGATCGCATCGGTGAACAGTTTGGTTGCGAACGTATCAAGACGATCGGGGATGCCTACATAACCGTCGCTGGTTTGCCGGACCCAACCCCAGATCACGCCAAGGCGATTGCCAATACAGCGATAAGGTTCGTGCGCTATCTGAACCGCCGAAACCTGAGCCACCCCCACCAGTGGCGGTGCAGGATCGGGTTGGCTTCGGGTTCCGTTGTGGGGTCTGTCGTTGGAATTCAAAAGTACGTCTACGACATTTTCGGACCAGCGGTTAATTTGGCTTCCAGGCTTCAGGAGTTTTCCGAACCCATGCAGATCACGGTACAGGGTGACGTTGCGCATATCCTCAACGATGAGTTCGACATGGAAGATATGGGCGCGAAGATGATCCGAGGATTTGGTGAACAACCAGTTTGGCGCCTTTCCGATAAAAATTAATCGGCTTTGTCGCAAAGTACTGAGCCGGCCGAGTTTCTTGGCGAGCCAGCCCATTCCGGTCCACCGATACTCCCCTAAAATCAGAATTTACCTTTCCCGTTCGCCATTTCCGCCGGGGTGGGTGAAACGACATCCCAATGCTCGACGACCATTTCGTCCTCAACCAGCCATAGGTCGAAGAAAGCCCAGGACTTCTCGCCGACGGTGGCTTCTCAGGCGACGAAGACAAAGTTGCCTTCTGCCAGGACTATCTGAGGCTCAATTTTGGTAATCACATTTCGCTATTTGGGCCGCAATTTGTTGGATATGCTTAAGCCATTTATATTTTTGTCGTGTTAACAGATGGACGGAGTCAGACAATTTCGCATGCAATTCGACCGTGAGCAGGCGCGTTGATCTCAAAACAGACCTAAGATCAACGACTTCAGGTGGCTGCTTTGTCCGCAGATTGTAAGTTCTACAGACCCTAATTTCGCGAATGCGGCGAACGGCAGGTTCGGCGGGCAACGCAGCATCTCGGTCGCCGGTCGAACCACCACTCGTCAATGTCTGCTTCTGGAAGCTGCAATGCGGCATCAGCGCTCTCGACGGTCGGCAGCTCTGGGCCGAGGGTGTGTCGCCTTAGATTGGAGGTACGGCGCGCTCGGTGACCAACTGTCTGGCTGTAACCCTTTCGCGATGTATCATATACAGCCCCGCG
This sequence comes from Ruegeria sp. CDSA033, assembly GCF_059612305.1. Lineage (NCBI taxonomy): Bacteria > Pseudomonadati > Pseudomonadota > Alphaproteobacteria > Rhodobacterales > Roseobacteraceae > Ruegeria > Ruegeria sp. CDSA033. The sequence continues at coordinate 1,523 of NZ_JBXWQI010000031.1, read as the reverse complement.
CTGATAATTATGGCAATGCCAAGCAGGCTAAGCGAGTTCGGGAAATCGCTGAAGACCAGATAGCCGAACAAGGTCGCTACCGGCAGCTCAAAATACTGCAGCGGTGCCAGCGTGACGGAAGGCGCAAAAGACAGCGCATAAGTCATCATCATGTGGCTCACCGTCGCGAAAAAGCCAGCGCCTAGAAGCCATAACAACGCGGTGTCTGTTGGCCAAACGGGATCAAACAAATCAGAACTGGAACCTTGCGCAACCATTAGCATTGGAACGCAAAACAGACTGGCAATCAGGCCAGTGTGAAATTGCAGAGCCACAGGGTGCATCCGACGCGACAAACCCCGCGTCACAAGAATGTAGAAAGCAAACGCAACAGCCGTGCCAAGCGGAATAATGGCAACCGCGCCGAAGGCCGCGAAACTGGGTTGGATGACGAATAACACCCCAACAAACCCCACGAGCGCCGCACCGACGCGACGCGGGCCGACATCTTCGCCAAGATAAAACTTGCCGACCAACAAGACGATGAACGGGGCCACAAACACGATTGCCAGCGCATCGGCGAGGGGCATCACCCGGATTGCGGCAATGAAGCAAAACGTTGCGAACACCAGCAGCAATGAGCGGAATACCAGCACCATCACCTGACCTTTCGCCACACGTAACGACAGCCCCATTATCCAGATGAATGGGGCCATCAATGCGCATTGCACCACAAACCGCGCAGCCGTAATCTGCCCAACCGGCACACTGGCCGATGCGAGTTTCGCAGACACGTCCAACAAAGGAGCGGTCAGGCAAAATCCCAGCATCAGCGCAACGGCGGCAAGGGTGCGATCCGGAGATCGAGATAGGGGATCAGCAGAGGTCATCGTTTCATTTAGAGATGTCGCCAAATGCGTGTCTGTTCTCAATGCGACGACATGCAATAATCCCGCAATCCACCAGTTCGGCTTGCGGGACTTTGCACTCGCGGCGAATGTCTCCTCTGATGGGCCGCGCCGCAACAGCGATCCTATCAATCAACGGCAGCAATGGGCCGTCCTCGTGATCAGCTATTGGCGGGGCAGGGGGCTTTGCTGCAACGGCATCGAGGTCAGCAGCGAGCCCTTTGTGCACAATGCTCCACCGCGCGCCTATGTTCGCAGTGAAAGAACCAGCTTACTACGGTGTTGTTTTTGAGTTTGCAGTTTCCTTTCGGTTGGGGCTATGTTTCCTTTTTTCGAAGCGGCGGCAATAATTCATGGATCGAAAGTTGACGACTATCCTTGCGGCCGATTTGGCGGGTTTTTCGCGTCTTATGGCTGCGGACGAAGAAGGCGTAATCCAGCGACTGCGTGCTGCTCGCAACGATACCATCGACCCAGAACTTGGGACCTACGACGGTCGGATCGTCAAGACGATGGGGGATGGTCTGCTCGTTGAGTTTGGCTCTCCAGTGGAGGCGTTGGGCTCAGTTGCAAACTTTTTGACATTGACGATTGTTGGGTTAGCGCGCGAGTGATCAGCAGCAATAATCAGCCGAA
>NZ_JBXWQI010000030.1:0-29788 GCF_059612305.1 Ruegeria sp. CDSA033 | reverse complement strand
CGTGCGCGATGATCTGAAGGGGAAACCGGTGGCGCTTGTAGCTGATTGACGATGACTTATCGATGCCACCTACGTCCAATTACGGGCATGAGCAACCAAACGGCAAGTTAACGTGACAACACCCACTACGAATAGGATCACATCTTTCGGATATTGCGCACCTCTGAAGGAAATCATGAGCTGGCTTTCGACTTGATTTGACCGACAGTCATTCATCCACTAATTCCAAGAGCGTCAATGGCCAAAAGTTTGCAACAGAACCTGTGACAACACCCTTTGAAAACAACCTGATGAAAATTTGGAACCGTCTGACGTAAAAGAATAAATCAGATATTGCGCTTCACCGTGAGCTCATATTCCGCCATCAACATAATTGTAACGAAATCCACGTCCCTTTATCAAAGCGAGTTATTGTTGGATGCTATATAATATAGTATATCAATTTACATGACTTAGCTTGACCAAGAGGCAAGAAATGTTCCAACCGATCGTCGACAACACCAGAGTTCCGGCTGACGGGCGCGAAGTTCGCCCCCTTATTAATCCTGCCCTCGGCCAGCCGTTTGACGAGTTTGTCTGTGCAAGCGAAGAAGATGCCGACAGCGCCGCTGAAGCCGCTGGACGAGCGTTCGAAGCGTGGTCGCAGGTGCCGCCAAAACGCCGCGCGTGGGTACTTGATGACATTGCCGCCCGTGTTAAGGCGGCCTCCGAGAAGTTGGCCGCGCAGATCACTGCAGAACAGGGTAAGCCGCTGGACGAAGCTCGTCTTGAGATGTCCGGGGTTGTCGGTATGTTCGAACATTTTGCCGAGATGGCGGATACCATGGCCTTTTCTTACGAACGGCCGGGGCAAGGCGCACGCCGCACCATCGACATGGTGCCGGTCGGGCCCGTGATTGTCATTACCACATGGAATTTCCCGGTCGAAACCGCGGCTGTACATATCGCTCCCGCGCTGGCTGCGGGTTGTACTGTAGTAGTGCTCGCCAACAACGACACACCCTCGTCAGTTGCGATGCTTGTTGAGATTCTCAATAGGGCAGATCTGCCCTGCGGAGCGGTCAATCTAGTCATGGGGTCGTCTTCGAAACTGTCGGCACGTCTGATCAAGCACCCAGCTATGAGGCATTTGTCCTATACCGGGTCGGTCAATGTAGGTCGCGTGCTGGCCTCGCAATGCGGGGCTGAGATCATGCGTTGCACGCTGGAGCTGGGCGGCAACGCGCCCGCCATAGTACTACCGGGTTCAGATGTGGACCAGGTGGCGAAAGCGCTTATATCCAAACGGTTCTGGAATGCCGGCCAGGTCTGTACCGCGCCCAACCGCATCTATGTGAACCGAGACCAGCATGACGCCTTTGCCGAGGCCGCAGGCGGTTATGCCCGCAGGTTAATTCTGGGAGATGGCGCTGACGATAGCACAACCATGGGACCGCTGGCCAATATGGAACGTGTGCAGTCGATGGACAAAATCGCCGCTGACGCGCTGGCGAAGGGGGCAACGCCCGTGCTGAACGAGCCCGCTCCACAGAACGAGGGCTTCTATGCCCCACCCCGCGTGTTCGCAAATGTACCTGATGAGGCCCTGGGCATGGGTGAAGAGATTTTTGGACCCATCGCCTGCATCGCCCCTTACGACGATCTGGATGATGTCATCGCACGCTCTAATGATTGCGAGCTGGGCTTGTCGAGCTATGTCTATGGCCCCGATCAGACCGAGGCCGAGGCTGTCGCCGCCCGACTGCAAACTGGCACTGTTGCCGTCAACCAGTTGACCACCGCTTACATCGATGTCCCTTTTGGCGGCGTGAAGGCCAGCGGTCTGGGCTGTGTCGGCGGTGAAGCAGCGGTGCAGGAGTATCTGTTCCCGCGCCTGACAGCCGCGAAACCCTGAATTAAACTCCGCTAAACTGGAAAGGGCGACCGCTGACCGCCCTTTCCAGTGAGAACTGTTAGCGCTGTACGGACTCCCAATTGGGATCCGAGAAAAATGGCAGGTTCGACGGCGGCAGAGGGTCCTTGCCGAGGATCATGTCAGACGCTTTTTCGCCAATCATCATCGTCGGGCAATTAAGGTTGGCAGACGGGATTATGGGCATGATCGAGGCGTCCGCGACCCGCAAATTGTCAATGCCATGAACCCGGCATTCCGGATCAACCACTGCCATCTCGTCCACGCCCATCTTGCAGGTGCCGGATGGGTGATACGAAGAATGGCAGTTCTCACGCAGCCACGTTTCGATATCAGCGTCGCTTTGCACCATCGCGCCGGGGAATATCTCATCGCCGGTAAAGACAGCCAATGACGGCTGCTCGGTCAGTTCGCGCGACAAGCGCAAGCCGGCGACCAATTCTTCGACATCTTCAGGATGTTCCAGCATGTTGTAACGAATACGCGGGGCAGCGAAGGGATCGTTTGACGCCAGCTTGACATAACCTCGACTATGCGGGCGCTGATTGGTGAATTGTAGCTGGAACGCATGTTCTTTAATGAAATCCGCCGAACCTTCGGCCACCGCAATCTGGAACAGCGCAATCTGAATGTTCGGAAACCGCACGCCCGCCTTAGTGCGGATGAAACAGACCGCGTCGAAATGGTTGTTGGCCAAAAGCCCTTTGCGGGTCAACGCCCAGTCGATTACCCCTTTCGCCTGGCTGAACAGGTTCAGATGCCGATAGAGCGTAACCGGCTGAGTGCATTTCACCTGCAATGACGTCAAAGGATGGTCCATCAGGTTCTCGCCAACACCGGGAAGGTCATGCACAACCTTGATCCCGTGTTCACCTAATTGCGCCGCAGGGCCGACGCCCGAATGCATGAGGATTGTCGGGCTATTGAACGCCCCAGCAGACAACACAACCTCGCGCCGGGCGGTGGCAGCAACCTCGCGCCCACCTTGTACATAACGGACGCCTTTAGCAGCCCTGTCTTCGATGATCAGATTACGGACAATGCAGCCCGTCTGGATATCCAGATTGGTTGGTGGGTTGTGCAAATAACAATAAGCGGTCGAGGACCGGCGACCATCGGCCACGTTCTTGGGCAAATACCCGAACCCGTCCTGCTGGCCGCCATTCACATCGTCGGTGCGGTAATATCCCGCTTCTTCCCCCGCATCCAGAAAGGCCCGGGTCAGCGGATTGTCGGACCCCATAGTCGACGCGCGGATCTTGCCGGAATGCCCCTGATATTCGTTGCCGTCGTCGACGCGGGTCTCCAGCCGCTGGAAGTAGGGCAGTACATCCGCATAGGACCAGCCCCGCGCGCCACTTTCGGCCCAGCCTTCATAGTCCATCGGGTGTCCGCGTAGATATAGCTGACCGTTGATCGAGCTGGATCCACCCAGCACCTTGCCACGCGGTTGCACCAACACCCGATTGTTCAGGTAGGGCTCGGGTTCGGTTTCAAAATTCCAGTTATATTTTGGCGCGTTATAGGCGTAACGCATTGCGGCCGGCACATGAAACAGCAGGCTTGAATCCCTTGGCCCTGCTTCCAGCAAAAGTACTTTGTTATTGCTGTCTTCAGCCAACCTGGCCGCAATGATTGCCCCGGCGCTACCCGAGCCGACCACGATGAAATCATAATCTGTTTGCATTTCGACTTCGTTATTGATTGTACCCCCGATCGACAGATCAGGCGGTGTTGGTGACAGACAATTCGTCCCGGGTTTCCGCTTCGGTTAGTTCCTTCGCCGCGCGTGTTGTGGCCTGATCGATGTGCGTGGTCATTTCCGCGACAGCGGCGGCAACGTCACCTTTTTTAGCCGCATCGAGAATACGAGCATGTTCGCTGTGTAGTTTTCCTAGCTGATGTTCATGTGTGACCACGCGAAACTGTGTCAGCCGCGCAATGCCATCATACTGATCTGAGACGATGTCCAGTGATCGTTGCAGCCTCGACGGTCCCAGCAGCGTCAGATGGAAATCCTTGTTCAGCTCTACCATTTCCCATGGGTCTTTGACCTTCTCAGTTCGGTTCAGAACCTTTTCACACGCTTTTAGGGTTTTCGCGGTATGCCTCGGGACGGCGTCCGCCAGAATAATTGGCTCTAAAGCGCCACGAATCTGGTTCATTTCCACAAGGTCCCGAACGTCGATGCGCGCGATGATCGGGCTACGGCGAGGGCGCAACTCGATCAGGTTTTCCGAGGCCAGCATCCTTACTGCTTCCCGCAGTGGGACGATCGAGACATCCATCTCGGCTGCCAATGGCATGATCTTGAGCTCTTGGCCAGGTTCCCATTCACCCGCGATGATCTGCCTTTTCAAAATCTCATAGATCGCTTTGGGGCCATCGCCGTAGTTGAGAAACTCTTTCATTATCCTCTTCCCATTTGATTGACACCGGAGCCATTGAATGCGCTGGCGGCCGCAAGCAAGAGATCGTCGCTGCCGAAAGCCCCGACCAGTTGCACTCCAACCGGCATTCCCTCAATTCGGTCGCCGATAGGCATGACGCACGCGGGCAGATACAGCAAACTGCCAAGCATATACAGCATGTGAAGCTTCAGAACAGGCATATCATTGCCGTTCACATGCACAGTTCGGCTGGCTACATCATTGGCAACGCGAAACGCGGGGGGTGGACCCGCGGCCGCAGGGCACAAAAGAACATCGAACTCCTCAAAAAACCCAGCCACTTTCCGGCACATCTCCAACCTCTCCTCATGCAGGATCAACCAGTCCCGATGGCTGAGGGCGGTACCAATCGCGTTGAGTTCTGCGAGTTTGTTTTTAGTGGCGGGCTCCAACTGCTGTCGCACGCGATAATCTGCAACAAGTTCGGTTTTCCGCGAGGTTTCCGCACGAACCAGTAAGTTCATCACCTCGGTCGCTCGTTCAAAATCAATATCGGGTTGCGCCTGGACAACCGTTGTCCCGGTATTACGTAGGCGGTCGGTGAACTTGTCCAATGCTTGCTGATAGCGTGTATCAATCGGGCAGCCTGACTGCGTAGGCAATCGTGCGATTTTGATCTTTTTGGGAAAGATCTTTTTGTCTGAGGCGGGCTTGGTACGCAAAACCGAAAGCGCCAGAGCGATATCGCGGGCCGAGCGGGTCAGAAGACCTGCCGCTCCGATATCGGGTTCGCGAAGTTCATTCAATGGGCTGTGCCCAGCAAGCGAGATTTCACCCCAGCTCGGCTTCAATCCGAAAACACCACAGCAATGTGCTGGATATCGGATTGAACCGCCCTGATCGCTGCCGATGTCAATGTAGGACATGCCGCTGGCCACCGCTGCCGCCGAACCGCCTGACGACCCTCCCGCGCTGCGACTTGGATCATGCGGGTTGCGCGTCTGTCCGAACAAGGGGTTTGCTGTTTCCCAGTCCGATAAATATGGAGGGATGTTGGTTTTTCCAATAATGACCGCACCCGCTTTTTTCAGGCGCGAGACGACATGTGAATCGGTTTCCGCGATACAGTTGGATCGGTCAGGATCGCCCCATGTTGTTGGGTGCCCGGCCCAATCGAAACATTCCTTTATGGTAACCGGAACACCGTGGAGCGGCCCAAAGCAATCTTCAACACCGTCGCAGGCATCGGCCTGTGCCCTCGCGCCCACTTTGTCCTCATAGACAACGGCATTGATCGCGTCATTACGGTCATCGATTGCCGTCAAACAGGCTTCCAGCGCATCGCGCGCAGACACTTTTTTGCGGGCAATAGCTGCACGCAGCGTCACCGCATCCGGATAGAGGCCGCATGCCCTGTTTGGATGTGATGACACCATCTGAATCATCCTGCCTCCAAAACCTTGGACAAGAACTGCTTCAGACGATCATGCTGCGGATTACCAAACAGATCATCCGGCTTGCCCTGCTCGACCATCTTGCCGCCGTCGAAGAAACAGACACGATCCGACACTTCGCGCGCAAAGCCCATCTGGTGTGTGACCAACAGCATGGTGTAATCGCCGGATTTCGCCAGATCGCGGATCACCTCAAGTACTTCACCGACCATTTCCGGGTCCAGCGCTGATGTCGGCTCGTCAAACAGCAGAATTTCGGGATGCATGGCAAGTGTTCGAGCGATGGCAACGCGCTGTTGCTGGCCACCCGATAGCTGACTGGGATAGTGATTGGCCTTTTCCGCCAGCCCCACCATTTCCAGCAACCGCATGGATTCCTCAGTCGCCTCGGCTTTGGACTTGCCTTGAGTGTGGATCGGACTTTCGTTGCAGTTATCCAATGCTGTCATGTGCGGAAAGAGGTTGAAGCTCTGAAACACCATTCCAATCTTGGACCGGATGCGCCGGACATGTGCCTTGGACGCATCCACCAGCTGGCCATCCACGTTCATCTTATTCAAGGGTTCACCGTCGACATACATGGTGCCGCCTTGAATGCCCTCCAACGTCATTAGAACACGTAAAACGGTGGTTTTACCCGAGCCAGAGGGGCCGATGATCGAGACCACCTCACCAGTATCGACCGAGAAGTCCAGATCCTTGAGGACCTGAAGCGCTCCATAGGCCTTAAGGACTTTGTCGAATTGAATCATGGGGTGGGTCAATGCAGGATGCTCCTCTTGACGTAGTTTTCAACGAGACGGATGCCGAAGGCCGCGATCAGGCTCATGACCAGAAAGAATATCCCGGCGATGGTGATCGCCTCAGTGAACCGATAATATTCTGCCCCGATCAGTTTCGAGACCTGCATGATCTCGGCCACAGCCACGAATGACAGCAGCGGTGTTTCCTTAAAGATCGCAACCAGATAGTTACCCAATGCGGGTACGATCGGCGGTAGAGATTGCGGAATAATCACATCCCGGAAGGTGCGATACGTTGACATGTTCAGCGCGATACATGCCTCCCACTGACCTTTGGGGACCGCCTGAAACCCGGCGCGATAAACCTCGGCGCACAGCGCTGAGTTGTAGATGCCGATGGCCAGAATTCCTGTGGTCAGCGGCGGCAGGGTCAGGCCGATCTCCGGCAGCAGAAAAAACAGAAAGAATATCTGAACCAATAGCGGTGTGGCCCGGATAAACTCAATCAATTCGGTCGCCGGACGGCTGATCCAGGCCGACCGGTTGGTTTTCAAAAGCATGAGGATCAGCCCGCCCACCAGAGCAAAAGCAAAGCTGGCTACTGTGGCCCAGATCGTCACACCCGCAGCTTGCCACATCTTGGGCAAGACCACGTCGAAGGTAAAATCCCATCTCCAATCCATGGCTCAGACCCTCTTGCTCAGGTGACGGGAGTAATGTTCTTCCAGCGCTTCACCGCCAAAGCGCACAAACTGTGCGAAGACGTAGTAAAGCAGCATGGTGATGAAGAAGATTTCCACTGTTCGGTAGTGCAACTGGTTCTGCTGAACCGCCGCATAGGTGATGTCGACCAAGGTCACTGCTGACACCAGCGCCGTAGCCTTGATCAGTTCAATTGTCAGATTGCTCATGCCCGGGATCATGACAGCGATGGCTTGCGGTAGAACGATCCGTGTCAAGCGCTTATAGGGCGTCATATTTAGAGCGATGGTTGCCTCGGTCTGGCCCTTCGGCACAGCTGCGATCGCTCCGCGCACGACCTCGGCCCCATAGGCGCCAAAGTTCAAGCCTATGGCCGTCACACCGGCTACCATTGGAGACAGGGTGACGCCAAACTCAGGCATTACGAAGAACATCCAGAACAGGATGACCAGCAGCGACGTTCCCCGGAACACCTCGATGTAAAAAATCGAAGTCCAACGGATGGGCCTATTGGCAGACAGCCTGCCGATGCCTGAGATCACCGACATAAAGAGAAACAGCGCAATCGACAGGATCGAGACCTGAACGGTCACCACCGCCCCTTTCAGAATGGCAGGCAGAAATACCCGCATTTCTGAAAACGTGGCGAAGGTCATACCGACCAGAAAGGCGATCAACGCGGATACGATAGCGATGCGATTCATGCGCATTCTCCGCAAGTGTTTCGTGTTTCCCGGCCCGTTGGTCGGGCCGGGTTCCTTCTTGGGCTCAACCGCCGCAAAGCTGGGCTGTTGAACTGATTGGCAGTTCATCTGCCGTCATGCCATGCTTTTCCATAATCGCAATATGTTCAGCTGAACCAATGAAATCTGCCATCGTTGCATTGAAGGCAGTGACGAATTCCGCATCATCCGGACGGAAGGCAAACGCGCCGTGCGACACCGCCGGCTGATCTGCCACTTCGGCAAAAACCGGAGTGGACTCGACGCCTCCGGGATCGTTGGCAATGATCTGCCGCACACCTGGTGCTGAAACCGCCCAGGCATCAATGCGGCCGGCTTTCAGCGCCGCAACACCCGTTGGGTTGTCCGGCAGTTGCGAAATACTTACATCATCCACACCGGCAGCCTGTGCATAGCCGACCTGAGCGGCCCCAGCCACGGCACCCACTTTCAGGCCGTTCTCGGCAATGGACTCGTAGTTGCTAACGCCTTTCGGATTACCTTTTTCTACCAACATCGCTTGCTGAATGCCGAATGTCGGTTCGGAAAATTGCACTTCGGCGCAGCGCTTGGGCGTCACGAACATGCCCGCAGCAACCACATCGAAACGATCGGCTTTGAGCCCGGGGATCAGCGCACCCCATTCGGTCGAGTTCGCCTCAGCCACTTTTCCACCCATCTTTTCTAGGACGGCTGTGAGTGTTTCGACATCGGTGCCAACCAGGTTATCATCGGCGTCCTTGTAGGCATAAGGCGAGAAATTATAGAACGCGACCCGCAGACCTTCGCCCGTCGCGCGGTCGTTCAGGGTTTCGGCAAGGCTGGCCGTTGCAGAGAGGGCAACGGTAACCATAGCTGTCGCAGTAGACAGCAGGTGTCGGCGCGTGAAATTCATGTCAGTTCTCCTTGTTGACGAGTAGTTTTTTCTTTTTCGAAGTTTTCAAGCAATCGGCCAAAGCCGGGTATACTGTTCGTCAGGCCTGAATGGGTGACAAGCTGCCAGACCATCGCCTGATTGCTGGAAATCACAGGCAAGCCTGTCGCGGTTTCTATGCTTTCCAGTACCGTCAATGACTGGAAGTCAGTACAGGAGACAAAGGTCGCATCGACGCCCCAAGTACTCAGCGACGTGGCCACTTTGAATATCGCTTCCGGGGTCACGCGGCTGATATCAGCCGACCTGGTGATACCGAAATCATGTCGGTTGACGATTTCGAACCCGCGCTCAGAAAACGTGCGCGCCATCAGATCGGCGATTTCGCTTTCATATGGGGTGACGAAGTTCAGGCGTTTGGCACCAAGATGGTCGAAGGCTGCACAGGCAGCCTCTACAGGGTTTACAACAATGGCTTTTGGCGACGACTTACGGATTGCGCTGCGTACATTGTCCGATCCGATAGCGATCGTGCCCGAGGTACAACCCAAAACCACAGCATCCAGTTCCACCTCAGGATTGAGGAGATCTACTGCGTCGCTCAGGACCGACGCCATTTTTGCCAGCTGTTCCAGCGTGCAGTCGCCTCCAAAAGCAATTCTGGTGGTGTAAGTCAGAGCTTCGCACGGCAGCATACGAGTCAGGTCGCGCTCGATCACCTGATCATTGGCCAGGGCGACAACACCAATGCGATACTCGCCCGGACTGTTCCCGAATATCTTGCTTGTGTCCATTTATCGGCACCTCACAGGCTTATCGGACCTGACCGCTTCGTCAGAGAGACCAACCGGCCGGAGCAAACGCCCCGGCCAGCCTAGCAACCTTAGCCTTCACACAGATCTGCGGTGCTGCGCGCAGGCAGTTCGCTTTTCTGCAGGCCGTGCGCCTCCATGATGGCGATATGCTCTGGCGTGCCGATGAACGCGGTTAGAGTTTCGTTGAATTTCTTCACGAATTCGGCCTCGTCCGGGCGGAAAGCATAAGCACCATGGGGGCTGGCGGGCTTTCCGCCGACTTCGGCAAAGGGTTCGAGCATTTCAAAACCTTCACCACCGTCGCTGTCCACGGCAATCCGTGCCCCGGGTGCGTCAATGGTGAACGCGGCGGCGCGGCCTGCACGAACAGCAGCCAGTCCGGTCGGGTTGTCAGGCACCTGCATGATGTTGGCATCTTCGACACCAACGCTCTTGGCCCAGTCGACTTGCGCGGTACCGGCAATCGCTGCCAGCGTCTTGCCGGATTCGGCGATGCTCTCATACGAGCTGCCCAAACCATCGGGGTTGCCCTCGGGTACAATGATGGTGTTCCGAATACCGAATGTCGGCTCTGAAAAGGCAACTTCGCCGCAGCGCTTGGGCGTGACAAACATGGCCGCTGCGACGATGTCGAACCGGTCAGCCTTGAGGCCGGGGATCAGGTTGCCCCACTCCGTGGCAGTCTCGGACTGGACCTTCAGACCCATCTCACCCAAAACATGGCGCAGAATTTCGACTTGCTCACCGACGACTTCGCCACTTTCGTCAACATATCCAAAGGGTGCAAAGTTATAGTAGGCAACGCGTAACCCGTCCCCGGCACCACGCTCGGCCACGGTTTCCGCACCTGCCGACATTGACATCGATGCCACAGCCAGGCCCGCAAGAGCGCTTAACGCAGTTCGGCGTGAAAAAGTGGAACCCATTGTTTCCTCCCATTTTGTTGGTTACGGATGAGGCACCGCACCCGATGTACGGCGCCTCTGCTTGATCAGGCTTCGATGACCGGAATTTCCCAATCGGCCACGGGGGCAGACAGCAGGTCCGGTTCACCTTCGGTTACGGCCCAGTTGTCTTCGGCGTTGATAAAGCCGAGATGGTTCGAAAAGTTCGGGTTACAGGCAAAGACGTTGCCCACTTCAAAAGTGATATCCTCGAACGCGGCCAGCGACGGGTATTCGGTGGTCTCAATGCCGACGCCATGGCCGACGCGGCCAACACCCATTGTCTTCAGACCACGCTCATCCAGATATTTGTCTACCACGCGGATAACGTCAGCAGGCGTGTTGCCCGCGGTCAGCTGCATGTTGCAATCGTGGCGCAGCTTCATGGCCCAGGTATAGAACTCGGATAATTCCTCCGAGGGCATGCCGACCGATGCGGTCCGCGCCAAATCCGACCAGTAGCCGCGATAACTGACACCTACGTCAAAGCCTAGTGTTTCACCCTTCTGGATTACACGGTCGGTCGGCAACAGCACGATACCCTTTTCGTTGGCACCCGACAGCACGCACAGCAGCGAAATCTTTTCCGCCCCGTTTTCAATCAGGTTTTCCCGCAGAATCTGGGCGACTTCGTTTTCGGTCATCCCAGCGCGCACCTGTGTAAAGGTCTTTTTCTGTGCTTCAGCTGAAATGATCGAAGCTCGTCGTAGATATTCAATTTCCTGAGGTGATTTTACATTGCGCACTTTTAGGATGACGTCGGCGGCATCGACAAACTCGGCTTCTGGCAAGCCTTTCATGACTTCCTGAAGGCCCAGGTAGGAAATACCCAGATACTGTTCACGGCCGAGTTCACAGCCGATCTTAGCCTTGGACAGGCCCAGGTCATTCAACACACCGATGATGAACTCGGGGTGACCCATTAGACCGCCGGTGGTGCGAATATCTGTGATGAACGAGGTCTGCTCGACCTGCGCAACCTCGAACGGCATGGTGATCAGCGTCGGATCGCCGTCCTTGGGGATGATGACCATGTACGAACGAATCTTGTCGACTGCGCACTGCTCGGACCGGTGACCAGAGTAGTACTGATAGTTCAACCGCTCGGTGATCAGCATCGCATCAAGGTTCTTTTCAACCATCAGCGCGCGCGTTTTTGCAAAGCGCTGTTCGAATTCCTCGCGTGAGAAGTCTGCGTATTGGGGTGCCATAAGAGCCCTGTAATTCTGAGTTGACGTTGGAATAATACTAGATAATATATTATTTGAAGCAAGACATTTCTTTAAGGAGTCGCGGGATGAGAGTTTTTTCGGATGCGCAGGTAAAAGATGCCCTTCCGTGGGACGAACTGATTTCGCAATTGCGAAAATCATTCGCAAAGGGCGTGTCGCAGCCGTTGCGTACCGCGCACACCATCCCGGTCCCCGGTGAGCCCGACGCCTCGTTTCTGGCCATGCCCGCCTGGGAAGAAGGCGGTAAGCTGGCAGTTAAGATCCTGATTATCGCGCCCGGAAACTCGAGCCGAAACCTGCCGGCGGTAAATGCTTCAGTAATGGTATTTGATGCCGTGACCGGTCAAGCCGAAGCGGCCATGGAAGGTGGTGAGCTGACAGCGCGCCGGACGGCAGCAACCTCGGCGCTTGCCGCGGATCTAATGGCTCGCAAAGACGCAAGAAACTTGCTGATCGTCGGCGCCGGTACAATTGCGGAGAACCTGATTTCCGCCCACCGTGCTGTGCGTGGCTATGAATCAATCCAGATTTGGGCGCGCCGACCAGAACAGGCTGAAGCGCTGGCTGCAAAGTTTGATGACAGCGTAACGGCAACATCCGATCTAGATACAGCTATCCCCGCGGCAGATGTGATCGCCACCGCTACGATCGCCCATAACCCGCTGATCAAGGGCGCGCTGTTGAAAGAGGGCGTGCATCTGGACCTGGTCGGCGGCTTCACCACCGACATGCGCGAGGCCGATAGTGACGCCCTGAAACGTGCTGCGCGCGGTATCATTGTTGACACTTATGACGGCGCGATGGCTGAGGCGGGCGATATCACCCAACCACTGGCCGAAGGCGCTATAACCCGTGAAGACATCGTCGGAGACATGGCCGAGCTTTGTCGCGGCGAGGCTCAACCACGCACGTCCGATTTGCAAATTACTATTTTCAAATCCGTAGGAGCCGCCATCGAAGATTTCGTGGCCGCTCGCATGACTGCTGCATCCTAAAACCTGACTGGAAAGAAAATGACAGAGTTCAGATTCGCACGCCGCTCCGCCATCCTTGGTAAATCGGTTTTCGATCATGCCCCGGGTACGATCGCACTCAACTCCGGCGCGGCTTACCCACCCTGCCTGCCCGACGTCGTACGCGAAGCGACCGAAGCGGTTGGCCCGCTGCGCGAAGAGGCCATGCAATATGCACCGTTGATGGGGCTGGACGACCTGCGCGACGAGATATGTAATTTCGTAGCCGAAGATGGAATTCAAGCCAGCCGCGAAAACGTGCTGGTCACCTATGGATCCAAAAGTGCTTTCGATCTGGCCCTGCGCACCTTCTGCGAGGCCGGAGACGCGGTGATCGTGACCCGCCCGACCTATATGACCGCCGTGCATATCATGCGCACACACAATGTCCGCTTTATCGACATCGATCAGGACGAAGAGGGGTTCTGTGCCGATAAGTTGGAACAGAAACTGCAAAATATGGAAAACAACGCCGAACAGATGCCCAAACTGCTGTTCGACGTACCGGATTTCCACAACCCGACCGGCGTCACGACATCATTAGCTCGACGCAAGAAGATGCTGGAACTGGCACAACGCTTCAATTTCGTAATTTGCGAGGACGATCCCTATCGTCGCATCCGGTTTGAAGGTGAAGTGATCCCTTCGATCAAAACCATGGACACGACCGGGCATGTCATCAGCCTGGGTACTGTTTCCAAAATCCTGGCCCCCGGGCTGCGCGTGGGCTGGGCCATTGGTGATGCAGGCGTGATCCGCCGCATGGCGCTGCAAAAGGCCGACGGCGGTTCGAACGCGTTTGCCCAGCGGATCGTTGTTCAGCTTATGCAGTCGAATAAAATGGCGCATCATATCGACGAGATGATTCATCAGATGCGCATTCACCGCGACGCTATGATCGAAGCCTTTGCCGAGCACATTCCAGAGGCCAAAGTCCGTGCCCCGCAGGGTGGTTACTTCTTGTGGGCGGAACTGCCTGAAGGCACCGACGCGGAACAGTTGGTCGAGTTGGGAATCGCGGAGGGCGTAGAGGTATCTTCGGGCCGCCTCAGCTTTCCAATCGAGGATCCAGGCAACTTTATTCGCATGGCCTACAGCTTCATCACTGTGGACCAGATCAAGGAAGGCATCGCCAAGCTTGGCGTCGCCTGGCGCAAACTCCAATCCAAAGCACAAGCGGCATAATAAGAAGGATCATCCCAATGCCCTGCCCCAAAGTAAGCCTCGCCCCGTCCTGCGAGATCGATCTGGACGCCGAAGGTAAGCACCACGGATATGTTCGTATTCAGTTCAGTTCGGATAGGTCCGCCTATGGTTGGCTGCCAATGCCGATTATGTCGATTAAGAACGGTGACGGACCGGTCGCTGTTGTTATCGGTGCCAACCACGGTGACGAATACGAAGGTGTGTCAGTCACGAACGGACTCTATCAGGAGCTGGAGCCCGGCGATATCAAAGGTCAGATCATCTTTCTGCCAGCTGCCAATGCACCTGCATTCTACTCTGGCCGCCGCACCTCGCCGCTGGATTGGACCGGTGAGGCCAACCTGAATCGGATGTTCCCCGGCAACCAGTACGGCTCGCCCACCGAGATGATCGCCTGGTACATCACCAACCATATCGTGCCCCGTGGTGACGCGTTCTTTGACTTGCATTCGGCTGGTAAGTCCATCGACCACCATCCTTCCGTGAAAATCCGCCTGATGAACGATCCGGCCAAGGATGCGATGCAGATGAAATTCCTTGAGTTGTTTGGCGCGCCGCTAGGTATTGTTGGTGACCGGGTGCACGAGACTACCCTATCGGGAGAGATCCTGCCGCTGGACAAGATCTATCTGTCGACTGAATTGGGTGGGGCGGGCAAGATCCGCCCATGGATCCGCGATTTCGCTTGGAACGGCATGAAGCGCTGCTTGCGTGAACTGGGTGTCCTGCAAACCGAAGAGGTTTTGCCTGAACCCGAACACAAGGTCGCCCTGAAGGCGATGCAGACCGGCGACCACTACATTTTCGCACGTAAGGACGGCATGTTCGAACCTCGCGTAAATCTGGGCGATGTTGTCGAAGACGGTCAATTTGCCG
Source organism: Ruegeria sp. CDSA033 (assembly GCF_059612305.1). Lineage (NCBI taxonomy): Bacteria > Pseudomonadati > Pseudomonadota > Alphaproteobacteria > Rhodobacterales > Roseobacteraceae > Ruegeria > Ruegeria sp. CDSA033. The sequence continues at coordinate 14,905 of NZ_JBXWQI010000030.1, read as the reverse complement.
GTTACATCTGGAACCTTAAAGAACCATGGGAAAAGCCCGAAGAGCTGCATTTCAACAAAGGGGGTGTTGTTTTCTGCAAGCGCACACCGGCGCTATGTGAGATCGGCGATACGCTGTTTTTCACACTCAGCGATTATAAAGGATAACACCTTCGACAAACCAAAGGCACGGCCCCTCTCCCCTCGAATGCCATGCCTTAGGAGGCGCGCAGCATCGCTGCGCGCTTTTGACACCGCTCTGACTAACGAAGCAGATTGCGTTTCCAATAGTTTTGTTTTTCTTTTGCTGCCCGGCGCTGCGATGCTGAGCTTCAGCGCCGCTATCGAGCCGCTACGCATCGCCAACAAGCTGAGTATGCGCACGGTTTACGAATGGCAAACCGTATCGCTGGACGGTGAGCCGCTGCAATTTTCCAACGGTGTGAACGTGGCTGTTGATGCCTGCTGTCACCAGCCCGACAAACCTGATTACGCCTTTGTCGTCGCCGGAAGCGAACTGAGCATTTCCATCTCCAAAACCCACCAGATGAGAGGTCAGGGGATGTCCATTCCATCAGAACCGCCATGCCATCGTCCGTTCCATCTCTCTGATCAGGGCAGCAGGAGAGGTTTACGTTTTGTGTCCCTGGCTTTGCGTATCTTGCCTGTCTCACCCTGGATAAGCCGGCGGCGCAGCCAGCCCGAGAACCAGTCCATCAGCATCACCATCAGAATGATCAGAACGATGTAATAGGCGACCTCCTCCCAATCCTTCTGGGTGATGATTGCTTGCGTCAGCAACAGGCCGATGCCACCGCCGGTGATCGCACCGATCACCGTGGCGCTGCGGGTGTTGGATTCAAGAAAGTAGAGCAACTGACTTAGTAGCACCGGCGTCACCTGTGGGATCACACCATAGCGATAGCGTTGCGGTGCATTCGCCCCGGTGGATTGCACACCTTCGATCTGCTTTTCGTCGACGTTTTCCAGCGCTTCCGAGAAGATCTTGCCGAACGTGCCGGTATCGGTCACCAGAATGGCCAGTGCTCCCGTCAGCGGGCCGGGTCCAAAAGCGCGGGCCAGAACAACCGTCCAGATCAGCGCGTCTACGCCGCGCACAAAGTCAAACACACGCCGCGTCAGAAACCGGACGGATTTGATCGGGTTGAAATTTCGCGTGGCGAGAAACGCCAATGGCAATGCAATCATACCCGCGCCTAACGTGCCGAGAAATGCCATCAGGATGGTTTCAAAAATGGCCCAGGCAACATCCTGATGCCGCCACATCTTGTTGGTCCAGAAATCGTTAAAGATAGCTCCGGCCTCGCCTTGCGCAGCAAGACCGGCCAATTCAGGGAACGACTTACCATAGTAAGGGCTATCAAGCGTGAACCAGAACAGCTCCCACCCATTGAAATAGCGGAAGACCTCAGACCTGTTGCGGGTCACGGTCAGGCGCCCCGCATCCGTTGTAATCGCCATGCGGTTTTTTGAAACGTTGATCCAATCCGGCACCTCGCCTGCGGGCAGTTCAGCCTGAACACCAGCAGAACGGGTCGGTGTCGCGCGTACGGTGCCATAGCCGGGGATATCGTATTCCACCGTCTCGGGACCAAAGCGGACGATGTGGCCGTCTTCCAGATCAATGACCGTAGTTTCGCCTAAACTCACCCAGCCCGGAGCCTCACCGTCGGGGTAGCGACCCTTGCGTTCACCTTCGATGGCGGTGGAAACCTCACCGGTGCGATTGTCACGCGAAACATGCGTTTTGTAGCTGTAGCTGTCTGCAATCAGCGTTTTGCCGTTCTCCCAGTTCGCACGCTGGGCCATTCCAGACACGTCGAAAGCAAAGAACACGTAAATCAGATAGACAAAAACAAGCGCGGGCAATCCAAAGTTGGTCAGCCGTTTGCGGTTGAACAGACGGTCAGCTTCGGCTTTCAACTCATCGACGGTCAGGTCGGTGGCAAAAGTGCTCATGCCCGTGCTCCTTTCTCGGAACCGTGGGTCAGACGCTCACACAACAGACCCGACATCTGATCGACAACAACAATCGTGACGAACAGCAGAAGGAAAATAGCAGCAGCTTCGTCATAACGCCCCTGCCCCCAGGACATCGCGTTGCGCAGCTCGTAACCCAAGCCGCCGGCGCCAACAAAACCAAGAATGGCCGAGGCGCGAATGTTGATCTCGAACCGCAGCAGCGCATAGCTGACATAGTTCGGTCCAACCTGCGGGATCACGCCCAGATACATCCGCTGAGACCAGTTTGCACCGACCGAATGCAGCCCTTCGACCGGCTTCAGCGAGGCATTTTCGTTCACTTCCGAGAACAGCTTGCCAAGCGCACCCGCCGTATGAATGGCAATGGCAATCATTGCGGGCACCGGACCACCGCCCAACACAAAGATCAAAACCAAAGCGATAACGATTTCAGGCACCGCGCGAAAGATATCAGCGATGCGACGAAACAGCGGGATAAGCGAGGGCCACAATGCCATGCCACGCGTGGACATCAGCGCCAGAAACGTCCCGGCGATGGCCCCTATCAACGTCGAAGCCGCAGCGATATTGAGTGTCTCGACCAGAGCCGGGAAAAACTTCACAAGGTTCTCCGGCATCGCGCCGATCTTTTCCCATGCTTCCGACAGAACCTCGGTCGGGTAGTCGAGGATACGGTGCCAGCCGTCGACAAAGCTGCCGGCATTACGGTCGTCGGCAGTGCGGAAACCCGCTGCCATCATGGCCACGAATACGATCAGAAGGATACCACCATAGACCCGCTTGCGTCGCGTCATCTCGGAATAGTCGGCCCGGATCTGGTCGACGCTGGGGGACCCTACGGTCAGGTCTGTCATGGAATGCTCCTGAGTGGAAAAACGGGGTCCGGTTGTGCGCCGGACCCCGATCATTGTGCTTACGGACTTAGTTGGACTTCAGCTTGCGCGCTTCGATAATGATTTCGTAGGCGTCGTGGGTGATCGGCATAAGGCCTTTGGATTCACCGCCCAGAACGTTGTACATGCAGTCCGGATCAATCGAATTCATCGAGGCCAGCATACCGGTCATCTTGATTTTGACATCCTCGGGCAGTTCGGTGCGCAGAACAAACGGGCCTTCAGGGATCGGAGCGGATTTCCAAATCTCGACCAGATCGTTCATGTCGACCAGGCCGGCATCCACGGCACGGCGCAGCGCGCCGGACTGATAACCGTCTTCCCAGTCCCCAAGGCCGTCGGCCCATGTCACGCCACCGTCGACATCACCGTTGTTTACGGCCACAATGGTCTGCTCATGACCACCGGTGAATTTGACTTCACCAAAATAATCACCCGAGGTCATGGTTGCACCGGTTGCCTGCGGAATTTCGATCGACGGGATAAGGAAGCCCGAGGTCGAATTGGGGTCGCCGAAGCCAAAGGTCTTATCCTTCATGTCTTCCAACGAGGCAATGCCTCTATCCTTGCGGGCAAATCCGATCGAATAGTAGCCATAGCTACCATCCGTGTTGACTTTGACCAGAACAGGCTCGACCGCCTCAGGATCGCTCAGGTAGGTTTTGGCGTACCCTGATGCACCCAGCCAAGCCATGTCGATAGTGCCGCCAAGCAGCCCTTGAATGACGCCGTTATAGTCCGCCGGTGCAAACAGTTTGGTTTCAACACCCAGCAATTCCTGGGTCTGCTCGCGCAGGCATTCCTGCTTGCTCAGACGGTCCTGTGCGTTTTCTCCGCCCAGAATACCAATGCGGAATTCGGAAATATCTTGCGCCATGGCTGGCGCGGCTATCGCAGTTGTGGCCACCAGGGCGGCAATCAGTTTTTTCATCTGTCTCTCTCCGGTTTGATATGCCGGCCTTTCATCGGCCGGTCGATGAAAGGGGTGAATTGGGCCTAGATGGTCGCCTCGGCTTCCATCAACGCTTTTGAGGTCGCGTCGAGTGTTTCAATCTGGGTCGAAGTTGCCTCTTCCGAGAAGCTGGCGTCGGCGCCGTAAATTTCGCGGGCCACGCCAGTTGTCAGTTGCTCGGGCAACCCGTCGAAAACGATACGTCCGTCGCGCATACCGACGACCCGGTCACAATAGCGGCGGGCGGTATCCAGCGTATGCAGGTTGGCGATGACGGTGCGGCCGTCTTCTTCATGGATGCGGCGCAGCGCCTGCATCACCACCTGCGCGTTCATCGGGTCCAGCGAGGCGATGGGTTCGTCCGCCAGAATGATCTTAGGGTCCTGCATCAGGGCGCGCGCGATGGCGACGCGCTGTTGCTGACCACCCGACAGCGCTTCGGCGCGTTTGGGCGCGTGCGCGGCGATGCCGAGGCGATCCAGAATATCAATCGCACGGTGGATATCTTCCATCGGGAACAGGTTAAACATGGTCGCCAGTGTCGAGTGGCGGTTCAACGTGCCATGCAGCACGTTCGACACCACATCCATGCGCGGCACCAGATTGAACTGCTGAAAGATCATCGCGCAATCAGCCTGCCATGCGCGTTTATCACGGCCTTTCAGCTTGGTGATATCACGACCTTGAAACAGGATCTCGCCGTCGCTTGCATCCGTCAGACGATTGATCATCCGCAACAACGTCGACTTGCCCGCGCCGGACCGCCCGATGATGCCAATCATGCATGGCTTGTCTACATCCAGCGTCGCTGCATCAACGGCCACGTTGTCGCCAAAGCGCTTGGTCAGTTTTTCTATCCGCAGCACGTGCCACCCCCAATTCGTGTTGGCGACCAGCTACAGGCGGGATTCAACGGCTTTGTGTCGGCACAGTGAAAGTTTTGTAACGGGGCTTAACTGGTCCTGTCACGGAATTGTTCCACTCCTTTGGCTTGGTATTTTGCCACAAAGGAGAAACTTCATGGCACAGAAACCAACCCCGGAATTTCGCGCAGAAGCGGTTCGTATCGCGCTGACCAGCGGCCCGAGCCGCAGGCAGGTTGCTGCTGACCTTGGCGTCGGCTTCTCGACGCCGAGCCGCTGGGTACAGCAAGACCGGCGCAACCCTGAGAAACCGCCCGTCCAGTCCGATCTCGAACGCGAGATCGCGGAGCTGCGGAAAGAGAACAGCATACTCCGGGAGGAGAGGGACATTTTAGAGAGGGCCACTGTGTGGTTCTGTCGCAAACTTTTTAGGAGGCAGCATACGTGAAGCTGATGAACTGATTATCCTGCCAGTTGGGCGAACTGCTGAAACGGACGGAGTTCGGGCGTGAACTGACCTTTGCGGATCATGTTGACCAACTCTATTCCCGCCAGGACAGATGCGGCTGACGCGTAAGACTTAAACCCCAGCATGGGTTTGATCCTTCGTTTGATGAAACGGTGATCCTGTTCAATGATATTATTGAGGTATTTTCGCCTGACAATTTCAATCGGGATCGGACAACCAAAGCTTTTGATTGGGTATATCGTCCGGCTTCTTTGGTTTTGTTTTTGGCTGTCATTTTGTCGCTCGTGTCTTAGCCAGAAACGTCGCAAAGGGTATAATGTTGCCTTGCACGCTGGCTGCTTCCAATGCGCGCATATATTCGTTCCTTTCTTCGACGCGGATTACCGTCCATGGCTGACCGGTCGCCGCCATCATGACGTTCATCAAGAAGCGCGCGATGCGACCGTTACCGTCCATGAATGGATGGATGAACACGAAAAAGAAATGTCCCAGCACGATCCGCACCGCCGGATCTTGCTCTGCCTTTAATAGATCAAAGAACACGGGCATACAGTCGCGCACCGCTTCAACGCTCATTGGTACATGTTGAGATTGGCGAATGTAGACGGGAGATGATCTGTAGCCGGCAAGTTGTGAGGCCTTCAAGATACCGGCAGTAACGGAAGGCGCAAAAAGACTGCGATACCAATCGCTCAAATCTCTTTCAGCAACTTCGCCTGCGTCAGTCCCTTGCAGAACCGCCCGAACGCTTTCCTTTACGCGTTGGAATGCTTCCCAATAACCGCGCGCAGCTAGAGCGTCCTTCAGCGCTCGGTCTTCGGCGTCGTCTTCCGGGTTCCAGGTTCCTGATCTGACCTTTTCGATGAGTTCGGGTGAAACCCTATACCCTTCAATCGACAAAGAGTGGTAGGCGTCCGTGACGTAGATGTCATCCATCTGTTGGAGATAAGCCTCGATGTCGTTCGCGATGGGCTTGTCCCCCGGAAATAGCTCAATCGCGTCTTCTCGCATAGTCGCCCATTTCAGTCGAATTCGATGGACATGTGGGGATGTTACTCGCCCGGCGTTGGGTACCGCGATGGATTGCTCAAACGGGTTGACCTCTCGCACGTCGTGGGACGCGGCTCTCATGGCAGATAGAACTTCATCCGCGATTTTTTCAGAGCCGATGCTGCGAAAGGCTCCCGCCAATCTTCCTGCGGCACGCGTGTGACCGCCGTCCAGCAATTTGCCGAGAAGCTGTGATGCGTCGGGAATGATCGCCAGAACCGTGCGCGCTTCAGTTGGATGGTTTTGAAAGAATGCCTCAGGCACCAAGATCAAAGCGTCTTCTGCTCCAAACAGTCGGAGCCCGTCCCTGATCACCGCATCTTGTCCTTGAGCGATCGCCGCTTTGGTTTCAAAGAGCGATGTGTTGTGCGGGAGGTCCGTTTTTGAGTTGCCAGCTTTTGGCGCACGCACCAAGAGTTGTGCTGGTACCGTCGTGTCACCCGCGTGCAATATCAGGCTCTGTTCGGGTGAAAGGGACCAGTCGTCTCCGAAGCGATCGCTCAAATATTGGGCGCAGAAATCCCAAAAGGATGTGTACCACGCCGTACTTTCACCAGCGGTTTCCTCGGGTCTGGAAGGGACGTACCATCCTTTCATGACTTCCTTCAGAAAGCCTGACTTCATCAGACGTTCGCGGTGAGTACGAGAGATATCCTTGGACCTGATCGCGACCGCACCCTTCGATTGTAGAGTCTTCAACGTTTCCAGTGAACTTGCGAGTTTTTCGGCTGCACTTGCCATGATGTCCTCGGAGTGGATCAGATATTAGGTTTTAGCGCTGTACATCACACAGGTTTATGTGTCGATCAAGTATTAGGTTTTCTTGATGCTCAAGCTTTAGGTAGAGGTGATGATTAGCGCATTCAATATAACCACAAGGAAGACCAAAACTAGTTTTTGGATATTGGAAACTTACCCAAAGCCGGTAACGATAATCAGAATTTATCGTTTAGATTTGGGGGGGATCACATCGGGACAATGAGCACGGCATTGGACCCAGGCTCTCCTGTCATCAGTTTTCATGGTATGAGTGGAATTGCACCTCGGCAACCATCCAATCGATAACACGTTTCTGTGCCGTTATTGGGTTCTTTGGGTAGATCAGATGGTTCTGTCGCAAACTTTGTCCCCACCTGTCAGGTCGAGCGTAGCTCTGGTAGCGCGCACTAGAACATGACAGGAGCAGGCTGTGACGATCTCATTTAAGGGCGCACATTTTCCGAAAGACGTGATCTTGCACGCGGTTTTCTTCTACCTGCGCTACGGGGTGTCATACCGGGATCTGGAAAAATCATGGCAGAACGTGGCGTTGATCTGGATCACGCGACGCTGAACCGCTGGGTAAGTCGATATGCCGGTCTCATGGCTGATGCCGCGCGGTATAGAAAGCGTCCCACCGACCGTTCATGGCGCATGGATGAGACATATGTGAAAGTGAAGGGTGAGTGGGTTTACCTGTATCGCGCCATCGACAAGTTCGGAAAAACGCTTGATTTCATGCTGTCCGAGCGCCGGAATAAAGCCGCTGCGACGAAGTTCTTCGCCCGCGCGCTTGAGGTGAACGGTTTGCCGCATAAGATCGTTATCGACAAAAGCGGGGCCAACACTGCCAGCATCAAGGCCATAAACAAGATGCTCAAGAGCTTTGGTTGCCCGATCCCGATCGAAATGGTCAGGCGGAAATACCTCAATAACATCATTGAACAGGATCACCGTTTCATCAAACGAAGGATCAGACCGATGCTGGGATTCAAATCTTTCGCTTCAGCCGCGTCTGTCCTGGCAGGCATAGAACTGGTCAACATGATCCGCAAAGGTCAATTCACATCCGGACTCCGTCCGTTTCAGCAGTTTGCCCAACTGGCAGGTTAAACTGCTCACCAATTCCACGGATGCTCTGCCATCTAAAAAGTTTGCGACAAAACCCTTCAGATCACGCTGTTTAAGAATCAATTGAGTGAAGAGTTTGAATCCTGACTACAATTAAATCTCATTTGTATTATGGAGTTAATTTTGAACTCAGAAGGTTCGAGATTTCAACAAATCTGATCGCCCTCCCGGCTGAGCCGGGTAATTCGGATACATTGTCATAGTAGCCCAAATAAACACCACAATACGCGGGATCTCCCCACGTATCGAGGTATAACGGCTGTAATTCTAGCTCTGTGATTCCATTGTTTTCCACTTGCTCTAATAGCAAATCATAGTCATCATCAGATGGCGAAGAGAGAACCTCCGCTGGTTCTTTGCTAACCGAACGAGCATCAAGCAGATAAGTTATCATCGTCGATGCCACTTGGTCTAACTCGTCATAGACCTTAGACAGTTGTTCGACGCCAAGCTTATGAGCACCTTGGCGAGCAGCAATTGCGCAAGCAATTGGATCGTCGAAAGAGCGGAGGTAATGGTTGCGAATGCTAAATATCTCGATCCGTTGCTCATCTGTCAGCGAATTTCCGTACTTCGATAGCCGTAATCTATAGTCCTGTATTTGTTGATTGAGTGAGTTACGGGTGTTCTGATTATCTGGTAGGCGGTGTTTGTTCCCAAAGAGGCGATCAATAATATTGTCCATATCTTCTGGAGCTTTTTGATCGATAGCCTGCCAGAACTCAGACAATTCCCCATTCAACATCATTTCCCGCATTTCTTTGCGATTGATGCCTGGGCCAAAATCGAGGGCTTCATCAGCAACAACATGATTTGAAACAACGCCGTTAGCCGTATCAATATTTGTCCCAGCAACGGAAACCACGTTTGCTGCCAACTCGCCCCCATCAGTATTAGCTCTATTAGGGCAGGCAAAAATGCGACTTTCCGGTGCTACCGATGTTTCGCCACAAGTAGAAGCGTTTGAAAAAGACATCTCTTGTCCAAAACGCATGAGAATGGCTAGAACCGCGCAAAGAAGCGCCGCGCCATATATAAAGAATCTCGGTCTCAATTGCCTGCTGCCGCCAACTTCAATCGCCTCAAAGTAGTTTTGGGTTTGACTTAATACAACACTAGACTTTCTGTGCCCTTCCTCAGGGGTTTTGGGACAGATTTCAGGCGATTTTTGAAGAGAGTCTGTCCCATCGAACCTGCGTCAGGATGCGAATTCGTCGCAGGGCTACAGCGTGAAAGCTGACATTCGCCTCACCGCAGAACTTTGGGAGGTATGGGCCACACAGCAGACCTTCGCTGCGGTCGCAATATTCGGCTCGACTAAGGGCAGCTTCGCGCAAAAAGCCGAATTGCAAAGTCAAGGGATGAGCCCTAGAGCCTTCTTCAAAGAAAGACCCCAAGGACCAGACTCGCAAACAACTTTCCCAACTAGTAGCTGTAGTCTCATGAGTCTGTGTTAAAGAAAGCAAAGACCAGCAAACTTGGAATTTCCGCCTTCTGTGAGATCCTTTCCAAGTGTGTTTCACCATGCGGTCTGAATATTTCCAATGCGTGATCGCCTGGATGCAGACTTGGCAATGCCCTAGAAATATTGACATGTTTGTCGCCGCCGTACCGGGAAGCGCCAAATTCCATGACATCCTCACCTGTCAATTTGTTTACGCTAACATCACGTTATGTAGCCGCTATATACACAATTGCGTACAAATTCAGGCTCTTTTGTGATACCTTACAAATATTTCGCTGCTAATTACTCGCAGCAAGACCAATAATAACTGCCAATTTTTTGAACGGGGGGATCCAAAAATGGCATTAATTTTTAAACGTGGCGGCGACGATAAAATTTTCGGCACACCTTGGTCAGATCTCATCTTTTCAGGTCGAGGCGACGACGAGGTTCACGCAGGTGATGGGTCAGACTTCGTGTGGACCGGTCGTGGCAACGACATCGTAAATGGCGGAGCCGGTGCAGATTTCATCAAAACCGGATCAGGCGACGATATAGCCATTTTCAATTTAGCAGAGAATTCTGGAAGAAAATGGCTTTGGGATACTTACAACGGCGGAAAAGGGAAGGACACACTCAAACTCGAACTGACGAGCGAGGAGTGGTCCGATCCTGATGTTCGGGCAGAGATCACAGCGTATTTTGAGTTTCTCAAGACAGCCACTGGTCGGAAAGCCTTCCAATTCGAAACTTTGAAACTGTCAGTTTCAAAGTTCGAGGTCGCCGAACTCTATATAGATGGGCAATTGTTTGATCCTCTGAAGGAAGAAATTGACCTTTCCGGGTCGACCGGAGATGAGACAGTCACAATTACCAGCCCTGTTGGGGGTGTTGTCACAACTGGTTCCGGAAACGACGACATTACTGGCGATGTCGGCGATGACGTAATCCGTAGCGGAGCCGGAAATGACACGATCTATCCAGGCGACGGCGACGACTATGTAGACGCAGGTAGCGGGGATGATACCATCGTCGCGGGTCAAGGTGCGGGAGATGATATCTATATCGGCGGCGCTGGTAACGACACCATTAGATACACATCTGCCGCAAATGGGGTCATAGTTGATCTTCGAGAAATCGACCGCAGCGCGCAAACATCGGCCTTTTCAGCCACATTCGCCACGATCGGCGAGTTGCTGTCGAATCCACCTGCGCCAGCGCCATCGTTGGCTCCAAACACACCGACCGGATTTGCCGAAGGGGAAGATGTCGATCTGGATGCTCTTATCGGAATAGAAAACGTGATCGCTGGAGACGGGGGTGACTTTATTACAGGTTCTGATTCAGACAACTTGATCGAAAGCGGAGCGGGCAACGATGAAGTCAACGCGCTTAAAGGAAACGATTTCGTGAGAGGTGGCGCCGGTAATGACACACTGAACGGTGGAGAAGGAGATGATACATTAGTTGGAGGTGAAGGAAACGACATAATAATTGGCGGTCTTGGCTACGATACAATAGTTCTATCGGGAAATAGCACCGAATACTTGATTGAGAATGTTGCAGGAAGCACATACCGGATCACTGACTCGGTGGCGGGGCGCGACGGTGTCGATACATTTTCAAATATTTCACTTGTTGTTTTTGCGGATGTCTCACTGTTTGATTATCAATTGCCACCGGCGGGACCAATTGAAGGCACTGAGGATGATGAGACCTTAACTGGTACTACCGGCTCAGATTCCTTTTTCAGTTTTGGCGGTAACGATACTATTTTGGGCGATGACGGCGGCGACTACATTCTTGCGGATGCGGGAAATGACAACATCGACGCCGGTGAGGGTTTTGACACGGTAGACTATACGAACTCCGAATCCCCGATAGTTGTAGTTCTCGTTGATGGTGTTAATGGGACGGTGGCACACCGTTTCGGGGGCGTCGACTATTTGGACACGATCACGAATACAGAGTTTATTTTTGGCACGCTTGGCGATGACGAATTCTATGCTTCCGATACCGGTGGAGCGATATTTGAGCCCTTTGGTGGAGACGATGTAGTCACGGGAGGCGCTGGCTTCGACGGTGTTTCCTACGGATTGTTGGACCAAGCCTTTCGCGGTTTCGAAGTAATTTTTTCAACAACCGAAGCGGGGAACGCCGATGTTGTTGTCGACACACACGGTGACCGAGACACCCTAATAAGTATAGAGAATGTCGCCGGTTCTCAGAACAGTGACATATTTCTTGGGGGAGCAGGGGATCAGGTATTTGCAGATGGAAATCCTGACATATCACCTGGTGACCCAGTGTTTGGCACATCGGACCTGATTGATGGCGGAGATGGCTTCGACACTCTCGATGTTACTGGTCCACTCCCAGTTAGCATCGATATGGAAAACACACTAACACCTGAAGAAGTTACGCAGTTTGTTGATGATACTTTTGGAGGGTTTGCCGCCCTTCACCCAGACACTGCAGCTAGATTGGAATCTGACTTAACTGGGTTCTTTTGGTTCACCAACGGAGCGGGAGAAACCAGCGTAGCTCGTAGCATAGAGTCTGTAGACTTGTTCCGCGGCGCGTCAGATTTTGTTGCAGGAGATTCACGAGCTAATGTGTTCAGTGGATTTGCTGGTAACGACGAGTTGCTTGGACGTGGAGGAGATGACTTTCTATTTGGTGGCCTCGGAAACGACATATTGGATGGTGGATCTGAGCAAGACAGTTTGGAAGGAGGTACGGGAACTGACATCCTAATTGGCGGAACTGGCGATGATGAAATGGCTGGTGGTATTGACGCTGACGAGTTTCACTTCAATCCTGGGGATGGCAATGACACTATCAGCGATTTTGAACTTCTGTCGGACTCCCTGGTACTAAGCGGTGGCCTAACCATTGATAATCTTTCTGAGGCGGACATCAATGGCGACGGGGAACTGGACACAACCGTCGAGTTTTCTTCCGGTGACAGCGTAACACTACTGTTTGTCAGTGGCATCACTGACCCGAACGACTTACTGTAAGTTTACAAGCAGCCCTCGTGAGACATTCGGTCTTCAATCGCAATGGCTCTGGTCCGCCCGACTGGCGACTGAATTGTAGAGCGATGAGGAAGGGGTCTTGTCCTGCCAGTTGGCGGATCAATCGCGATTATCGGGATCTCGGAGATTCTGCCGTCAGCAAAGCCGGTGTTAGCCTCGCTTGGGTTTGTCTTGATTGGGCTCGGGGTCGTGAATGTGGTGCCGATCCTGTTTAGCGCTGCCAGACGCCATCGCTTGACGACGCCAGGGATAGCGACCGTATCGGTAACTACAGCGGGAAACGCAGACATCCTAATTAGACCAGCGTCGACCGGTTTCGTATCTGGGGTCGATTCAGGTTGAGTGCAGAAAAGGGCTTTAAGGAATTTTCCAAATAGGTCGAGTACCAATCCTTCGCCGCGCGACGCTTGATCTTGGAAGAAGGCACCGCAATGCTGTCGAACACCGCTATACTTGCCCAGGACCGCTTATTGTCATCGGCGGCATTGATCCGAGTCTGAAAATTTATGCCACTCAATTGTCGTTTCACCACCACCACTTGTGCGGAAGGAACTGATTTTGAGACAGGTCAACTACACGCAACCTCATGAGAGGATCACGAAATCGCAAAGATGTACCTAGCGCAGCAAAAACCGTATAGTTTCGTAACCTTCGGTGGGTCAGGTTCCCGGCGACGATATTGCGAAGAATAACAATCTCCTGGTGTGGCGTCTCATCGGCAAAGTGACTCCGGGTCCATTGGCAATCCACAGACGAAGGCAAATCTACGCCCCAAGACAAAGCAAAATTGCGCCCATCATTGCATATTTTCTCGCCCAACCTAGTGGAACTCCGCGCCGCATGCCCTTGCTCTATCAGCCAGTCTAACCCTTCATTTGCATTCTCAATTTCCAGTGGAATCTCAATGGGAGTCGGATCGGAAATGGGTTTGCTGAACCAATGGGGATCAAACGCCGCCATCGCAGCTTTTCCAGTTCTTTTTCTTTCTACAAATGCAGTGCGAATTGCCGGTGAAACTCTGATGTCTTGAGCCTTCACAAAGTGGATAGAACCGACGCTTTTGCCTGCATATTGTTGCAAGGCAGACTCGGCTGCTATGCCTGAACCAAAATCAAGCCCTTGCCCAAAAGACGAAAGTGTCTTTTGAGCGTTTTGGAAAACCTCATCATCCGCTGTTGTGAACTCGTCTTTTTCAGCAGACTGACAGTCGCCCGATAAACCTAGCCGCCTGTCATCCGGTGTTTTGCGTGTGACAGGGATTTGCTCATCCGCCCCTGTTATCAAAGCATCACCGCGCGAGGTGATATGTATGCCCGCTATGTTAGCGTTTTGGTCGGCAACGATATCCCAGACGGCTGATTGATTGGCACCTAGAACCAGGACAATCGGTTTCCCCATATCTTTAACAAAGACTTTGGCGTCAGCGTAACGGTCGGTTTTCACACGGTCGTAGTAACCTATATCGATAGGCAGGTCGCGTAAATTTCCTGCATCGTATGAGACGAAATGGACCTCGGAATCGCGGACAATCTGCTGCGGCAGAAAACACAAAGGACTCCCATACGATCCGGTAAGAACCCGTTGTTCAGTTTCCGCTCGTGCGATGTCCAGCGGTAAGTTTTCAGCGCTCACTGGTGCGACCGGAAAGATATGGGAAATTGCTACCAGAATTGCGCCAACAGTAACACCAATTCTAGAATTTCTCGTGATGTGTATTGTCAAAGAATAATGCCTTTAGAGGTTGGTAAAATGGCGGGCTGGATCGAGTGCATGATCAACGCTAAGGAATGGTGATCCCTGCCGCAAAAATCAGCTTAAACGTGTAGATATTAGGTTGGCAACACCTGATTCTTACTTGTAGGAGCAACCTTCCGATGTCCATGCATCCCGGACTCTTGGTTCACTGCCTTCATCTTATTACGCCACCTGTATTCGCCTGTGAGGATGATATGTGCCCAACCAAGGGGCGAGATGTGCGCATGGAGATAGACGGGTGTTTCCAATCCGGCTTTTTTCCGTTGCGCGACCGCGATGCCAAGCTGTTTCGTATTCCAGTAGATGATGATGGCGGTGAGCAGGTTCAGCCCTGCGATCCGGAAATGCTGCCCTTCGGTCGTGCGGTCGCGGATTTCTCCTTGCCTGCCAATGCGCAGAGCGTTTTTGAGGGCATGATGCGCTTCACCCTTGTTCAAGCCGATTTGGGCACGGCGCGGCATGTCTGTATCGAGCAGCCATTCGATGATGAACGGCTCTGTTGCAAACTTTTGAGCATGGCGAGCTAATTCAGCGATCGCATCGGTGTTAACCGGCTAGTTCGGCGA